>JAMCQY010000403.1 GCA_023381945.1 Deltaproteobacteria bacterium
GAGAGAAACTGCCGGCCGACCTGGTGGTGGCGGGCCTGGGAGTCAAGCCCGCCACCGGTTTCCTGAAGGGCGTCTCCCTCAATCCCGACGGCAGTGTGACGGTGGACAAGTATTTGCGGGTGGCCGACGGGCTCTACGCCGCCGGCGATATTGCCCGCTTTCCCGACTGGCGTAATAATGAACCGATCCGCATCGAGCACTGGCGGCTGGCCCAGCAGCATGGCCGCGCGGCGGCCCGCAATATGCTGGGGAAAAACGAAGAGTTTCGGCGCGTGCCATTCTTCTGGAGCGAGCTCTTTGAGGTGATGCCCCAATACGTGGGCTATGCCGACAAGTGGGACGAAGTCATCATCCACGGCGACCTGGTGGGACACAATTTTGTGGCCTTTTATGCCAGGGGGAATCAGGTTCTGGCCGCAGTAGGTCTGGGGCACGACGCCCAGATGGCCGCCATCGGTGAGCTGATACGGCTGGAAAAATTGCCCACTGCGGAGGAATTGCGGCAGGATAAATCCTTCGACCCGCTGGGACGGGTCAAGGAGCTGCAAAAGTAGCGGTCAGCTTTCAGCTACCAGCAGTCAGCAAAAGAAAAAAGGTCGAGGCCTTAAAGGCCTTGGCCTTTTTCAGGGAATTAGCACCCATCTTTTGAAATTGGTTCGCGCGTTAGATACGGTAGTACATTAAAAACCCTTAGCGGTTAAACTCCCTCCCCCTTTGAGGGGGGAGGGTTGGGGAGGGGGTGGTGTCCCAGTGATTCAAAAAGCGATCACCACCTTCCCCCTGACCCCCTCCCCTCGAGGTAGGGGGGACTTAAACCTTCTGACTGCAAAGATTTTCATGGCTTTGAGTGTTCCCCTGGAACATGAATGGCTCGTTCCTCTTGCTTTTGGCAATTTAACCGTTGTATGATCGGTTACTCATTATTATTTCCAGATCTTTGCCTTTGTAGGGGCGGATCCATGTGTCCGCCCAGGAGGGCGCACACCCAGCGCCCCTACAATAAATAATCTTTAAATCGACATTCTTATTTCAACAATATCGGCGGAACAAAGACGGAGAGATTATCCATGAAAAAAGTGGAAGCCATCATTCAACCCTATAAGCTGGAGGCAGTCAAAGAGGCCCTGCACCAACTGGCGGTCAAGGGCATGACCGTCACAGAAGTCAAAGGTTTTGGGCGGCAAAAGGGCCTGCGGGAGGTCTACCGCGGCATGGAATACCAGGTGGATTTCCTCCCCAAGGTGAAGATCGAGGTCGTGGCCCCGGACGAGCAGGTGCAGGCCATCACCAACGCCATCATCGCGCAGGCCCGCACCGGCAAGGTGGGGGACGGCAAGATTTTTATTTATCCCCTGACGGAGGTGGTGCGCATTCGCACCGGCGAGACCGGAGAAGAAGCGGTTTAATTCAGGGGTCAGGGATCAGGGAATAGGGGTCAGGAAAAGGAATCTTGGCCTCTTTAACCCCTTGCCCTAACCCATAATCCTTTTATTCTTGACACCTCCCTCAACGGCCTTACCTTTCCATCGGTCTTTCGACTAATGCTTCCGGGGTCTTCTTTTGGCCAACCTTTCCCCGCAACTCAAGCCGGCCGCGCACCGTCTCACCCCCTTTGCCCGGGTTGAGGATAACCGGATCACCTATCCGCCGGAAGAAGTCGAGGCAGATAAATAACAGGCCGAACGGAACTCCGGACCGGATTTTTGTAAGATTTCCGTGGCCTCGCCGCCCGGAATTGATAAAATTGCCATTAAACAGGCTTTTTCCTGCAGCATTATGGAAGGTTATTGAACGTGGAAGAAAAGACCCCGAAACCCGCTGGTCTGGATGAATTCGCCTATTTCGGCTATCAGCCGGTGGCGCCGGCGGAAAAAGAGAAACTGGTGCATCGGCATTTCGATACGGTTTCCAGCCGCTATGATTTCATGAACACCCTGCTGAGTTTCGGGATGCACTATCCGTGGAAATGGACCGCGGTGCGGCTCCTGAAGCTCAAGGCCGGCGACCGGGTCCTGGATGTCTGCGGCGGCACTGCCGACCTGGCCTTGCTGGCCGCGAGCAAGATCGGGCCCGCAGGCCGGGTGGCGGTCTACGACATCAACCGGGCTATGATGGCAGCAGGGCAGCCCAAAGTAGCCCGGGCTAAATTCACCTCCCGCATAGCCTTTCTCCAGGGCGACGCCGAGCACCTCTCCTGCCCGGACGCCAGCTTCGACGCTGCCATGGTCGGCTTTGGCATCCGCAACCTGACCCATCCCGAACAGGGCTTCAAGGAGATGCACCGGGTTTTGAAACCGGGCGGCAGGCTCATGTGCCTGGAGTTTTCCCAGCCGGTCACTTCCTGGTTCCGCCGGCTCTATGACTTTTATTCTTTCTACATTATGCCCCTGATGGGCCGCCTCTTTGTGGGCTCCTGGCAGGCCTATACCTATCTGCCGGAATCCATCCGCATGTTCGCCGATCCGGAGGAGGTCTCGGCCACCCTGGCGGGCCTGGGATTCAAAGAGATTCGCTACCGGCGCCTGACCAACGGCATTGCGGTGATCCACCTGGCGGTGAAGCCTTGAAGCTAAATTGGGCCGAGCGGCTGATGGTCAATAATCCGGTGCGGGTGATGATCCAGCGCCTAATTGTCAGATGGATTGGCCGCAGTGTGACCCCGAACCCGCAGGCGAAAATCCTGGAAGTGGGTTGCGGCCGCGGCGCCGGGGCCTGCCTAATTATGGAGAAATTCCACCCTGCCCTGCTCCACGCCCTGGACCTCGATTATCGCATGATCTGTCAGGCCCTGTGTCACCTGAACCCGGAGCAGCGCCGGTGTATCTCTCTTTACGTGGGCGACGTCGTTAATCTGCCTTATCCGGACGGCGCTTTGGACGGCGTCTTTGGCTTCGGGGTGCTGCACCACCTGCAGGATTGGCGGGGAGGTCTCAAGGAGATCGCCCGGGTGCTGAAACCCGGCGGCTTCTATTTCCTGGAGGAGTTTTATCCAGCCCTTTATCAAAACTTTCTTGCCAAACGACTTTTCCTGCATCCGGAGCATGACCGCTTTTACAGCCCTGATCTCCGCCAGTGCCTGGAAGAGTGCGGCCTGTCCATGCACCGTTGTCTGGAGCAGAAACAACTGGGTATTTTGGCCGTAGTTACTAAAAATGCCGGGATCGAAACGAGACAAGGGTAAAAGGCTAAAGAAAGTCCCCTCTCTTTTTTGCCATTTTTTCTCCAATTAAACCTTTCCCCCTGGCCCGCTAATGACTATTTATTTTTTTGAGGGCCGGGGGACTTCCCCGTTCTACCTGTATTCCTCCGAACAAAATCCATCTCTCTTCCCAGCCTCCACCAACAAAGATCAACTTTGGAAGGGGAACATAATGAGAGCCATTCGCGTCCATGAATTCGGCGAACCCGAAGTGCTGCGCCTGGAAGAGGCGCCGGAGCCCAAACCGGGCTCCGGCCAAGTGCTGGTCAAGGTCTACGCCATCGGGGTTAACCCGTATGAGGCCTACATGCGGGCCGGGTTCTATCTGCCCCCACCCCTGCCCTTCACCCCCGGCCATGACGCCGCGGGAGTAGTAGAGGCAGTTGGGCCGGAGGTCCAGCGGGTAGCCGTGGGGGATCGGGTTTACACCTCCGGCACCCTGACCGGGGCATACGCCGAAAAAACCCTGTGCCCGGAGGCCCGCGTCCACCCATTACCTCCTAATATCTCCTTTCCCCAGGGCGCTGCCATCTACGTGCCGTATTCGGCGGCCTACCGGGCCCTGTTTCAGAAGGCCAAAGCCCTGCCCGGAGAAGTTGTCCTGGTGCATGGGGCCAGCGGCGGGGTGGGCCTGGCGGCGGTGCAACTGGCCCGGGCCGCGGGGCTGACCGTCATCGGCACCGGCGGCACTGATGCAGGCCGCCGCCTGGCCGCGGAAAACGGGGCCCACCACGTCCTGGACCACGGCAAGGACGGGTATCTGCAGGAGGTCATGAAGATTACCGTGGACCGGGGGGTGGACGTGATTGTCGAGCTGCTGGCCAATGTGAATCTGGGGAAGGACCTGGAAGTCCTGGCCGCGGGCGGCAGGGTGGCGGTTATCGGCAGCCGGGGCACCGTAACCATCGATCCCCGCCATGCCATGGCGAAAGAAGGCGCTATCCTGGGGCTGAACGTATGGGCCGTCACGGAGAAGGAGTTTAAAGCCATCCATGCCGCCCTGGGCGCCGGGCTGGCCAACGGCACGCTCAAGCCCGTGGTTGGCCGGGAACTGCCCCTGGCCGAGGCCGCTAAAGCCCATCGTGATATTATGGAGAAGAAGGCTTACGGGAAGATTGTCCTGATTCCCTGAGAAGGGCCGTGCCGGAGATACCATGCCGTAGGGGCGGGTTTAAAACCCACCACTACGGCGTTTTTATTCTCCGTATCCCCCGCCTTCGCCGCTGGTTTTGCCGCGAAAGACCAGGTACTGGTAGCCGTTGTAAATCAGCATCACCGGCAGGATCACCATTGTCACCGCCAGCATAATTCCCAGGATCAGCGGTGGGGCCGCGGCCTCGGAAACAGTGATGGCCGGCGGGATGATATAGGGATGAAGGCTGGCGGCCATGGCGATAAAATTGCAAAAAAAGATGGCCAGACTCCAGGCAAGGGGGGCCCGATCATCCGCTTTCAGCAGGCTGGCGAGCAGCGCGACAAAGGCGAAGGCAGCAACGATAACGGGGAAAGTGGTTAACCACGCGGACGGCGAGACCAACCAATTCCGGGACAGGAAGGGATATTTATAGATGCCCCAGAAGCCGAGGCCGAAGGAGACGATGAGCAATGACCAGGCCGCCGCCTGGGCCTGACGATAGGCCGATTCCTGGACTTCGCCCTCGGACTTCAGGATCAGATAGGTCGCCCCCAGCAGCAGATAGGCGAACAACACCCCCAAGGCCACCAGAGCCGCCAGGGGATTGAGCCAGTCCCAAACCCCGCCGGCAAATACCCGTCCCTCGACCTTTAAGCCGCTGACCAGGGCGCCCAGGATAAACCCCTGAGCCAGGGCGGCCAGGAGGCTCCCCAGGCCGGAGCCCAGGTTCCAGAGGCGCCGGTTGCGGGCTTCGCCCCGGAAGTCTAAGGACACCCCCCGGAAAATGAGGCCCCAGAGCATGAGGACCAGGGGGATATAAAGCGCTGACAGGATGACGCCGTAGGCCAGGGGGAAAGCCCCGAACAGCAGTCCCCCCAGGACTACCAGCCAGGTGAGATTGGCATGCCAGGACGGGCCGATGCTGTTCAGCATGATTTCCCGCCGCCCCTCATGCCGGCAAAACAGGCTCAGGATGCCAATCCCCAGGTCCCAGCCATCCGAGGCCAGGGCCAGAAACAGAATGAAACCCAGGAGGGCAAACCAGACGTCTGTGAGGCTCATGGTTCACTCCCGCGGAGGACTGGGCTGTCGAAATCCGGCCCCTTATTGATAATCCTGGCCGCATAGGCCAAAAAAGCCAGGGACAGCAGGGTGTAAAGCGAAAAATAGACGAAGAACGAGGTCAGCACTGCATTGGCCGGCAGCGGGCTGACACCCTCGGAGGTGCGCATCAGGCCATAGATGATCCAGGGCTGGCGGCCCACTTCCCGAACCAGCCAACCGGTTTCCACCGCCACATAGCCCAGGGGCGCGGTGGCTATCCAGGCATAAAGGAGCCATTTCTGCCGGCCGATGGCCGCGGGTTCGAGTCCTCCCCGGCGCCAGACCCAAACCGTCCAGAGCATCAGGAAGAACATGAGAAAACCGATGCCGGCCATAATCCGGAAAGAAAAGAAGGTCAAGGGCACCGGCGGCTGGTCCTCCGGAGGAAACTCTTTCAAGCCTTTGACCGTGCCATTTAAGGTATGGGTCATCAAAAGACTCAAACCATGGGGGATAACCCCTAATTCCCAGTCGTTCTTCTGCTCTGCCTGGTTGGGCCAGGCAAACAGCTTCACCGGCGCGCCTTCACCCGGCGGGTTGGTCTCCCACAGGGCTTCGATGGCCCCCAGCTTGGCGGGCTGGTGGTGAGCTATGGACCGGCCGGAGCCGTCCCCCAGGTAGATCTGCGCCGGGGCGATGACGATGGCCGCTGCCAGGGCCACCTTGAAAGACTTGGTAAAACAGGAAACGTGACGCTCTTTCAGAATGAACCAGGCGCTGAGGCCGCCGATGACGAACAGAGTGGTTTCCAGAGCGGCAAACCACATGTGGTTAACCCCCCAGGGCATGTCCGGGTTGAACAGGGCCTGCCAGAAGCTGGTAGTAATGAAGCGCCCGTCCTGCCAGAAGCCGCCCGCCGGGGTCTGCATCCAAGAGTTGGCCACCATGATCCAGAAGGCCGAGAGGCTGGCGCCCAGAGCCACCATGCAGGTGGCAAATAGATGCATGCGCCGGGAGATCCGCCCCCAACCGAAGAGCATGACTCCCATGAAGCCGGCCTCTAGCATGAAGGCCAGGATCGTTTCAAATCCCAGGATATTGCCGAAAAAACCCCCGGTGGCTGCGGAGAAGCGAGCCCAGTTGGCCCCGAAATGAAACTCCAGGGGCACGCCGCTGGCCACCCCCACCGCAAAATTGAGGAGGAACAATTTGCCCCAAAAGCGGGCGTGGCGGTAGTAGTCGTCATCCCCGGTCTTGAGCCATAAAACCTCCAATACCACCAAAAACAGGCTGAGGCCCACGGAAAGGATCGCCCAGCCGATGTGAAACATGGTGGTCAGGGCAAACAGGAACCGGGAAAGCAGGAGAGGGTTGGACCAGGTTTCCATAGGGCAGTGGTCAGTTATCAGTAGTCAGTTGTCAGTAAGACAAAAGCCAATTGCCGGAAGTTTATGAAAAAGATAGGCACTGGGGACCGGGGCGTCCAGGGGGGAAAGAAAAGGGGGAGAACTATGAAGATGCAGGGTGCGCAATTTTGCGCACCCTACAATAAACTAATTTTTCACTATAGCGCAATCGGCGTTAAGGAATAGACCCGGGCGCGGCGGGAAGCTGTTTCCAGATCTCTCTTTTGCAGAGCCTCCCTCACCTCGTCCAGTTTCTGAGCATCTTCCAGGGATAAATACGGTGACCAACCCTCGTCTGTATAAATGAGTTCTACATCGACTTCGGCTACATATTCGCCTTCGTGGACCAGTTTTGTATGATGTCTCTTTCTCATAATTTTCTCCTCAGAAAATCTTTTACCATCGCCGAGGTTCTGGCCTGTAAGCGGTAACCACCACTGCTGAGTTGATCTTCCTTGCGGTATTCCCCACACTACATGGATTGGGTTACCCTGACTATCCTCTTGCAGCACCAGAACACAAGGACCTTTGGGATACTCGGGATAATCTTCAACCAAGACTGCCTTGGCAACGCCAATCATTATGTCTCTCACCAAAATATTATCAGCAGCCAGTTCATCATAGCCGTGATTTGATATGACGACCTGCCTCTCGCGCCCAAGTTCAATAATCTGATCGAGTGTTTCACTCACAAGCTAATTCTAACCCTTTCAACCCGCAATAATCAATTTATGTTATTCCAGGCCATTTATTCCTGGATTTAAAATTCTTCGATCGAACCCATTTCTTCGATTTCTTCCGTATCGGGTTTTAATTCCTGCGGAAACATATCCAGCTCCGAGGTCGAAAAATCGTATTGGGGCAGGTAGCGTAGGACCAGGCCGGCCACGGCCAGGGCCTGGCTGCGGTCCCGGGCCCGAGCTTTGGGTTCCCGGTCCTCCTGCCCGCTCCACCAGAGCTTATTGAGGGCAAAGGCCCAGGGATCAGGGGTGACCAACGTGGCCGGGCGGCCGTCCCGGCCGATAACCACCTGGGAAAACCTGGGCGAGTTCAACAGGTATTGGAGGTGACCGGCCTCCGGCGGCAAAGGTTCCCGCGCCCCCGGCACCATGACGGCCTTAGTCCGGCCAGGCCGCCGAATCTCGGATTTGGCGAGGCACACCAGGAAGCCGTCCTGGTTCACCGCCCGGCAGCCTTCTCCCGGCAGCGCGGCAAAGGAGCGGTCCGCCTGTTGCAAGACCCGCAGCAACTCCTCCCAGGAGATCTTGCCCTCACCGGCCAGAATAAGGCGGCGATGGGCGTCGGCCAGGAGGTCCGGAGCTCCGGACTCTCTCTGGAATGATTCTTTGTTGCGCCTGTGAGGTGAATTCGGCGGGCACGGAGGCCCGCCCCACCAGTTTTTCAAAAAAACCCCGGCGGCGAATTCATAAGCGTAAATGGCGGTGGCGCCGATGACCAGCAAATTCCGTCCCGGGCTGTGCTGCTCCAGTCGTCGCAGGATCAGGCAGGCCGTCCGGGGCATCCGGTGAATCAGGGCGGCCCGGCAAAACCTGGCTTGCTCCGCCAATCTAAAGCGCAAGTCCCGAAGGCGGTCAGCGATCTCCTGGCGCTCGCGGCTGAAGTCTCGAAAAAGCCGCTCCGTATGCTCCGAGCGCGGCCCCAGGCTCTCGCCGTGGCCGAAGCGATCCCGGTAGCGGTACAGGTACTCCCGGCCCCGGATTTTTTTCCAATGCATGCCGCCCTTGAACGCCAGGGCCTGCCTCAGGTTCTCCAGGTACTCCTGGTAAACCTCCGCCGTGGTCTGGTAAATTTGCCGTTGGCCCTCGGTCAGTTCATGGTAAGGCGAATCACCTACCATTTTTTATCCTTCATTTAATATATTATATATTTTTGAAGGATAATTATCTTTTGTCAATTGATTTTCCATTGCCAGTGATTAACATTTTTGAGAAAATAATTTAGCATTATTCCCTTGATGAGGAGACCGGGCATGAGACCCAGCACCGAGATCGATAGTTTAAGACAGCAACTCCCCTACCACAAACTGCGCAAAGTCAAAAGAGAGCAGATCGTTCCCGTCGATTGGCAGACTGAATGGGAGCGCTTCGACGCGGCCGAGCTGTTTAATTACGACTTGGGCACCATCCCGGAAAAACTCCTGGAAAATATGCAAAAGCGCCAGGAAGTCCTGATGGACGGCAACCAGGCGGCCCTATCGGTCTTGACCCGGATCGTGGACGGCCTCTGCGGCTATCCCATCACCCCCTCCACCCCCATAGCCGAGAATTTTGCCC
>JAMCQY010000344.1:0-8083 GCA_023381945.1 Deltaproteobacteria bacterium
GCGGCAGAAGGTGCACGTCGGCAACTTTGTGGAGGTAAAGAAATCGGTGCTCCATGAAGGGGTTAAGGCCGGGCATCTCACCTACCTGGGGGACGCTGATGTCGGCGCCGGGACCAACATCGGGGCCGGCACCATCACCTGCAACTTTGACGGGGAGAAAAAGCATCGCACCATTATCGGCGAAAGGGCCTTTATTGGCAGCAACACTGCTTTAGTGGCGCCGGTGACGTTGGGCGCCGGGGCTTACATCGGGGCCGGTTCCACCATCACCGACGAGGTGCCCCCGGGAAAGCTGGCCATCGCCCGGGGCCGCCAGGTGAACCTGGAGCGGAAGAAGAAGAAATAAACCTTCATGGTTACAGCAGGAAGCCGACCTCAGACAGGACTAAGGTTGCGGCTGTGGGGGCGGCGGGTTCTGGCAACCTGGCTATGCTTGCTGCGGACGTGCGCGGAACGACGTGAACCTGCCGTACCCATCCAGGGTGCAACCGAGGCCGGCGCCAAGGAATTTCAGGCGGATAATGAAAGGCGGCAAGAGGAATTGCACCGGATCTTCGCCCCCTATTACCTGTACTGTCCCGCCTGTGGCAGCGAGTGCTGCCGGGAGCCGGAGATTCCCTTCAGCGCGCTGGACGATGTTCTTTACGGAGTAAAGGTCTCGCCGGTCCTTGACCTGGGAAAAAGGAAGCAGGGATATCTCTATTGTTTCCGGGGGTCTTATTTGGGCCGTAAACTCAAAAGATTTACATCTGCCGATGGCCCCTGGCCGGAGCAGACAGAAAGCGCCGGTATCTCTGTCTGTCCGGCCTTGACCAAAGGGGGCTGTAGTCTGCCTTGGGGGAAACGCCCCGCGGTCTGCGTATTTTGTGCCTGTCCACAAATCCTGGCGGAGATGGGTTGGTCGGACTTTGGCCGCTACTTTTGGGCAAACCTGAAATATCTTAGCCATCTTACCCGGGCCTTGGGAAGGGCAAGACGGGGTTGGGCGCATTGGTTCTAAAAACTTTGGCTGGAATTTATTCTATTAGAGGCGAGAGGTAATTATGTGCGGGATTATTGGATACTTGGGGCCCCAGGAGGCCATGCCCATCATTCTGGATGGCCTGAAACGCCTGGAGTATCGGGGCTATGATTCGGCGGGGATGGCGGTGATCAGCGATCACGGTCTGGGCATTCGCCGCAGTGTGGGCAAATTGATCGAACTGGACAAGCTGCTGCGCCGGGAGCCCCTGCCGGGCCAGGTCGGAATCGGCCACACCCGCTGGGCCACCCACGGCCGCCCTTCCGAAACCAACGCCCACCCCCATTTGGTGGATTCCATCGCGGTGGTACATAACGGTATTATCGAAAACTATTTAGAGGTGAAGGAAGATCTCCTCAAGGATGGCCACAAGTTTTCTTCGGAGACCGACACCGAGATCATTTCCCACCTCATTGCCAAATATCTGCGCGAGGGCGCGGAGTATTTGGAAGCGGTGCGCCGAACCCTGGAGACCGTCCGCGGCTCTTATGCCCTGGGCATCGTCAATACTCAAGAACCCCGGATGCTGGTGGCGGCTCGCAAGGAAAGCCCCCTGATCCTGGGCCTGGGTGAGGGTGAATATTTCCTGGCTTCGGATATCCCGGCCATCCTGCCCTATACCCGGCAGGTGATTTTCCTGGAAGATTACGACCTGGTGGTGCTCAAAGACGGCGGTTATCAGATTTTGGGCCGGGACGGACAACCGGTGCAACGCCAGGTGAACCATATCACCTGGAGCCCGGCCATGGCCGAAAAAGCTGGCTACAAGCACTTCATGCAGAAGGAGATTTTCGAGCAGCCCCGGGCCTTGATCGACACCTTCCGGGGCCGGATTAACCCGGACCTGGGGGAGGTGATCCTGGAGGAATTCCGCCTTACCGATCAAGACGTCAAAAACCTGCGCAAGATTTTCCTGGTGGCCTGCGGCACCTCTTTTCATGCGGCTATGGTAGGGAAATTCCTCATTGAAAGCCTGTGCCGTCTGCCGGTGGAGATCGATCTGGGCTCCGAGTTCCGCTATCGCGAGCCCTTGGTGGATGCCCAAACCCTGTTGATCCCCATTTCCCAATCCGGGGAAACCGCGGATACCCGGGCCGGGCTGTCGGCGGGCAAGGAACTGGGGGCCAAGTCCCTGGCCATTGTCAACGCGGTGGGCTCGAGCATCGCCCGGGAAGCGGATACGGTATTCTACACCCACGCCGGACCCGAGATCGGCGTGGCCTCCACCAAGGCCTTCACCACCCAACTGGTGGCCCTTTATCTCATTTCCCTGTTTCTGGCCGCGAAGCTGGGGCGAATTACTAGGGACCAGGTGCGCCACCGGCTGGCTGATTTAATGAAGTTGCCCACCTGGGTGCAGGAGACCCTGGACATGGATGTCCAGACCCGGGAAACGGCGCGGCAATACGTGGAGGCCAAGAACTTTCTGTATCTGGGGCGGGGCCTCCACTTCCCCATCGCCCTGGAAGGGGCCTTGAAACTAAAGGAGATTTCTTATATCCACGCCGAAGGCTACGCGGCCGGAGAAATGAAGCATGGCCCCATTGCCCTCATTGACCGGGAGATGCCGGTGGTGGTCCTGGCCACCCGCAGTCCGGTGCTGGAGAAGATCCAGGGGAATATCGAAGAAGTGGCGGCCCGGGGCGGGCGGATTATTGCCCTGACCGAAGAGGACAACTACCAGGTGCGGGAGCGGGTGGAGAACGTCATCACCGTGCCCAGCGTGCCGCTGGAACTTTCGCCCATCGTCCTGGTGACCCCGCTGCAAATGTTGGCGTATCATATCGCCGATCTGCGCGGCACAGATGTGGACCAGCCCCGCAACCTGGCCAAGAGCGTGACGGTGGAGTAGGATTGTATTTCGGGGAGGGCAGGGGGCTGGCTCCCTGGCCCTCCCCCACAATCATTTCTTTAACAGCGCAAAGCGCGGCCGGCGGATGGATTGGTGGTGGCAGATGGGGCAGCGGGACGGAATGGTGAGACGTTCCCGCTTCTTAAAGACAAAGCCGCAATTTTTGCAGACCGCCGGGATTATCTGAAACCGGTAACCCGGCCCTGGGGCCCGGGCGATGTGGGTCAGGTGGTCCAGGACATCTTTCTCCGGCAGCGACAGGCGCTGGGAGAGTTCCAGGCTGGAATGGCTTTCCTCCAGCAACAATTCCTTGATCATTTGGCGCAGGGTGTTCATGATTTAGAACCGGGATGGTCATTTATATCAGTCCAATTAACCAGCCTTTTAATAGAAAAACAATAAACCAAAAACTCGAAACTCGAAACTCGAAACTAAAAACCGTCTTTCACATGCGTTATCTCATTGCCGGAACCGGGGCCCTGGGCTCAGTCTTTGCTGGCCTGTTGCAACACTCCGGCCATGAAGTGGCTTGCCTGGGCCGGGGTGAGCATTTTGAGCAGGCCAGTCGCCAAGGATTGGAGATTGATGGTATTTGGGGAAATTTTCGGATCGGTCCTCTTACCGCCGCGCCCCTCGAACCCGAAAACGATGCGCCCTATGAGGTTATCCTGCTCTGCGTCAAATCTTTTGACACTCAGGAGGCCTGCCGGCAGTTGAGAGGCAGGCTGGCACCTCAGGGACTGATCGTTTCTGTGCAAAACGGCCTGGGCAACCTGGAAATCATTGCCCGGGAGTTTGGGGAGTCACGAACCATCGGAGCCCGGGTCATCTTCGGGGCCCATATCAAACAGCCGGGGGTGGTCACGGTCACGGTGTATGCGGCACCGGTGCTGCTGGGGGCCATGGACCGGAAGCTTTCCGGCGAAAAGCTGTCCCGGGTGGCGGCGGATCTTAACCGGGCCGGCATCCCCACCGAGGTGGTGGCCGAGATCATCCCGCACCTGTGGGACAAGGTCCTGTATAACTGTGCCTTGAATCCGCTGGGGGCCATTTTGGGAGCGCCATACGGCGCTCTGGGTGACGACCCCCAGACCCGGGAATTGATGCGGCTGATCATCAAGGAGATTTATGAAGTGGCCAGTGCCAAGGGCATTACCTTGCATTATCCGGAAGCAGCCGTCTATTTCCGGCATTTCCTGGAAGACCTGGTACCCCCTACTGCGGCGCATTGGCCCTCCATGTGGCAGGATCTGCAGGCCGGGCGGCGCACGGAAATCGAGGCGCTCAACGGCGCAATTTGCCGGTATGGCCGGGAGATGCGGGTAGCCACCCCTTATAATGAGACCATGAGCCGCCTGATCCGGTTTTTAGAAAATAGATTGACCCGCCTCGCTGATTCCCATTAGGATACCTGCTAAAGGAAGCTCGTCATGGTCAAGATGGGACAAAATAGTCTATGTCCCCGCTGCGGAGAAGGGAAGATACACCGGATACACCGCCGCAGGTGGATGCGCCATTTTCCCCAGAGCAAACTTTTCCGCTGCGAGAGTTGCCGGGCTCGATTCCTCACTTTATTCGGCTGGGCCGTCAGATTGCCGGGAAAGCCCGGTACCGAAGATTCTAGAGGTGGATAGTGAGAATGCCGGCTCTGCCTGCAATTTTGGTTTAAAATCCCAAAAGCAAACCACCTCACAGCAGGTGGCTCTCAGGCAGCCCTGAGCTTAGCGCCAATCCTTCTCTTATTCAGCGAGTGAGTGAAACTGCGGGGGCAAATCTTTCCCGTTCGCCGCCTCTCCGGAGAAGATTACTATTTAGTAATCGCGCCGCAGGCGATGCGGCCTCCGGCGTTCCCGGCGGGGTCAGTCATCTCGTCGTCGGCTTTCTCATGAATGACCAGGGACGTGCCGCCGGGTTGAAAGAGGGAGTTCTTCTCCCCGTCCTTCAGGGTGACCAGTTTGGCCACCACGGAAACGGTGGCCTTGCCGTCCGGGCCTACCGTTATATTAGGTAAATCGCCGGCGTGGGGGCCTTGGGGATTCTTCAGGCCATGCTGCTTGTTAAAGGGATTGAAATGGCCGCCGGCGCTCATGAAATCAGGGCCATGGCAGTCTCCTTTTTCATGAATATGGAAGGCGTGCACCCCGGGGGGAAGATTTTCCATGCTCAGGTCGAGCTTCACCCCGTCGGCGGTTTGGGTCAATTTTGCTTCTCCAACCTTCTGTCCCTGGTTGTTCTGCAAGGTTGCCTTGGCCTGCTGGGACGTGGATTCGCCGCAGGCCCAAATCAACGCCACCGCTAAAACCACTGCCGTCGCCATGATTTTGACTTTCATCCTTTGGCCTCCTTTGAATTTCTGCTACGAATCGTATTTTTATACCAGTATGCCAAAAATTTCTTCTGAATGCGGTCTTTTGAAATCCCCCTAAATCCCCCTTTTCAAGGGGGGACTTTCAAAGGAAATCCGTAAGTTATCCCCTTTAAACAGAGGAGGAAGAGGGATTTGGAGGCACCATAGAGGAAAAAAGTTTTGGCATTCACTATAATTTAAGACGCCCACGCCCGGAATCCACCTGCCAGGTAGAAAAAAGAGAGGCTGGAAAGTCGTGCGTCGATTAACCTGTCCAAGAAGATAGAGCAGGAGCTTAGAAACGCCCCTAGGAAAATTGGCTATGACCGCTCATATGCGATGGGAGATATTTATGTGGCGCCGCGGGCAGTTGGCCTAGAGGCTTTTCCGCATGGCTGCGACGATCTTGATGACGTTATTCTTAAACATCTCGATGTAAGTGGGCGCCGGGCCATCCGGCTTTGACAAGGCGTCTGAATATAGTTTTCCGCCCAAGGTCACGCCGCTTTCCCTGGCGACTTGCTCCATCAGGCGCGGATCGGTCACATTCTCCACGAAGACCGCGGTAATTTTTTCCCGGCGGATTTGCCGGATGAGTTTGGCGATATCGCCGGCGGAAGCTTCACTCTCGGTGCTAAAGCCCACCGGGGAGAGGATGGTAATGCCATAACCCGCGCCCAAATAGCCCAGGGCGTCATGGGAGGTAATCATGCGCCGTTTCTGTTCCGGTATGCTGGCGAACTCGGCCCTCACCCATTTATCGAGGTCGCTAAGCTTGGCTTTATAGACAGCCGCATTGGCCTGATAAACGGCGGCGCCTGTGGGATCCACCGAACTGAGGGCTTTGGCGATGTTGTCGACATAGATCAAGCTGTTGCGCAAATTTTGCCAGGCATGGGGATCGATTTTATGTTCATGCCGGGCGCCATCTTCGTGTTCCGCTTCCTCCCTGCTGGTAAT
This sequence comes from Deltaproteobacteria bacterium, assembly GCA_023381945.1. The sequence continues at coordinate 6,181 of JAMCQY010000344.1, forward strand.
TTCACGGGGTATAATCCCCTGACTCGCCACCGCGACCGGACCTTTATAGCCGGAAGTCTGGATGAGGCGGTCCATCCAGCCCTCAAAACCCAGCCCGTTGACCACGACCAGGGCGGCGGCGCTCACTGACTTGGCAGCTGCGGGAGTCGGCTCGTACACGTGGACATCGCCGTTGGGACCCACCAGGGTGGTAACTTCGACCCGGTTGCCGCCGACATTTTTGACCATATCGCCGAGGATGGTAAAACTGGCGATCACCTTGACCTTGGTCCCGGCTGCGGAGACCGGAGTGCTTATGGTCAGGAGGATGAGCAAAAATAGCAGGAAAAGCCGCATGGTAAGCATTTTATTATTCCCAGGTTAAAGATTTAGCCGGTAAGATGTCCTCTCTTCCGGTGGGGGCCCAAAATGCTGCCATGCAATCCGAAGACCACCGACAGGAGGTAACAAAGACCCGCGGTCAGGATGATGGATGGTCCGGAAGGCAGGTTGGCGTGGAAGGAAAGGAGCAGACCGGCATAGCCGGACAGCATGGCGATGACCACGGCAGCCAGCGACGTGGACCAGACCTGTTTGGCCCAGAAGCGGGCGCACACCGCCGGGACCATCATCAGGCCCACGGCCATCAAGGTTCCCAGGGCCCGGAAACCGGCCACCAGATTGAGGACCACCAGGAGCAATAAAATGAAATGCATGAGCGCTCCCCAGCCGCCGACGGCCCTCAGGAAACCCGGATCGACGCACTCAACAACTAGGGGCCGGTAGATGAGCGCCAGGATAAGCAGGGTGATGGTGGTAATGGCGGCCACCATGATCAAGGCGGCGTCATCCACTGCCAGAATGGTGCCGAATAGAACATGAATAAGATCAATGCTGCTGCCGCGCCAGGAGATGATGAGCACGCCCAAGGCGAGGGAGATTAAGTACAAGGCCGCAAAGCTGGCATCCTCCCGCACCGTCGTCAGGCGGGTCACCGCCCCGGCCAGGAGGGCAACAATGAGACCCGCAATGAACCCGCCCATGGTCATGGCGAAAAGCGACAGGCCGGAAACCAGGAAGCCCAGCGCTACCCCCGGGAGGACCGCATGTGACAGGGCGTCGCCTAACAGGCTCATGCGCCGCAGGACTAACAGCACCCCCACGGGACCGCAGCCAAGGGCGAGCGCCAGACAGGCGACCAAGGCGTGGCGCATGAAGAAAAAGTCCTGGAAGGGAGCCAGAAAGATAGCAAAAAGCTGGCTCAACATGGTTCCCCCCGGCGGCAAGCCTCGGCGGTTTCGTCCCAGGCTTCGGACATCCGGCGGGCAAGCTGCAGGTTTTCGGGTGTCATAATCTCCGCGGTACCGCCCCAGCCGATGGGCTCGCGGGCCAGCAGCAGAGTCTTGGGGAAGTAGGCCCGGACATGCTCGAAATTATGCAGCACCGCAATAATAGTGCGATTCTCGGAATGCCAACGGCGGATGACGCTGAGAAGATCGTCGGTGGTCCGGGTGTCGATGGCGGTGAAGGGCTCATCGAGAACGATAATGGGACAATCCTGCAACAACAGGCGGACGAAGAGGACCCGTTGAAACTGCCCGGCCGACAGATCACTGATGGGGCGGCGTTCGAACCCATCGAGGCCAACCAAGGCCAGGGCTCCCCGGGCTTTTTGCCATAACTCATTATTCATCCCGCCGAACATGCCGATGCGCCGCCAGAGCCCGAGGGACACAAGGTCGAGAACGGTGATGGGAAAGCTTCGATCGATCTCCGCCTGCTGGGGCAGATAGGCGATCTGGGAGGTGTTTAGGCCGCCCCGGTCGATCCTGCCGGTCAGCGGCCGCAGGATGCCGGTAATTCCTTTCAACAAGGTGCTCTTACCCGAGCCGTTGGGGCCGACCACCGCGGTCATCGAGCCCGC
>JAMCQY010000344.1:8093-9078 GCA_023381945.1 Deltaproteobacteria bacterium
GCCGGTCAGGTGGTGGACCGCGGGATGTCCGTCATAGCCCAGGGTGAGATCATCTAAAACAATGGCATCCATTAGCGATTTTATGTCGGCCAGCCGATGGCCCAGACCACCGCTAACCAGAGGATGGCCGAGGCCGCGGCTGCCGCGAGCAGACGGCCCCTGATGCTCCAACCGAGGGGGGATACGGGGACAGGCGCGGTCCGGTGTTCGTGAATTTCCTCAGCCAGCGAAGATTTAGTTATAGCCTTTTCCAATGAACCACCTTTATTATCTTTGTCTGGATTGCCGTTCATCTATCCAGCGCTCGATTAGTGCAACCTGGTTGCCTTTAATGTTATAGTTCCCAAGTTCCTGGTTCTCAGTTTCCAACAGTAATTACAGGACCATTTACCAGCAACCGGGAACTGGCAACTGAAAACTTCCTCAACTCTCCTCACGGCATTTATGGCACAGGCCCTCCACCCGGATGTCGATATGATCGGCGCGATTCCCCACCGGCCCCCTGAAGTTCGGTCCACATGCGGTCCACATGCGGGTCATGGGCGCCGGGTCCAAACACTGGATTTCCCGGCAGGCATGGCATTGGAAGTGAGGGTGGGGCGGATGGTGCTCGCAGGCCAGCTCATAGTGATTCACGCGACCCTCCAGGGAGAGGCGGCGCACCATGCCGCGCTGGGTAAAATCTTCCAGAATGCGGTACACCGTCACTTTGTTCACCCGGCGGCGGGCGCGGATGGCCTCCAGGATTTCCTGGGCCCGCAGGGCTCGGGGCGAGGCCCCGAGGATCTGCAGCACCGCCAGGCGTGTGGCGGTGAGCTTCAGGCCCTGATCAGCCAGCCACTGGCGAAAATCGCAACGGTCACTCATAAAAAGAAATTATCCCAAAATCAACTTAGTTGCAAATATAATAATTCTTAAAATCCAAAGGTCAAGGAGAGCCGTGGCAGTTTTTTCTGTTACGAAAAGTTCCTCAGCCAGCGAAGAT
>JAMCQY010000078.1 GCA_023381945.1 Deltaproteobacteria bacterium
TCCCGGATTGGACGTACCTGGAGTTCGGCGCAAAAAAACGTTGACCTGATAAGAAGAGGCTGATAAATAATAACCATGCGATCTCGCGCTTTTCGCAGAGTCATCTGTCTGATGCTCATTTGGGCCGTCCTCCTGCCGTCGCTGGCAACAGCCGGTGAGGTCTCTTGCCACTTTGGCGCCTGCCAGGGGCATGACTCACCGTGCTTCTGCTTGTGCCACCTGTCTTCCCTGACTGTAGCCTCTGACAACTGGTCACTTTCCGCTCCTTACGCACCTTGCTCGCCGACTTCACTGCCCATGCGGAAAAACCTTTGGTGCCCCCCCTTTTTCCGCCCGCCCCAAGCTTGAATCCCGCTTATCACGCATTAATCTTTAAGTAATTCCAACTGCTTTTAATTTTTCTCTTGACGGAGGTGTATCTTGCGTCTCAAGAGGGTTCCCGTCTTTGCATTAATCTGCCTGCTTTTCATGTCGCAGGCGGCTGGGGCGGCCGAAGCGCGCCCTTATTCTTTGAAAGATTTGGAGGAGGTCGCCATAAAAGTTCACCCCGGCCTCCAGAAGGCCCGGGAAGGGGTGAAGAAGAACGAAGCCGAACTGCGCATCGCCAAACAATATCCCAACCCGCAGGTGGAAGGCACCGCGTCCCGGGAACAGGAGCGTCCGGGACCTTTTACCGGCACAGGTTATACGGTGGCGCTCTCCCAGACCCTCGAATGGCCCGGCCGCCGGGCCCGGAGACAGGAGGCTGCCCGCTTCGGGATAGACAGCGCCAAGAAGTTGGTAACCAACGAAGAGCTCAATATCATCGGCAAGTTGCGGGAACTCTTCTACCGGGTGCTGGCAGACGAGCAATTCGTCAAGGTGGCCCGGGAGAACCTCGACTCCGCCAAGCAGCTTCTCGACCTGGTGGAAAAACGCGTCCGCCTGGGAGAAAGCCGCCAGATAGAGCTGATCAAGGCCCAGGTGGAATTCTACTCCCTGGAACGGGAACACGAAAAAGCCAGGACGACGCTCACCGGGGACCGGCAGGTGTTGAACCGGTTTTTATTGGAGAACCTGTCTGCCGATTTTACCGTTACCGGCAATTTCTCCGCCCTGGATGAGGCTATTCCCCTGACGCGCTGGCGCGAGGCGGCGCTGACGGCCCACCCCCTGCTGGCCGCCCAAAACGCCGCGCTGCGCCAGGCTGAGAGCACCTTGAGCGCCGAGCGGCAGGCCTGGGTGCCGGACGTGACCGTGAAAGCCTTCCACAACAGCGACATTGACCTGACCGCCACGGGGGGCGGCGTCTCCATCCCCCTGCCCTTGTGGAACCGCAAGGGCGGCGAGGTGGACAGGGCCGCGGCCGCCAGGCGCCAGGCCGAGGCCGATCTCGCCCTCACCCGGCAGGATCTGGAGACCAGGCTGGCGGGCCAGTACAGCCTCTACCTGGTGTCCCGGCGCCAGGTGGAGTCTTTCCAGAAAAATATCCTGCCCCAGGCGGCGGAGTCTCTGCGCCTGGCCGAATTCACCTACCGGCAGGGAGAGACGGGCTTTTTGGAACTGCTGGATTCCCGCCGGGTCTACCGGGCCACGGTGCAGGATTATTACAAGTCTTTGCTGGACTACTGGCTGGCCAGGGTGGAACTCTGGCGCATTGCCGGCGGAGGTGTCTAAGCCATGTTGCACAATTATTTCACGCCCAAGAGAATCCTCCTCGGCGCCGGCGTCCTGGCTCTAGCCGTGGTGATTTGGTTTTTCCTTCCCGGGGGCGTCCAAAAAAAAGACCCGGATAAGGACCGCGGCCACGAGTCCCAACAGCATGAATCTGACGACCATGACGCTCGCAAACCTGAAGGCCGCAAATCCGGCGGTAAAAAGAAGCACGAAGATCACAAAGATGAAGCCCGAGAGCCGGGTCAGGTGAAATTGAGCCCCGAAGCGGCAACACGGGCCAACCTCAAGGTGGAACCGGCCAGCGCGGGGCCAATGGCCGAAAAGGTGCAGCTTACCGGCGAATTGGTTTTCAATGAGGAGAAGATGGCTCGCGTGAGCTCCCGCATAGCCGGGCGAGTGGTAAAGATCGTGGCTGATTATGGCGCCGCGGTCCGGCAAGGGGACGTGCTGGCCGTCATGGACAGCGTGGAATTGGGCCAGGCCCAGGCCGCCTTTTTGCAGTCGGTGGCTGGATATAATTTGGCCCAGAAGGCATTTGAGCGGGCGCGCCTCCTGTGGCAGGAGAAGGCCATCAGCCAGGCCGAGTTCCTGGAGAGGAAGGCCAAACTTGAGCTCGCCCAGGCGGAGCGGGATTATGGCGAGAACCGCCTCCATCTTCTGGGTTTGAACGATGCCGATATCGGACGCATGTTCAGGCCCAAGCAGAGAAAGGGCCCCGGCTATCACGCCGGGGTAGAAAGCACCTTCTCCTTGCGTTCGCCCATCTCCGGACAGGTGGTGGACCGCAAGGCCACCCCCGGCCTGGTGGTCAAACCGGACGAAGAACTCTTCACAGTGGCCGACATTTCAACTCTGTGGTGCTTCGTTCAGACTCCTGAAAAAGACTTGCCCCTGGTCAAAACCGGCTCTCCGGTAACTATCAGGGTGAGTTCCCTGCCCCAGGAAGATTTTGCCGGAACCATCGATTATGTTGCCGCCATGGTGGAAAAGGCCACCCGTATGACCCGGGCCAGGGTCAGAGTGGAAAACTCCAAGGGGGAGCTAAAAGCCGGGATGTTTGCGACCATCCTGGTGACTTCCGGCACCCGGACGGCCCTTAATATCCCGGAAACCGCAGTTCTCGCCGCGGGCAGCGAGCAGTATGTCTTTATCGAACAGGGACCCGGCTCCTACCTGAAACGATCCATTAAGGCGGGTCTGAAAGGGGATGGCCGGGTGGAAGTGCTGGAGGGTCTGAAGGAAGGTGAGCGGGTGGTCGTGCAAGGCGCCTTTACTCTCAAGTCCGAACTGGAAAAAGAAGCTTTAGAGGCCGAATAGAGGCTAAATCATGATCGAGAAAATAATTGCCGGCTCTCTCCGCCATCGTTTACTGATCCTGATAGCCCTGGCCGGTCTGGTGGGCTATGGTATTTACGCCACCCTGAAACTCCCGGTGGATGCCTTCCCCGACGTCACCAACATCCAGGTGCAGGTCATTACCACCTGGCCGGGCATGTCGCCGGTGGAGGTGGAGCAGCAGGTTACCTTCCCCATTGAGGTCCAGATGGCCGGCTTGCCCGATATGGTGGAATTGCGGTCTCTCTCCAAGTTTGGACTATCCCTGGTGACCGCGGTTTTTCAAGACAAAGTGGATATTTACTTTGCCCGGCAACTGGTGCTGGAGAGAATGATTGCGGCGCGCGACAAACTGCCTAAAGGAGCCGAGTCCACCCTGGGGCCTATCTCAACCGGCCTGGGGGAAATTTATCAATACACCCTTGAGGAGCCCGGTTCCCCTGCGCCTGGCTCGCCGGCTGAGGAGGTTGTCCGCCTGATGCGTTTGCGCACCGTGCAGGACGCCGTAGTCCGGCCTCTGCTCAAGACCGTGCCCGGAGTGACGGAGGTCAACTCCTTCGGTGGCCAGGTGCGACAATACCAGGTAAATGTCGATCCCGACAAGCTGCGCAAGTTCGACCTCACCTTGCAGCAGGTTTTCGCCGCCTTGGCCGGCAACAATGCCAATGCCGGCGGCAACATCCTGGAGAAGGGCAGTGAGGCTTCCCTGGTGCGCGGGCTGGGCCTGATGCAGACCCCGCAAGATATCGAAGAGGTGGTCCTGAAGGAAGTGGACGGCGCCCCGGTGTTGGTGCGGGATGTGGCCACCGTAGTTGAAGGTCCGGCTACCCGCTGGGGCGCGGTGCTCAAAGACGGCAGGCGCGAAGCTGTGGCCGGCATCGTCCTGATGATCCGAGGCGGCAGCGGCCGCGAAGTCGTAGCCGCAGTTAAAGAAAAAGTGGACAAGATCAACGCCGGCGGCATACTCCCCCACGGTCTCAAGATTACGCCTTTCTACGACCGCACCGGCCTGGTGCGGGACTGCATCAACACCGTCACCAAAGCGATTGCCGAGGGGATTATCCTGGTTATCCTGGTGGTGTATCTCTTCTTGCGCAGCCTGCGTGGGGCTTTGGTCATCTCCTTGGCACTGCCATTGGCAGCCCTGGCCACCTTCATCGCCATGCGGCAGACGGGGCTGTCCGCCAACCTGATGTCCCTGGGGGGCCTGGCCATCTCCATCGGCATGATCGTGGACAGCACCCTCATCCAGGTGGAGAACGTCATGCACCGCCTGGCGGAAAACCACGGCAGCCAGGGCTTTATGCGCACGGTGCTGGAAGCCGTTCTGGAAGTCAGGAAACCCAGTCTTTTAGGAGAATTGATTATCGCCGTCACCTTCCTGCCAATCATGACCTTGCAAGGCATGGAAGGCAAAATGTTCGCTCCCCTGGCCTTCACGGTGGCCATCGCCCTTTTGGCTTCGCTGCTGCTGTCCATTTTCGCCATCCCCGCGCTCTGCTCCTTTATTCTCAAACCCGGCCCGGAGCGCCAGAGTCCGCTGCTGCGCGCCGGGTTATGGCTGTACCGTCCAGCCCTGGCCTGGGCGCTGGAGAACCGGAAGACCGTGATCCTTGCAACGGCCGGGCTCCTGCTCTTCTCTTTCGGCATGACCCCCTTCCTGGGCACCGAGTTCATTCCGAGACTTGATGAAGGCTATTTCACCCCGCAGATTATCCGGCTGCCTTCGGTTTCCGTACCGCAATCGATCGAGATCGAACGCCAGATGCAACAGGCCTTGATGAAGTTCCCCGAGGTGGTTACGGTGGTCTCCAAGATGGGGGCTGCCGAAATTGCCGTCGACCCCATGGGGCCCAATCTCAGCGACCCAGTTGTAGTCCTCAAGCCCCGCCGGGAATGGCGGACGGCCCGCACTTCCGAAGAGCTGATGGAAAAGATGCGGACTGAATTAGCGAAGATACCGGGAATCGGGATTAACTTTTCCCAACCCATCGCCCTCAGGGTGGATGAGCTCATCTCCGGGGTAAAATCCCAGGTGGCGGTCAAGATTTTCGGCGACGACATGGAGGTGCTGCGGCGCAAGGCCGAAGATGCGGCCCGCCTTCTCAAGAGTGTTAAAGGGGTCGCCGACCTGAGGGTGGAACAGGTGGGCGGGCAGCCATATCTTAACGTCAAAATCGACCGCCGGCGCATCGCCCGTTATGGCATCAACGTGGCTGACATTCAAGAGGTCATCGAAACGGCGGTGGGCGGCAAGGTGGCCACCGAAATTATCGAGGGGCAACTGCGCGTGGGCGTGCTGGTGCGGTTCCCCGAAGGGCGGCGGAACACCTCTGAAGCCATTGGCAACATCCTGGTAGATGCTGCGGGTGGCCGCCGCATTCCCCTGGCGGATCTGGCGACGATTACGGAGGAGGAGGGCCCGGTCCAGATCAGCCGGGAGGACGCTAAGCGCCGGGTGGTGGTGGAGTTCAACGTGGAAGGGCGGGATATCGGCAGCCTGGTGGCCGAAGGCCAAGAGAGCCTGCAAACTCGCCTGGGTCTGCCCCCGGGCTATTATCTCACATGGGGCGGGGCCTTCGAGAATCAACAGCGGGCCATGCAGCGGCTCATGCTCATCGTGCCGGTGACCGTGGCCGTTATCTTCCTGCTCCTCTTTATGACCTTCAACTCAGTGCGCTATGCCGCGCTCATCATCCTGAACCTCCCTTTGTCCCTCATCGGCGGCATTCTGGGCCTGCTGATCACCGGTCTCTACCTGAGCGTGCCGGCTGCGGTGGGTTTTATCGCCCTCTTCGGGGTGGCGGTGCTCAACGGGGTGGTGCTGGTCTCCCAGATTAACCAGCTTCGCCAGGAAGGCGCGCCTCTGGAGGACGCGGTGCGGCGAGGTTGTGAACGGCGTCTCCGCCCGGTCTTGATGACCGCGCTGGTGGCCATCCTGGGGCTGATCCCGCTTTTATTCGCCAGCGGGCCGGGGTCGGAGGTGCAGCGCCCCCTGGCCGTGGTGGTGGTCTTTGGATTGTTCATATCCACGTTGCTTACTCTCATCGTGCTACCGGTGCTCTACCAGCGTTTCGCCGAACGCCTGCCGGAGATTTAAGGAGGTTAATCGTGAAAGAAGTCCGAGCTTATATCCAGCCCTTCATGCTTTCCAAAGTAACGCGCGCCTTGCAGCAGATTGCCGGTTTTCCCGGAATGAGCGTTATAGAGATAAAAGGCTTTGGCCGGGGCCGGGTCAGAGTGCCCGGAGACCAGGTCGTCCGGGAATTTGTCCCCAAGATACGGCTGGAGACAGTGGTGAAGAACGAGTTGGTGGAAGAAGTGGTAGGCGCCATTGCCAAGGCCGCCCATACCGGGAATCCCGGAGACGGGGTTATCTTCGTTTTACAGGTGGAGCAGGCGGTGCGCATCCGTACGGGCGAAAGAGATAGAGAGGCGATCAAGGTCGGAGAGAAATGAAAGAAGAAAAGAAGACTGAACCCGAAACCGCGGTAAGCAAACTCGTCAAAGAGGACATTCCGGTCCAGGGTCTCGACTGCGCGGACTGCGCCCAGTTGCTGGAAAAAACCGTCTGCAAGCTTAACGGCGTGACGGGCGCGCAAGCCGATTTTATCAAGTCGAGCCTGCGGGTTGAATACTCCCCTGAGCAGGTGCAACCGCATGAGATTATCCAGGCTGTTCAAGGGGCCGGCTACGCGGTCCCTGCCGGTGAAATCAATACCACGACTTTCGTGGTCGAGGGCATGGACTGCGCCGACGAGGAGACGCTGATCAGGAAAGCCTTGGGAAAACTGGCCGGGATCGAAAGGATGGATTTCTTTTTGGTCTCGGGAACGCTCCGGCTCCATTATAATCCGGCCCTGACGGATACTGAGGCCGTCATTCGGGCCATAGGCAGGGCAGGCTTCACGGCCAGGGTAAAGAGGCTAGAACTGGCGGTGCCGTCCCGGGCGGGAAAAAGACAGGTTATTCTCCTGGGCCTGTGTGCGCTCCTGGCCGGCATGGGATTCGCGGTCTCACAGCTGGATTCTGTCTTAGGACCGGTTCTCATGCATCTGGGTGCTGTTTTAGGTATCGATCTCTTGCAATTGGGCTTCAGCCACGTCCTGGCGGATTTTCTCTACTCTGCGGCAATCATCGTCGGCGGCTTCTCTACGGCCAGAAAGGCGCTGGCGGCGGCCAAGAATTTGACTCCCGACATGAATCTCCTTATGACCGCGGCGGTGATCGGCGCCGCGGCCATCGAACAATGGACGGAGGCTGCGGCTGTCGTCTTCCTCTTCTCGCTGGCGAATATCTTGGAAAATTACAGTATGGAGCGAACCCGCCGGGCCATCAGGTCCCTCCTGGAACTTTCCCCGCAGGAAGCCACGGTGAGAAGGGGAGAGAGCGAAGCGACAGTGCCAGTGGAAGAAGTGCGGCTGGGTGAGACGATCGTCATCTACCCTGGCGCCAAGATACCCCTGGACGGCGAGGTTATCGAAGGGAACTCCACGGTCAACCAGGCACCCATAACGGGCGAGTCGATGCCGGTCAAGAAGGGCCCGGGGGATGCGGTCTTCGCGGGATCGATCAATCAACGAGGCTCACTGGCGGTCCGGGTGACCCACCTGGCGGGCGACACCACGCTGGCCAGGATCATCCACATGGTGGAGGAGGCCCAGGCGCAGAAAGCGCCTTCCCAGGGCTTTGTGGACCGGTTCGCTCGCTATTATACCCCGGCGGTGATTGTCGCGGCGGCCCTGGTTATGGCCGTGCCGCCGCTCCTGTTTTACCAGCCTTTCAATCCCTGGTTCTACCGGGCGCTGGTTCTCCTGGTCATCTCGTGCCCCTGTGCCCTGGTCATTTCCACCCCGGTGGCCATCGTCTCGGGGTTGGCAGGCGCGGCCCGGAGCGGCATCCTGATTAAGGGCGGCGTACATCTCGAAAATGCTGGGGCCATACGGGTGATCGCCTTTGATAAGACCGGCACCTTAACGCGGGGAGAACCTGCGGTAACCCAAGTGGTTCCCTTAAGCGGCCGGACTGCCGGGGAGGTTCTCGCCATGGCCGCCGCCGTGGAGAGCAAGTCTGAGCATCACCTGGCCCAGGCGATCCTGAACCGGGCAGAGCAGGAAGGGGTCAGTTTTACCAAACAGGTGGAAGAATTTGAAGCAATCCCAGGCAAGGGGGTAAGGGCCAGGATCAATGGCGAAACCTTCTATGTCGGCAGCCATCAACTGTTTGCCGATTTGGAACTCTGCCGCGAAGAACTTTGCATTCGGGCCGAGGCCCTGGAAAACGAATCGCAGACCGTAGTGGTGGTGGGATCAAGTCAGGGGCCGACGGGTTTAATCGTCATCGAGGACGCCTTGCGCCCTGAGGCGCCGGAGGCCATGGACCGGCTGCGCCAAGCGGGGATTAACAAATTGGTGATGCTGACCGGCGACAATCCCAGTGCGGCACGGGCCGTAGCCGACCGATTGGGGATGGACTCTTACTTTGCCGGGTTGATGCCGGCGGACAAAGTGGGGGTGGTGAAGCGGCTGCTGGAAGAGGGAAACCACGTGGCCATGGTGGGAGACGGGGTCAATGACGCCCCCGCCCTGGCCACGGCTACCCTGGGCATCGCCATGGGCGCGGCAGGCTCGGATGCCGCCATCGAGGCGGCGGACATCGCGCTCATGTCTGATGACCTCGCCAAGTTACCGGTAGCCATCAGCCTCAGCCGCAAAGCGCGGCGGATCATCAAGGCCAACATCGTCCTGGCGATAGCCGCCAAAGGCGTCTTCCTGGCCCTGGGCGGCGTGGGCTTGGCCACCCTCTGGATGGCTGTTTTCGCCGATATGGGAATCTCCCTCATGGTGATTTTAAATGGCCTGAGGGTCTTTAGAGTCAAAAGGTAATCTAATCAGGAGGAAAAAATGAAATATCGGCGGCTATTAGGCCTTGTAGCCATGGCATTGATCTTAGCGGCTTGCAGCACTCCCATGCAGGAACAAGATTATCTGCATCAATACGGCTATAAGGGTGGCAGAGGCCAGGGATATCGTAAACTTCCTTATTATGTCTCCCAGGA
>JAMCQY010000261.1 GCA_023381945.1 Deltaproteobacteria bacterium
GTAGGGGAATTCCTCTTCAGAAACCTGCTCAGTGGTCATCGCTACCTCCTTTTCCTCAGAAAAAACAGGTAGATGATGACCCTGAAAACTACCTCCCGTCAATCACCTTTTTATTACGTACAGTGGCGGGCAATCCGGTCACCAGGTTCTGGAAGTTTGCGACCCGCTGTTTTAGCAGGTCAAGCGATATCATTTGATGATCCAAAGATATCGAATAATCGGCGCCGGTGGTGACATACTTGTCATTGCTGTCCCAGGTGGTCCCAAGGGGCCGCAAAAAGCTGCTGGTGCAGATTTGGGTGCTCCCTAATGGAACCCCCCAGCCTTCGGCCACCACCTGGCCTTCCAGCTTTAACTGCGGCTTCATGTTCACGAACATTGCGAAGACGTTGAAGATACCCCCGGCGCTATCGATCATTTGTTGATCCCACTGAGTAGAGGGGGCATAAGCTAGGCTAAGTCTATTGCCGTACAATTCGGGCAGGCTGATGTCATAGGTGAAACCATACATCTGGAAACGGGCCTGATAACGCTGGGAATCCGGCAGCACCGATAGTTCGGATTGCGGGGTAGAGGTTTGAAAAGGAAAGGCGTCCCGAAAATGTTTATTCACCAGTTGTGGTACGATATTTCGGCAGCCTAAAATCTCTCCCACCGTGGCATTGGGAAGGTTCTGGTTTACCCAAACCTGTAAATTATTAACATAAGTCTGGAGGTTATTCTGGATATTGGCGGCATTGAGATTGGTCACATAGGATTGGGCTTCATTGATGGTGGCCCCGGAGACGGCCGCATTATAAAAGGAATCGAAGTCAAAGCCCATGGCCTGCTTCAGGTCGATGCCGTCCCCGTACTGAAATTGCTTGAAGGAAGGGTCCAACTGCACCCATTTATGGCCGTGCAGGCTGTCATGGACATGAAGCAAGACCCGGGTATGAGTTAAGTTGACTGCGGTGATGGAGCCGTCCGCCGCGGTTACCGTCTCCAAGGGATTGCCGTTTCTCTCCAGGATGTTCACCGCGGCCTGGGCGGTCTTGCCGCCGGTCCAGTTCATGGCCTGGTCGATGGGAATTTGCACCGTGCCGGTGACATAGCGGGCCGGATAACCCGCAGTCCGAAAGAGAGCCATGAGAAAAGAGGCCTGATCCACGTCGTTGCCGGCCTTTTCCCAATAGACCCCCTGGGAGCCTTTGATGGAACCGTAATAAGGCTGATAATCCACGTTATTTAAGACATAGAGATACATCTGCACCGGGTCGTTGTTTAGTTGACTGGCCAGATTAGTGATTTCCGGAGTAAATTGAATATCTTTCGTGGCCGCCAGGTCATCGGCGGTGGGCGCGCTCCTGCCGACACGGAATTCGGGTTTCCTGACCAGCGCCCGTTTTTCAATATCCGCTCTCCGGTGCGGCAGTTTTTGGGAAGCATTGGTGATTTGGGCCGCGGAAGAGGGGGCCAGGTTTTCTACCGCGGCCATCAGGGGCGCCAGATCAGCTGCCGTGACTTTGTCCTTGGCCACAAGCTGATCGAGACCGGCCGCCATATTAGAGAAGATGGCAAAGCCGTTCCGGCATTGGGCCACAAAGTTGGCAAATCTATCCATCACCTCCGATGAGGCGCCCGGCGGCAGGGAGGCCTGAAGTTCCTGCAACTTGGCCGAAACCGGGTCCTGGAGGGCCAGGAGATCGTTCAACTGATTTCTGGCGGCGGTTAAAGCCGCGGTTTGATCCTGGCCCTGTTGCACTCCTGCCTGAATGTTTCCCAAGGCATTGGCGAGGGCCTGGGTCTTTGCCGCCAGGGCCAATAGAGGATTATCCGAAGTCTCTAAGGAAGCAGAAGAATTAGAGGCAGCGGTTATGGCCAGGGCCAGGTTGGAGACGCCGAGGAGGTTCCAGGTGAAGGCAACGAGAACGATGATGCAGATGGCTTTGAGGCGACGCAGCTTCATGTCTTATACCAAGTTGCGCTCATAGAAGTAAGAAAGTTTCTTCCCGTAGGGGCGCACCCGCGTGTGCGCCCTCATCCTAGGGCGGACATATGGGTCCGCCCCTACAAAAGAATGTTACCTGTATGAGCGCAACTTGGTATTAGCTCTCCTTCTCTGGACATGTTCAGATCAGATAGATGGGTGGAATAGAGCGCTGTATCTCTCAGAATGGATTTAGGAGAATGGAATTTTGGGGATACTCCTCCTTTTTGTGAGATTTGCCGTTAGGAGAATTCATAATTTAAGGGATGGGAATCGGGGAAACCCTGATAATTTGCTGCGAAAACCCTTATTTTTTAAAGGTGCAGAGTGCGGACGAAGCTGGCTTGAAGGGTCAAAAAGAATAGATTCTTCGGTCGCCTGCGGCTCTCTCAGAATGACAGAACAGTGGGACACTGCAAGAGGATCTAAAAACTAAAAACTCGGAACTCGAAACTCAGGGCGACCCAGCGGGTCGCCCCTACGCGTATTTGATCTGGCCCGTCTCCAGGGAGCGGATCTGGTCCCGCAGGGCCGCGGCCCGTTCGAATTCCAGCTTCTTGGCGGCGTTCTGCATCTCTTTTTTGAGCTTACGGATTTGGGCGGGGATATCTTCCACTAAGTAGGAGGCTTGTTCCTCCGCGGCCAGGGGCACGGTGACATAATCCTGTTCATACACCGAGGCCAGGACGTCTTTGATGCGGCTCTGGATGGTTTCGGGGGTGATGCCGTGCTCGTGATTGTAGTTTTCCTGGACAGTCCGGCGCCGGTTGGTCTCTTCGATGGCGGCGGCCATGGACGGGGTCACCCGGTCGGCGTAGAACAGCACCTCGCCGCGGACGTTGCGGGCCGCCCGGCCGCAGGTCTGGATCAGGGAGCGGCCGGAGCGCAGGAAGCCTTCCTTGTCGGCGTCCAGAATGGCCACCAGCGAGACTTCCGGCAAATCCAGACCTTCCCGCAGCAGGTTGATGCCCACCAGGATGTCAAAGACGCCGAGGCGCAGGTCGCGGATGACCTCCATGCGCTCCAGGGTGGTGATGTCGGAGTGGAGGTAGCGCACCTTGAGGCCCAGATCCTGGTAGTATTCGGTGAGGTCTTCGGCCATGCGCTTGGTGAGGGTGGTGACCAGGACCCGTTCGCCCCGCTGCACCCGGACCCGAATCTCCCCCAGGAGGTCGTCCACCTGGTTGGTGGCGGGTTTCACGGTGATTTTGGGGTCCATTAGGCCGGTGGGGCGGACAATCTGTTCCACCACCCGGCTGGCGGCTTTTTCCATCTCGTAAGGGCCGGGGGTGGCGGAGACGTAGAGCACCTGGTGCACCCGGGCCTCGAATTCCTCAAAACTCAGGGGCCGGTTGTCCAGGGCCGAGGGCAGACGGAAGCCGTATTCCACCAGGGTACGTTTGCGGGATTGGTCCCCCCGGTACATCCCCTGGACCTGGGGCACGGTGATGTGGGATTCGTCAATGACCACCAGGGACTCCCGGGGCAGGTAATCGAGCAGGGTAGGGGGCGGCTCGCCCGGGCCCCGGCCGGTGAGGTGCCGGGAATAGTTCTCAATACCGTGGCAGAAGCCCAACTCCTTCATCATCTCCAGGTCGAAGCGGGTGCGCTCGTCCAAACGCTGGGCCTCCAGCAGTTTGTCATGCTCCCGGAACCAGCGCACCCGTTCGTCCAACTCGGCCTCGATGGCGGCCAGGGCCCGGCGCCGGGTCAGGTCGGTGGTGACGTAGTGGGAGGCGGGGTAGACCGTGATCTTTTTGAGCTGCCGCAAGGTCTTACCGCGCAACGGGTCGATCTCCCGGATGGATTCCACCGTGTCGCCCCAAAACTCAAGGCGGATGGCCCGGTCCTCTTCGTAAGCCGGGAAAATCTCCACCCGGTCGCCCCGCACCCGAAAGGTGCCCCGGTGAAAATCGAGGTCGTTTCGCTCGTATAAGATTTCCACCAGCTTGGCCAGGACCTCCCGGCGATTGATCTCGTCACCCTCCTGCAGATAAAGCAGCATTCCCTGGTAAGCCTCAGGCGACCCCAGGCCGTAAATGCAGGAGACCGAGGCCACGATGATCACGTCGTTGCGGTCGAAGAGCGAGCGGGTGGCGGAATGGCGCATCCGGTCAATGGCTTCATTGATGGAGGAGTCTTTTTCGATGTAGAGGTCCGCTTGGGGAACATAGGCTTCGGGCTGGTAGTAATCGTAATAACTGACAAAATATTCGACCGCGTTGTCCGGGAAAAACTCCTGGAATTCCCCGTAAAGCTGGGCCGCCAGGGTCTTGTTGGGTGCTAAAATCAGGGTGGGGAGATTCACCTGGGCGATGACGTTGGCCACCGTGAAGGTCTTGCCGGAACCGGTGACCCCCAACAACACCTGGTGTTCCTGGCCGCGCCGCACCCCCCGGACCAACTGCTTGATGGCCTCGGGTTGATCCCCTTTGGGCTGGAAGGAGGTGACTAAATGAAAGCGGTCGGACATATTTGCTTAATCGGCATAAATATGCTTATAAGATAACATTTTATGGGGGAAAGGGTGAAAAGTCGATCTAGATAATCCCGAGTAGTTCTTCGAGCGTCAAGCCTGCTTCACGCATAATATTTTTTAAAGTTCCTTTGGCGATCTCTTTATGGTCAGGAATGGTCAGGCGGCGGTGGGGAGGGTCTTGATGACGCAAAATAATATGGCTGCCCCGATGGTGGTCGTACAAATAACCAAACTTGGCCAAGGCCTTTACCAAGTCACGGCCGGAAATCGCAGGAAGTCTGGTCATACCGCGACTTCAATAATCTCTTCGCTTATGGATGGTGGAATCGGTTCTCCATGCTTTGCCAGGCTCTCCAGGTATCCTTCAATTGCTTCTTTAATGTTGATTTGGGCCTCAGTCCTGGTTTTTCCTTGAGAGATGCAGCCGGGTAAAGAGGGACATTGAGCCACAAAAACACCGTCTTCGTCTTGTTCGATTATTACACGAAATTTCATGATACGTTCCTTTGATTCAATATTCACCTGTAAGGCTTAAATTGGAAGTCCTCCAATAAGTTCCATTTCGGCGTGTTCTAAATGTTATTTTGCTTTGCCAGAAAATAAATATAAGCCATTACCGCCAAAAGATTCATCAGAGATAATCCTATCAATAGGATAAGGACCATACCAATATACAAGGGTTGAAGGAATGCTTACAGGCATCGTAATTGGAACTCCTTTTCGCCCTAGCTTTTAACGCGCCAAGTCGTACCTTGCGGCGTGTCTTCCAGCAGAATATCCAACTCGGCCAGTTGTTTCCGGATGGCGTCGGCCCTGGCCCAATTTTTTTGTAAGCGGGCCTGGACCCGTTCCGCGACGAGGCGTTCGATCTCTTCCGGAGTAATTTTTAGGTCAGCGGCCTTTTGGCGCAGGGTCTTGACCATCACCGAAGGATCGGCCTGGAGCAGGTTCAGCACCCGGCCGAGCTTTAACAGGGAATGATAAGTCTCCCAGAGGATGGTGAGATAGCCGGGATCGTGGGAAGGCTGCTCCAGCAGACGATTGAGCAGGCGCACCGCGTCAAAAAGATATCCCAGGGCCTGGGCCGTGTTGAGATCGTCATCCATGGCGGCCTCAAAGCGGGCCTCCAGAGAGCCCAGACGGGCGCATTCTTCCAGACTCAGGTTGACGACGCAGTCGATGGAAGGTTGGGGCGTAAAATTCGGATAAGGCCCTAGGATCTCCTGGACCCGGGCCAGGGCGCTGTACAGCCGCAGCAGAGCGGCCTCGGCTTCGCTCAGTGCGGCATCGGAAAAATCGAGGGGGCTGCGGTAGTGGCTGTTGATCAGGAAGAAGCGCACCACTTCGGCAGGAAAGCGGGCCAGAACCTCTTTGACGGTGAAGAAATTGCCCAGGGACTTGGACATCTTCTCCTGATTGATGGTTAGCAGGCCGTGGTGCAGCCAGAAGCGGGCAAAGGTCTGACCGGTGGCTGCCTCGGATTGGGCCAGTTCGTTTTCGTGGTGGGGGAAGACCAGATCCTGTCCGCCGCCGTGCAGGTCCAAGGTCTCTCCCAGGTAGTGCATACTCATGGCGGAGCATTCAATGTGCCAGCCGGGCCGTCCGGGGCCCCAGGGGCTTGGCCAGGAGGGCTCGCCGGGTTTGCTGCCCTTCCACAAGACGAAATCCAGGGGATCTTCCTTATGGGGGTCCACCTCGATGCGGGCTCCCACCAGCATGTCGTCCAGACTCTGGCCGGAGAGCTTGCCGTAGCCGCGGAACCGCCGCACCCGGAAATAGACATCCTCGCCGCCCTGATAGGCAAAGCCTTTTTCAATCAAACGTTTGATCAGTTCGATGATCTGGGGGATGTGCTCCGTGGCCTTGGGTTCTATCTGGGCCGGCGGCACCCCCAGGGCGGCCATGTCCTCGCGGAAAGAGGCGATGTAGCGGCTGGCCACCTCCTGCCAGGAGACCCCGGTTTCCTGGGCCCGGCGGATAATCTTATCGTCGACATCGGTAAAATTTCTAACCCAAGTAACCGTAAGATTGCGGTGGCGCAAATGGCGCACCAGGACCTCGAAGACCACACAGGAGCGGGCGTGGCCCAGGTGGACGTCGTCATAAACCGTCACGCCGCAGGCATAAAGACCCACTTTTCCAGGGCTCAGGGGCTTGAACGTTTCCTTGCGTCTGCTTAAGGTATTATAAATCTGCATTGAAAAAGGGGTTGACAAGGTCGATTAGATAAGCGAAGTCAATCCCCATCAGGCTTCCTTGCGAGGAGGCCACAGGGGGGAAAATGTCCGAAACCATCAGTCAGATTACCAAAAATGCCCGTGAGACCTTATTTCTGTCGCTGTCCGAATTTAAGGGCCGCCGCCTTATCGATATCCGGGTGCATGTGCCGGGGGAACAAGAGGGAGAATGGGTCCCTACCCGCAAGGGGGTTTCCCTGGCGGTGTCTCTTTACCCGGCCTTCAAGCAAGGACTGGCCGAACTGGAAAAGGCCCTGATCCAAAAGGGCTTGCTTGACCCAGAGGATTTGGAGGCGGCAGAATAACGCGCCAATGGTCGCAATATACTACTTTAAGAGGCCTGACGCAATGAAAAGACTTGGCGGGGAATGCATTTGGCAGCCAGTCAATGCCAAGGACACCTTGCATTTCTCGCTCCGAGCTCCTGCTGGGGAGCGCAATTTTATCCAGGCTCCCGCATGAACAACACAACGTGATAATTAAGCCTGCAAGGCAGGATTTTACCTGAAAAATCGGTTCCTAAGCAGAAACTTGGAACAGGATTATGTTAGGAGAGCCCTTCAACCGGCCCGCATTAAGACTGAGGAAGTCTGGCGGAACCTGCTCTTTTTGCGCTGACGCTTATCCCGGTAGAGACGGTCGTCGGCTTCGGCGGTCAAATCCTGGGGGGTCGCCGGCTGCCGGGGGTGAAACTCGGCATACCCCAGGGAGACTCCCACCGGCAGGTCTGGAAAGATGACGGCCAATTCCTGCTCCACTTCCTGGCGCAGGAGTTTAAGGCGGCGCATCGAGCGGCAGAACAGGCAGGCAAATTCGTCGCCCCCCAAACGGGCCAGAATTTCCCCCTCCTGGAGTTTGGTGCACCAAATCCGGGTCAGGTCCCGCAGGAAGGCGTCTCCGGTCAAATGTCCCCAACCGTCGTTAATCTCCTTAAAGAGGTCAATATCAGCCATGGCTACCGTGAACCGGGTTTTCCCCCGGCAAGCCTGATCCAGGACATTTTCCCAGTACCGCCGGTTATAGGCGCCGGTAAGCCCATCCCGCTGCGCCTGCTGAAACAGGTCCCGATGCGCCAGGCTCAGGCGCAGCCCGGCTTTAACCTTGGCGCTGACTTCTTGGGGGTCGATGGGCTTGGTGATGAAATCATCCGCCCCATGGGAGATGCCCTGGCCGATATGACCCTTGTCCAGGGCCGTGAGAAAAATGAAAAAGGTGTCCCTGAGGCAAGGGTCTTCCTTAACGGCCTGGCAGACCCGGGGGCCGTCCAGGCCGGGCATCATCCAGTCACAGATGATCAAATCCGGTTTAGCCGCATGGGCTAAGGTCAGGGCTTGTTTGCCATTATCGGCGGCGACGACCTGATAGCCATCCTTCTCCAAAAATTTTTTAAGGATTTTTAAGCAAGCAAGATCGTCATCAACAATCAATACCCGGGATTGGTCCGGCATGTTGCCTCCAGAATGGCCGGAATCACCGGCCATCACTCATCTGGCCAGGAGTTCGCCCAGTTTTTGCACCAATTGTTGTGCCCGGAACGGTTTAGTCAGGGTCGGCGGCATTTCTTTCATCCTGTGGTCGATCGAAGTATCATGACCAGTGACTAAAATCAGCGGAATACCGCTGGTTTGGGGATCTTTTTGCAAGGCGGCGCAAAGGTCCAGACCATCGCGCAAGAAGGCCTCCGGCCGGGCGGGCAGGCCCATATCAATGGTAATCACGGCCGGGTTCAGGCGGCGGGCGCCTTCCAGGCCGTCATCGGCGGTCACCGCATAGGCGGTCCGGTAGCCGTGCTTGTTAAGAATGCGGGTCATGACCTCAACTACCTTGGGTTCGTCTTCCACCACCAGGACCAGGGGACCTTCCCCCGGACCGTGGACCTCCAGGCCCCGTTCCCGGTCCTCCAGACGGCGCCAGTAGAGAGGCGTCTCCGAGATTAAGGGCAGGGTGAAATAGAACGTGGCGCCTTGCCCCGGACCGGGGCTGGAGAGCCATATCCGGCCGCCCATGAACTCCACCAGGTTCTTGCAGATGGCCAGCCCCAGACCGCTGCCCCCATATTTCCGGGAAGTGGAGCCATCGCCCTGAACAAATTTCTGGAACAAGTCCCGCTGAATCTCTTGGGGGATGCCGATGCCGGTGTCGTTGATTTCAAAGCGGACGTGGCCCTTGGCACGGTAGGGCCGGGCAATGATCCCGACTTCGCCGGCCTGGGTAAACTTGATGGCGTTGGCCACCAGATTGAGCAGAACCTGATGTAATTTATCGGGATCGGCCCGCACTTTTACCTGGTGCGCTTGAAAGGTCAGGCGCAAGCCCTTTTGGGCCGCCTGCAGCTGACTTAATTTTTTTACTTCTTCAAAAGCCAGGGAGACGTCTACCTTGACCAGGTTGAGGTCCACCTTGCCGGCCTCGATCTTGGCAGTATCCAGCAGCTCGTTAATCAGATTCAGAAGATTTTTGGCGCTGTCGTAGGCATTCTGGATAAACTCGCGCTCTTCCGCCGGGTTATCGTATAATTTATCCAGGACAATGCGCAGAAAGCCCAGGACGGCGCTGAGCGGCGTTCGCAGTTCATGGGAGGTGTTGGCCAGGAATTCATCTTTCAAGCGATTAGTCCGTTCCAATTCGAGATTGGCCCACTCCAGGCTGCGGTTGAGGCGGATCAGAGCCATTTCTTGTTTTTGCATCTGGCTCAACAGATCTTCAGAATTGCGTTTATCATGAATCACAGCCACGCTGCCCAGCAGTTGGCGGGAGGAGTCTTGGACCCGCATCAGACTCACCTCCACCGGGATAGGCAAACCGTCGCGATGCCGGGCCATGATGGGGTAATTATCCACCCGTCCATAGGTTCGAGCCTGCGCCAGCATGGAGTTCAAGGTCTTGGGATCGGCATAAAATTCGCGAAAATGGCGGCCAATAATCTCCTCACTCTTTAAGCCGTAAATATTTTGACAAACCTTATTGGTGTAGCGAATGACTCCGTCGCGGTCGGCAATGCCGATACCGTGCAGGCTCAGTTCGTTCATAGCCTCTAGAAAAGGCAAAGGCTTAGGCGGCCAGGAAGGTGAGGAAGAGGATATGCCGCTGCCGGGAGACGGGGCCGAGGCAGGTTCAGGGGCCGCGCGGGAGACTTCGGATTTGCGCCCCGGCAATGGCGGATCGACCTTCCCGGGCCTGGACACCCTTTGGCTTCTTGGACAAGTTGGCTTTATTTGCATCTTTGAGACCTTTGTGAAAATCGAAGAACAGCCGCCGCCGGCTGTATATGGCAGGCGAGGGCGCCTGCTTTCCATTTTAATGAGACCCGCTGGCCTGTTGGCAGGGATTTTCGCAGAGGCCTCATCTTTATCTGTTCCCCTAAATTTATTCGGTATTTCTCTCAAAAACTTAAAAATATCGGTGAGTGATCGAGTCCCCGCTTGAGGCCATGGTAAGGGCCAAATGGAGTCTTACCGCTGACCAGTGCCTGGCTTCAGGGCTTGGAAATTTTCCCGGCCGGGTTGAATTGTTCCAGGTCGTCACTATCTTTAGCTAAAACCTGGTGGCTCAAGGCGACCGGGGACAGAAAGGAGCTCTGTATGAGTTATACCGCGAAGGATTTCTCTTTCCTTTTGGGCATGAAAGGCTTCAGCGACACCCTACTGAAAAATCACTTCACTCTCTACCAGGGGTACGTGACCAATACTAACAAGGTCATGGACCTACTGGCGGACCTGCTGAAAGCCGGCAAGGAATCGACCCCGGAATTCGCCGAACTGAAGCGGCGTCTCGGATGGGAATTCAACGGTATGCGTCTCCATGAACTCTATTTCGAGAATCTCGGAGGCGACGGCAATCCGGCGAAGGCCCCGCAACTGACCAAGCGGGTAACGGAACAATTCGGTTCAGTGGAGGCCTGCGCCAAAGACTTCATGGCCACGGCAAGCATGCGCGGCATCGGCTGGGTGGTCTGTTATGAAGAAATCGAAAACGGCAAGATCTTCAATCAGTGGATCAACGAGCATGACGTGGGCCACCTTTCGGGCTGCAACCCCATCCTGGTCTGCGATGTCTTTGAACACGCCTTTATGGTCGACTATGGCCTCAAACGGGCAGACTACCTAAAAAGCTTCTTCGACAGCGTCAAATGGGACGTGGTGGAGCAGCGCCTGGAAACGGCTTAGTTAAGGCGAACCCACAGATCAAGAGGCGAGAGCGGATATTCGCAGAAAAATTTGCCGCTCGCGCCTTTTTTTTTGGCCTTAATGAGTAAAATGGATAAGTATTTTGGATATATATGTAAGGAGGGGCCGATATGAGAACAATGGAAGGTTATATCCGCGCTATCGCTGGCAGCTTTGTTTTATTATCTCTAACTTTGGGCTATCTATACAGCCCCTATTGGCACCTGTTCACCGCCTTTGTGGGTCTCAACCTCTTGCAATCTGCCTTCACCAAATGGTGCTTAATGGAAAAGATTTTGGAGAGACTTGGGGTGCCTGCATCTTAATTCAGGTTTACAAACTCCATTCATTCGAGTTAGGCTGGTTTATCCAGCCCCGATGAGGAGTAGGCCTCTACGGCTGAATCGATAACAGGAGAGAGCCATGCGCCGCACCGGCTACGTTTATGCGCTCCGCTATCTGCTGCATGATCCTGGTTCATGGCATCCGGAACGCCCCGACCGCCTGAAAGCCATCCACGCCGCCCTCGAAGAAAGCGGACTTTATGAATTGCTGGTGCGCTTAAGGCCCGACTATGCGCCGCTGGAATGGGTGGAGCGCCTGCATGCACCCGAATATATCCAGCGGTTCAGAGAGGCTTGCGAACAGGGCAAGCAGATCCTGGATACCCAGGATTGCGGCATTTGCAAGGATTCGTACATGACCGCCTTGCTGGCCGTGGGCGGGGTGATGATGGCGGTGGATGCCGTCCTGAAGGGCGAGTTGGATAACGCCTTCTGCGCGGTACGGCCGCCGGGACATCACGCAGAAAGGGATCGGGCCATGGGTTTCTGCTTCTTTAATAACATCGCCCTGGGCGCGCTCTTTGCTTTGGAGCACTACGGGCTCGAGCGGGTGGCCATCTTCGACTGGGACGTGCATCATGGCAACGGCACCCAACATCTTTTCGAATCGGACCCGCGGGTGTTTTACTGCTCGGTGCACGAAGACCCGCAATATTGCTATCCCGGCACCGGCTACGCGCCTGAAGAAGGGAAGGGGCCGGGTAAGGGCTATACCCTGAACCTGCCTTTTCCGCCCCGAAGCGGGGGAGAAGAATACCTGGAGGCGATTAAAGAGAAGGCCATGCCGCGGCTCAAGCAATTTGCCCCGCAACTGGTGATGATTTCCGCCGGCTTCGACGCCCACTCCAAAGACCCCCTGGCGCATATCAACCTCAACCGGAACACCTACCGGGAGATGACGCGCCTGATGCTGGATTTGGCCCAAGAAAGCGCCGAGGGCCGGCTGATTACCGTGCTGGAGGGAGGTTATAACCTGGAGGTCTTAGAGGAGTGCGCCGAAGACCATGTGCGGCTGCTGTTGGATATACCGCTGGATCATTTTTGAGTGAATTAAAGAAGCGAGGTTTTGAGGGATAGCTGCTTCCGTGTCAAGGACGCTGTATCTTTTGGATTAATCAGTGTCAAAATGTAATGTAAAGAAATTCCTTGACAGTCAAATCAAAAGTGTGCTAAGGGATTTTTTATCCTTATTTTTGTCCTTTAGTCAGGCGATATGCGGTATTCGGGGCGACAAAGTTAAGATAATAACGGGATGGCGGGAGCCGGCCGTTTTTTTTTTGGCCTGCGCCTTCGGCCGTTAGCCGGCAAAGGAACCAAGGTTAAAGGAGTGGAGAAACCATGAACTATTCCGGCACGGTCAAGTGGTTCAACGAAGCCAAAGGCTACGGCTTCATCAAACGCGAGGACGGCCCCGACCTGTTTGTGCACTACACCAACATTGTAGGCTCCGGATTCCGCACTTTGAAGGAAGAAGACAAGGTGGAATTCGAAGTGAGCGAAGGCCCTAAGGGCTTGCAGGCGGTCAAGGTAACCAAGATCTGAAGCAACTCAAATAAATAGGTTTTAACGCCACGCCGGTCACACCCTCCGAGGTGGGGCGGGCGTCCTATTCCGATAACTGCGGTCTCATCCTTCCACCAAAAGGAGAGGCTAACCATGTCGGAGCGTTTCTCCCTTCCGCAGTTCTTCATTCCTGCGGCACTTTGCTTGGCCCTTTTCAGCACCCCCCAAAACCTCCGGGCCCAAGGCTGGACCGGCACTGCCGGCCGTCAGTTGCAAGGCTTGACCGGCGCTCACCTAAACAAATTCACCTACCATGGGATGCCCAAGGTGGCGGCAGGAGGCGTCCCCACGATGCCCGCCTCGATGGGAGGCATGATGATGATGTCCGGCCTCCTGAGCGTGGCGATGCAAGGCCTGATGGACGCAGCCAGCAATGCCCAGGTCCGGGCCCAGCGGCAGGCTCAATACCAGGAAATGCAGCGATGGATGGCCCAGGAGCAGGAGCGCCTGGCCGAGTTGGTGGCCAGGCAGCGGGCCAAAAGGGACCGGGAAGACCAGGCCGACATGGATGAGTTGGCCAAAGCAATGAGCGCCCCTTGGGACGGGGGCAAGGCGCCATCCGATCTGGCCTCGGCTTTACGCGATCCGGTGGCGAGCGACAGCCGGCCTCAAGGAACGGCGTTTTTTGGCTTGGGCGGCGAGTCCAAGACCGGATGGGAGGGCGAGTCCAAGACCGTGGACTTGCGGGACCGCACCCGGGATACCCCGGAAATTCCATCCGGTAAAAAGCCGATAAAGCCGGCGACCGGGCCGATACAGCAAACAGAAACAGGCAGAAAGCTCCAAAAAATGATCAGGGAGAACCAGGACCCCGCCAAACTGGACGCCAACCTGAACAAACTGGAAAACTTGCTGTCACAGTCCCAAGAACGGGCAGAGAAAATAAAGCAAGTGCAGAATCTGTCCCCGCAAGACCTGCAGGCCTGGGACAGGTGTGTGGCTCTGGCTGCCCAGGAAGGCATGCTCCGGGGTCTGAGTCTGGCCATGGATTTCAGAGGGGCGCAGGACCTGATCAATTGGTATAAAGGGATAAAGAAGAACCCGGCCCGGATGGACCAGCTTTTGAAGGCGTTAAATAATATTAATGAATTCGCAGAATTCGCCGATCACTACGATAAATTTGAACTGGGAGAACTGAAAGATATCATCTGGAATGAGGCAAACCGCAATCTGATGAATGACCTGGAATTCTTCCGCCGACAGAATGCCGTCAACCATGCCAACTTTGAGTTCGGCAAAAATATCATCAATGATTCGGTCGCCCTGGCCCAAGGCCGGGAGGAACTGGGTAAAATAGAAGTGAGGGTGAAAATCGAGGGACTTAGTCCCTTCTTTTGGGACCGCAAGAAACAACTGGAGCAGCAGGCCCGGAAGCTGGCGGAGACCGCCCGGGGGGCGAGGCAAGAATTAGCCCTGAAAAGGGATCTGGCCGTTCCCCCGGACAGGTCCGGGCAGGCCTCCCGCAAGCCAGAGGCGCTCCCCTCCAGGGCATCTTCACTTCCTGTAATGAAGAATCTGAGAGTAATTCCTCTCGATTTAAAGCAACCTGCCGGGGAGCCGGCTCCGATAGCAAAAACGGCCCTTGGCGAACCCTCCGTCCCCGGGCCGAAATATCATCGGGTCGTGTTTCAGGGAGTGGTAGGCGCCAGGCAGGAGGATCAGGCCCTGACAAGGGCCATCCAGAACGATGTCCTTTTTCAGAACCCCGACCGGAGTTATGTGTTTGCCTTTTCAGGCGGGCCCCAGTCCGACCGGTTGATGCATCACCCTGAAACCAATCCCGGGCTATTCTTCAGGAAATGCCCGGAAATAAAGAATATGGAGGTTGAAGACCTGGTATTTAACCACAATTCGACTCCCATGGTGGAGATGTTGGTCCGTCAGCGCTTCATCAAGGTCAAAAACCTGGTTTTCATCTCCAACGACACCTCAAGGCATTATCCGAAACTGCAGGAACTGATGACATTGGCCAAAGAGCGGGGCATCATGTTCAATTGGTATCTCAACCGGCAAGGGAAACTGGTGAATTTCGTCTCACCCTCCGGCGTCAATCCCGATCTCATGCCCTTGGAGAAGTAGAGGAATTTATGCTGAATTAAATTTCTGGACAACAGCCAGGTGTGATAATGAAAATCCATAACAAGATTTCTCTGCTTTATGTTTTCTTGTTTTTTGGCATTTTGCCTGCCTGCTATACGGTTGTTCAAGAGACCTCGCCAAGCACGACGAAATCATCAATTTCAGGGGCTATGGATGCCATCAGTGAAGCCGTCAAAGACACCAAGCAAAGTCCCTTTTGTGCCAGCGAGAAAGTGGTACGCAACGTTGAAGTATCTGAAGAAGGTATAAAATTTATTAATGCTGATAATACGGAAAGATACTTTGCGTATACCAGAATTACTGGTCCCAGGATTTATCAGGGAAACATTTCCGGGTTGTATTGTGTTGATATGGGGCATCCATGCAACAATATTAACTTCGGGAATTTGCAATCGGCCAAAAAGTTTGCCGACGCCCTTTTTTATTTAAAGAATAATTCCGGCAATATCGAGCAGGGAATTAAAAATGAACGCCAGCAGGAGCGTGAAGACTGTTTGCGTCTGGTGCGCCAAACCAGCGTTGAGCCTATTCTGGCCGGAACCACCGTCAGCGACCTAGGCCTTCCCTGCGCCGGGGTAGACCAAGTCTCCCTCGAAGCCATCCTGAACGATAAGCTCATTGATTGGAAAAGCAAGGAATTCCCGGAATATTTAAGAAGGAGCAACCCAACGCAGCTTCGCGAGTTGGTGGTGAGATTGGAAAAGGGGATCCTCCGCCTGGACCTGAAGGCCAAGGAATTTAAGGATGTGTCGGATGCAGAGGCCCGGAAGGTTAAGCTGCCCGGAAAGGAGCCGGCGGCAAAAGGAGCTCCGGAAGAATTGTCCCGAGCCCACGTGCTGGACCAGCGCAAAACCATCCTGATGGTGCTTTTGGGCGCGGTGAAGACCGTTGCAGCACAGCGGGCTTCCTCAGGAATTTGAACAGACTTAACCCCCCTTTACGATTTCTTCATCCGTCAGGTAACACGCCGGGTCCGGGGCCCACAGGTCGCCGGTCAGGGCTTCGGCCCTGACCCGGAAGTTGCCGGCGCAGACATCCAGCCAGCGGCACTCGTGGCAGCGGCCGCTAACATACCATTTTTTATCCTTAAGGCGGGCCATGAGTTCATCGCTCAAATCGCTCCAAATCTGGCTGAACGGCCGCCGGCGCACGTTCCCGAAGGAATGGTGGCGCCAAAATTGATCGGCATACACTTCGCCGTCCCAACTGACGCAGCCGATGCCCCGTCCGGAACTGTTGCCTTCGTTCATCTGCAAGAGCGACAACACCTCCGCAGCCCTGGCCGGGTCTTCCCGGAGCAGCTTCAGGTAGAGATAAGGACCGTCGGCGTGGTTATCCACCGTCAGCACCTCAACGGGCTGTCCTGCCTCAAAGAGCCTGCGGGTGCGGGCGCAGATCAGGTCCACCAGGTCCCGGGTCTGCTGATGGGACAAGGCCTCTTCCACCAGCTTGGTGCCCCGGCCGGCATAGACCAGGTGGTAGAAGCAGATGCGCGGAATCCGGTATCCCTCCACCAGGTCGAAGATCGCCGGCACCTCCTGGAAATTGAGGCGGCTGACGGTAAAGCGCAGCCCCACCTTGAGGCCCGCCTCCTGGCAGCGGCGCACCCCGGCCATGGCTGCGGCAAAGGCCCCGGGCTGGCCCCGGAATTGGTCGTGGATCTGCTCGGTGCCGTCCAGGCTGATCCCCACGTAGGAGAGGCCGAGTTTTTTCAGACGCTGCGCCACCTCAAAGGTGATAAGGGTGCCGTTGGTGGAGATCACCGCCCGCATGCCGTTCTTCACGGTCCACTCGATCAGGTCAAACAGATCGGGCCGCATCAGGGGTTCTCCCCCGGAAAACAGCACCACCGGCACCCCGAAATCCTTCAAGTCCTTAAGCAAGGCCAGGCCTTCCTCAAAGGTCAGCTCATCTTTGGCCGGGCCCGCGGTGGCCTTGGCATAGCAATGGACGCATCTGAGGTTGCACTGTTTAGTGGTATTCCACACCACCACCGGCTTTTTATCGGCGGAAAATTGCAGTAGATGGGAAGGCAGGTCTTGGGCCCGCCGGTCGCGATAGCGGAGCACGTCCCCCGGCTCCACGGCCCCGCAATATAACTTGGAAACGCCAATCATGTCGCTAAATTACATCCTGTAGTGTTGTAGGGGCGGGTTTGAAACCCGCCCCTACGATTAATATCAATAAATTATTAGATTGGTTTGTTTCATTTCAGTGAAATTGGTATTACTCCCGAAACAGAGTTTTCTGGGCCAGATAATGATCCTGGATCACCTGGTTGAGATAAGTGTCCAGATTGTCCAGAGCTTCCCTGGTCAGGATGAAATGATCCCGGGAGGTGCGGTCGCGGACCAGTTTTAAGGCGTATTCCAGATCACTGGAAAGATTGTTGCAGATCACGTAGGCTGATTTGCCAGTCTCCAGGGCCTGGCGCAAGATTTCATCCACCGCCTCTTCGTCGAAATGAAGCTGGATATCATGTTCGGCGAAGAAGCGGTCCTCGAAACTGTGCACCTGCTCATAAAGGCGGCCCATCTCTTCGAAGGAGGTCTTCAGGTCGCAGTCCCATTGGTAATAATGGTCCACCATCAGGTTCACGCGAGCCTCGGTGAGAGGCAGTTGGTAATGCGGCTTCGCCTCACGGTCCCGGCGCCAGATGAATTCCTTGAGAATCTCTTGTTCCCGGCGCTCCGCTTCCTGAAAGCGTTCCTGGAGTTCCGGATTCTGGGGATCGGCCAGGAACCGGACTAACTCTTCTTCGGGGTGCTGCACCACTTGCGGGGTGACGACAAACTCCTTGATGTCGGTGGAGGGCAATCTCTTTTCGAACTGGATCAGCACCCGCTCGATAACGCTTACCAGTCCCCGGGCCCCGGTCTTTTCCTGAGCCGCCAGATTCGCCAGCAGGCGCAAGGCTTCATCCTCGAATTTGATGTTGATGCCGTAAGCCCAAAAATCCCGCTTCTTGCTGGTAATGATGGGATTATTGGGATTGTGCAGGATGTCGTAAAGGTCGCCCGCGGTAAGTTCCTCCAGGACTGCCACCACCGGCAGGCGGCCGACGAACTCGGACTCGAAGCCGTACTTGATCAAATCCTCGGCGGTGACCTGTTTCAGAAAGGTGCGGTCCTCTTCCTTTGAGGTCATTTTGCCGTGAAAGCCGATCTTCTTCTGGCTGAGGCGCTCCTTGACAATCTTGTCCAGTCCGCCAAAGGCGCCGCTCACGATGAACAGGATATGGCGGGTGTTGAGGGTGCGCTTCTCTTTCTTGCCGGTGCGGCGGTAATGCTCGATGGCCTGGATTTGGGACACCGGATCGTGGGCGACTTTTAAGTCCACTTCGGTCTCTTCCATGGGTTTGAGCAGGGCTCGCTGCACCCCGGTCCGGGAGACGTCCGGACCGCCCCAGGTATGGGCCGAGGAGGCTATCTTGTCCACTTCGTCGATATAGATGATGCCGTATTTGGCCAATTCCAGATCATCGCCGGCGGCGTAAACCAGGTCGCGCACCAGATCCTCCACGTCGCCGCCCACGTAGCCGGTTTCGGAAAATTTGGTGGCATCCCCTTTGATAAAGGGAACCCCGATCTTTTTGGCAATGAGCTTTACCAGGTAGGTCTTGCCCACGCCGGTGGGGCCGATGAGGATAATGTTGTTTTTAATAGAGCCCACGCCGGGTTCCGGATCCCGCCCCTGTTCCAGCGAATGGCGGATGCGGTTAAAGTGTGTGCAGACCTTGGTGGCCAGGACACTCTTGGCGCTGTCCTGTTTGATGACATATTCGTCCAGATAGGCTTCCAGGTCTTGCGGCTTCAGATCGAAATCGATTTTGCTGAGATTGTCCCCTTTGGTCTTGCCTTCCCCGTCCTTGTCGGGTTTGGTGATGAGTTGAGGGGCCAGGACCTTGATGCGGCTGCCATATTTTTTGGAGAGGTAGTCGCTCAATTCTTTTTCCAGTTCTTTCGAATCAGGGATTTTTTCCATAAATTTGATTTATTCAGCCTGAGGTGAAATCAAAAATGAGTGTTCTTACCCGTGCTTAAATAAAATTATAACTATCTGCCCGGGAAGTTGCAAGCTGAACCGGCGGCCGGAAAGGATAGGCGGTTGCTCGTTGCTTCCCGGGTTTTTGACGCTTGGGCCAATGGTTGACTTAACTGGGGCGGAACTTATATTTTAAGCTAAAGAGAGTCAAAGTTCCATCCTCTGCCCCGTGCTTCATTAGAGAACGGCGCCGGCTTTTGTGGCTCTATTTCCAGGAAATTCAAGTTTTTCGAGACCAAGGCGGCTGTTTAGTTGAAAATCAGCTTTTAGGCCGATTAAGAACGTTAAATTTGTGACGCGGGAATCCTCCGACAGTATAGGGTTCGAAGGGGCTGATATATTTGAGCGAAATGAACCTCAATCCGACAGGGAATCCCCCGGGCTGCGGAAAATCCTCAGGGAGGCAACATGGACTCATTTCTTAAGGAACTGGCTCAGGCCAGGCCTGACCCTGGGGGAGGGGCGGCCGCGGCCTTCGGGGCCAGGCTGGGTCTCGCCTTGCTGAA
This sequence comes from Deltaproteobacteria bacterium, assembly GCA_023381945.1. Next base: position 19,409 of record JAMCQY010000261.1, read on the forward strand.
AAAGGTGGTGCAACTCGAGGGCAGCCGCCCGCGGCAGCCCAAGGCTAAAACGCCGCTTACCTGGGAAGACGCCTTAACGCAACTGCATAGATTGGATGAGACCCTGGAAAAAACTCAGGCAGAAGACGTCCAGGCATACGCCAATCTCGCAGCCGCCCGGGCCTCCGGAGGCAACGTGGCGGCCGCCATCCGGGAAGCGTTGGACTCCCCCAGGCGAATGGTCATACAAGCCGGCAAGGCCCTGGAACTGCTGGCCTGGGCCGGTGGACATTGCAAACCCCATCTGGTTTCGGACCTCCTGGTGGCCTGTGAATTTCTTGGGGCCGCCCTCACGGGTGCTTACCACATCGCCTGCACGAATCTGCGCCTGGTCACGCCGGAAGAGAACCGCAAGGCCATGAAACGCGCTTTCTGTCAGACTTATCAGAAGGGTGATGATCTATATAATATGGTGAAGGCGGCTCTGGTCGCCAGGGAAGACGGCTTTGATCGTTGCCGCTGATAATCTCCACGCCTTGAACCCCGTGGTGGCCGCGGCGCTGAAAGAATTAAACCCCGCACCCTTGCAGGAACTGGCCCGGCGCCTGGAGGCGGCGGGCGCCGGAATCCTGGACCTCAACCCCGGTTATCTCCCGACCCGCCATGAAGACCGCATGGCCTTTATGGCGGAGGCGGTGCAGCAGGTGAGCCGCCTGCGCCTGATGCTGGACAGCCCCAACCCTGCCGTCCTGGCCAAGGGCCTGGCAGTCTGCGACCAGACCCCGGTGCTCAACGCCTTGACCCTGGAGGAGGCCAAGCTGCGGGAGATTCTCCCCCTGGCCGCGGCCCACGACGCCGATTTGGTGCTGCTGCTCCTGGATGAGCGCTCCTTTTCGCCGCCCTCCCTGGAAGGCAAGGTGGCGGTGGCCATGCAGTTGCGCGAGGCCGCCCTGGCCGCGGGAGTTAAAGAAGAGCGCCTCATCTTCGACCCGGTAATGCCCAACCTGACCTGGCCCGACGCTTATGCCCGAGTCGGTGAAATCATCAAGCTGGTGCGCCTGCTGGCCGATGGTGCCCTGTTCCAGAGCAGCGCCCGCACCATGGTGGGCCTCTCCAACCTGAGGAGCGGCTTGCGGCACACCTACCCCGGCAAATTGGAGGAAGCCTTTCTTTATATGCTGGCCGGGGCGGGGCTGAGTTGGGTGTTGGCGGATGTGCTGCAGCCGGAGATCATGGAGACGGTAAGATTCATCAAACAGGTGGGATGAGTTTTGGATTGGGGGCAAAATTGGGTTATATAGCAATTGCCAAAAGTTTTTTCCTAAATGTGGTGTACGCAACTTCTCAAAATCCCCCCTATCCCCCCTTTTTCAAAGGGGGGAACTCAGTGGAATTCCTTTAAAAGTCCTCCTTTGAAAAAGGGGGATTTAGGGGGATTTGAAAAGCCAGCCACCAGAAGAAACTTTTGGCAAACACTATAAGTTTACCTGCATAAATCTCAAAAGCTGAAATCAATGGAGCCTCTTGCAAAATGTAGCCGCAGGCTTCAGCCTGCGAATGCACAGGATATAAAACCTGTGCCACCAGGGAATTATCCGGCAATTAAGAAGATTCTTCGTTCTCTAAATGAATTTTGCAAGAGGCTCAATGGCAAGATAAATCCTGTCCTTATACGGGTATAGAAAAGAGTATCTCAGTCCCGCGGCCTGGTTGGCTTTTCATTTCTAAAATCCCTCCCATCATCCTGACGCGCTCATCCATGGTTCTCAATCCCATGCCACGGTCTGCCAGTGGTCGTCCCGCGACTTCTGCCAAATGAAAGCCCTTGCCGTTATCCGCTAAAAGGAAAGAAACCATGCCGCCATTTCTGGTTACGGCAACAGTGAGATTTGAGGCTTGCGCGTATTTGCCAATATTAGTCAAAGACTCCTGAAAAATCCGATAAATATTGACCTGCGCCTCGCGCGGCAAAAGCCCGTCGAGGTTCGGCATCAAGTCTATGTCCGTCTGGAGATCGTGCTGCTGGGCGAATTCCTTGATAAGGTGCTGCAAGGCGATGGACAAACCCAGGTCTTCAATTATGGTGGGGCTTAGATCTCGGGATAGGCGACGCACGTCTTCGACAAATTTATTCAGATTGGCCAGAACTTCCAGGCATTCTTCTCTCGTTTCTGCCTGGTCGTTTCCGAGCTTCTGCTCAATTCGCCTTACTTGGAGCCTCAAGACCAGCAAAGACTGTCCAATTTCATCGTGCAATTCCCGGGAGATGCGTCTCTGCTCCTGCTCCTGGGCCGTTAAAACTTGAGCCATTAGGCAGCGCAGGTTTTGTTCTTTTTCTATGATCATGCCCTGAGCTTGCTGGAGCTCATGGCAAGCCTGGGACAGTTGCCGGTTCTTTTCCTGTAAGTCACGGATAGCCTTATCATGCGAGCTACACAAGCGCTGGCTCAAGATGCGGGCAATTTCGTAGGCCACGGTCGGCCAGCGGTGAATTAAAGAACGGAAATCGGCATGAGTCATTTCGTACAGGTTTGCCGCGGTTTTGGCTCGAACACTGGCCACCCTCAGGCCATCAGGGTCGAACAGGCTCATCTCGCCGAAAACGTCACCGGGCTCAAGGTTGTCCAGAAATCGCTCGTCCTGGGTTCCAAAGGCCTTGATGACTTCCAACTGCCCGTCTATAACCAGATAAAAGCGGTCCCCTGGATCTCCTTCCTGAATAAGGAGAGTGCCTTCCGCAACGGAAACCAGTTTCATGATTGACAAGAGACGGACTACTTCATTTTCGGGAAGGGAGGCAAAGAGAGGAATTTGACTAAGGCCCATGGCTTTCATTGACCGTACCGAATGTTATGACAGTTAAGAGAAAAGTTCAAATCATTTTTAACCTTTAGACTTCATGAATTAAATGATAAAATTTACTAGAAGATTTATTTAAACTAAAAACTCGGAAATCAAAACTCAAGGGGTATTTCTTATCCATAAGCCTTTCGGCAACCTCACGGGATTAAAAACTCAGCAACTGCGGCAATTGGAGCGGCTTTACCGCCGCAAAGTGCCATCCGCCCAACTGCTCACTCCTGAACTGGCCAGGCAACTCACCGAACTCTCGCAGGACCTGCACCGGCAGGTGGGGGTGCTCCTGGACCGCCAGGGCTTGGTCACCCACGTCCTGGTGGGCGACGCCAAGGGTTTGATCATCCCGCCGCTGCCCCGGGAGCGCGGCGCCAAAGGCCGCCTCAAGGGCCTGCGGCTGCTGCACACTCACCTGGATTCCAGCACCCTGACCCAAGACGACCTGATGGACCTGGCCCTGCTGCGCCTGGACGCGGTGGCGGCGATCGCGGCCCGCGCCGACGGCCTGCCGGGGGCCGTCCAGGTGGCGCACCTCTTGCCCCGGCCGCTGGATGGGCGCAACTGGGCCGTGATTGACGCAGCAAATATCGGCAGTTTAAACCTCGATTTCGCCACCCTGGCGGCCTCATTGGAAGAGGAATTAGCCCGCGTCCAGACTGACCGCGAGGGCAGAGGCCGGGAGCGGGCCATCCTGATTGGCGTTACGGGCAAGAGTAGCGCCGCGGCCGAAGACTCCATGGAGGAACTGGCCGAACTGGCCCGCTCCGCCAGCCTGGAGGTGGCGGCCGTCATCATCCAGCGCCGTCCCCGCTTTGATCCCCGCTTTCTCATGGGCAAGGGCAAACTCTCGGAACTGGTTATCCAGGCCTTGCAACTGGGGGCGGACCTGCTGATCTTCGATGCCGAGCTCTCCCCTTCCCAGGTGCGCTCCATCACCGATTTCACCGAACTCAAGGTCATTGACCGCACGCAACTCATCCTCGACCTCTTTGCCCAGAGGGCCCGCAGCCGGGAAGGCAAACTCCAGGTGGAAATGGCCCAGGTAAAATACCTGCTGCCCAGGCTGGTCGGCAAGGGCGACGCCTTATCCCGCCTCATGGGCGGCATCGGCGGCCGGGGCCCGGGGGAATCCAAATTGGAGATGGACCGCCGGCGCCTGCGGGACCGCCTGCACCGCCTGAACCAGGACCTGGCGCAGGTAAGGGGCGAGCGCCGGGAGCGCCGTCAGCCCAGACGCCGTCTGGGTCTGCCGGTGCTGTCCATCATCGGCTATACCAATGCCGGCAAGTCCACCCTGTTCAACGCCCTGACCCACGCCAGCGTGCTTTCGGAGGACCGGCTTTTCGCCACCCTGGACCCCACCAGCCGCCGCTTGCGCTTCCCAAAGGAGCGCGAGGTGATTATTACCGACACGGTGGGCTTTATCAAAAACCTGCCCAAAAACCTGCTGGAGGCCTTCAAGGCCACCCTGGAGGAGTTGGAGGAGGCCGACTTGCTCATTCATGTCATCGACCTGAGCAATCCCCGTTTCATGGAGCAGATGGCCGCGGTGGATGACATTCTGTCCTCCCTTAACCTCCAGGACAAGCCGGTCCTGAAGGTCTTCAACAAGGCGGACCGGGTCAATCCCAACCTGGCCGCAGTGCAATGCCGGATTCATCATGGCGTGGCCCTGTCGGCCATTGATCCGGCGACTTTGCCGCCGCTCATCAGCCGTCTGGAGGAAAAGGTGGAGAAACTTTGGGAGGAACGGGGCCGGCAGGGAAAAATCGAGGCGGAGGATTGGGGCGCCGTGCTGGTACAAGAGTAACAAACTAATTTTTTTGAAAAATCTTCATACGGATTAATCCCTTCATAACAAACATATTCCAGACTGCCGGCCCCCTGCCGGCTTTTTCTTTTTGTCCTCAAGTACTTCAGCGGCAGTTTATCACTTAGCAAACTTGGTCTTGTGGCTATCTTCACAAATAATGCCTGTAAAATTAAATAGTTATGAATTGACAAGCACCTGCCCAAGAGTTATATTATAGCAAAAAGGCAGGAAAGGAGAGTTGCGATGCCTGAGAGGTAGGGAACGGCTTCAGATCCATTGCTTTATAGGTTTTCTTGGGGAGCCGGCTCTTCTCAAGCGAATCAGGCGGCGCTCTACACGGGTTAAGGCCATGGGAGATGTGGTCCATTTCAGGCTCACCAAGAAAGGGGTCTATCGGGCCGCCAGGCGCGAGATGGAGCGGATGTATCAGATGACGTATGGGGGAGAGGACCCGATTGCCAGCGATGAGTCCCGGGAACTCTTTGAATTGGGGCTGGTGGAGGAAGTGCAGTGGGTGAATTGGGAAACCTACTGCAGCGACGTTATAAATCGCATCTTCGAAGGGGAGTAGTGAAGATTGGCAGAATCTTAACTGCCGAAAGGAAGTCGAAGAAGGGATTGTTATCCCGTTGAAATATAGTCCGCAGGATACACTGCGCTTCGCTGAAATGATGTCGGGCGGCCACAGGCCGCCCTATTTCTTTACTGCGACTTTGCGTTTTGCCGTGGGATCAATTTATGCCGACCAGACCTGCGGCTGTAATTCAAAGGAGGCGGCCTCAACGGTCAGCAGCGCCCAGCCGCAGCCGCAGGGTCCCAGACCGGGGGCAAGAAGAGCCGGGGTCCCCTGGATGGCCTGGGGCTGAGGCCAGGCAGTGGCGGGCAAAGATAAATGAAGAACGTTTTCAGCTTTCCGTTTTCGGTTTTCAGGAAAAATTCCAGCGAAATTATCGCCTTTACTGAGCACTGGCCACTGACCACTGGCCCCGGCATTATGCGTGTGGCCGTGGAGGCAAAGGACCTGGCGAAAGCGGTGCAACCGGGCGAGGATTTCCGGGCCGTCCAGGGTCCATTGCTGCCAGGGGCGAAAGACCGGGGCCAGCGGGGCATGGGAGAGGAGCAGGAGGGGAATTTCGGGGTCGAGGCGGTCCAGTTCCCGGGCCAGCCAGCGCTGGCCGGCGTCGCCTACCCGGAAAAGCGGCTCTCCGGGGCCAGGGGTCCAGGCCGTGTGCAATCCCAGGATTTGCAATCCGGTGGAGGTCCGGGAGAACCAGGGGTCGCCGAAGAGGCGGGGCCAGGGGGCGTAATTGCCCGGCGAGCCGTCGCCTTCGCCCATGACCATCAGACAGGGAGCGGGGAGATCGGCAAGGATTTCACGGCCCAAGGCCAGGGCGAGCGGGTTGCCCTGGTCAGCCAGGTCGCCGCCGAACAGGACCAGTTGCGGCGCGGGGTCAAGGCTCCGCAACTCGGCCACTGCCCGAGCCAGGGATTGGGCTTCGGGGCGGCGAGAGTCGCCGTTCTGTAAATGGGCGTCCGCCAGGCAGGCCAGGCGCAATCCCGGGGCTGCGGCCCCCTTCCGGGGCCAGCAAAACTGGCCGCCGGTGCAGACGCCGGCCAGTCCCAGCCCCAACCATCGCAGAAAATTACGACGGTCCATGGAAATCCTGCTTTTTAACCACCAACGTCCCGGCCATCAGGTCGTGCAAGGCCTGCTTCTTGGCGGTCCAACCGGCCATCATGAAGCCGATGCACAGGATGAGGGCGGAGATGATTTTGCCAAAGTATCTGCCCGTGGCCCGGGCGAAGCTGATGGGATCGCCGTTGAGGTCGGTAACCTTAAGACCCAGGGCCATCTTGCCCAGGGTGGCCTGGAAGCCGGAAGATTCAAAGCCGGCCCAATAGAGCCAATGAATCAGCGTACTGATCAACAACCTTAAACCGAAGGTGGGGCCAAATGGGTTTTTTTGAGACATTGCCGAGCGCAAACCTAGATCTTGCCCGGAAATATAGCCCACCGTCGCTTCAACCCCCACCACCACAATATATACCAGGGTCTCGTCAATCAGCCAGGCCACGGCGCGCAGCCAAAAACCGGCGTAGGACGCCGCGGCCCTTCGCCTGATTCCGGCTTCATAAGTGCCGGATTCCGGGGCCGTCCCTTTCAGATAATGGCCGCAAGATTGGCAAAAACTATCCGATTCTGCCGCTTCCTGGCCGCAGGCCGGGCAAAACATAATTTTCCTCTTGGGTTAAGTTATGTAGTCCGGATTTGGGTCTTATCACCACTTGGGAACCATTATTACCATGATCGGTGTACCGGGGCAAAAGCTATCTTTAACAGAATCGGCCGATTACTCATTTTTGCTGGTCCAGGAGGGATTTCAAGAAGGGAGGATTTACCCTTTTCGAATTCTATCTATTTCATTGTTAATACATAAGTTGACATCGGAACCAAGAGTGATAAAATTCGCTAAAATTTATGAATATATGAATTATGTTGTTAAAATCGTCCAAAAATATGGCAGTAAAATTACCTCCCAAATGCAACCAAGACACCAATAAACGGTGTCATTAATTTGAAACCCTCTGCCTGGGAGACCATCATGGAAAACTTAAGTTTTTCCTATCCAGCCTTTGCATATCCAAGAACAATGCCTATCACGCGGGGGGGGGTAAATCCGAGGTCCGACGATCTAAACAAACGGTTCAATCAGGCCAGCGCATCTTAATCATCGAGGACGATCCTCTTAGCCTGGAGCTTTACGTCGATCTGCTCCAAGCCTTTGGCTATACCATTGTGATAGCCTCCGACGGCGAAGAGGGACTGGCGCTGGCGCGCTCGGCCCGGCCGGACCTCATCCTGTGCGATATCGTGATTCCCAAATTGGGAGGTGTAGAGGTGATGAAGCGGCTTAAGGCAGATGAATCTTTGCACCACATTCCCATTATCGCCCTGACCATTTTATCATCTGCGGGGCACCGCGAGCATTTGCTGGAGGCCGGTTTTGACGGCTACCTGGCCAAGCCCACCAATCCTGAGACATTTATTCAACAAATCGATAGCTTTTTTAGGCAAAAGACATCATAAAGACATCATAAGTAATTAATCTTTAAAATATGCAAAACTTATACTTCTGACACTGAGAAATGGATCAAAGAATGGAAAAACGCAGGAAGGGGCAGGCCACCATACTTATCGTCGAAGATCGCGAACTCGACCGGGAAATGCTAACCACATTGCTGGAACACGCCCAGTATCGGGTGCTGGAGGCGGCCGACGGCCCTCAGGCCCTGGAAATGACCCATTCCAAACATCCAGACCTGATCATTTCCGACATGCTTTTGCCCAAAATGGACGGCTACCAACTAGTCCGGCAGTTGCGCGCCGATCCTACCGTGTCCGGGACCAGTGTGATTTTTTATACCGCGGCATTTAATGAGCATGAGGCTTGGGACCTGGCTCGCGAAATCGGTGTCGATCGCATCCTCTCTAAACCCATGGACCCGGAAAAAATCCTGGAGAATGTGGCGGAGGTCCTGAGAAGCCAGAGCGTCCAACCGGTTTCTTCGATATCCCCCTCGTTCGAGGAGAAGCATCTGCAACTGCTGGTTGACAAGCTCATCGCCCAGGTTAAGGAGTTGCAGCATAGCGAGGAGGACCTGCAGAAGAAGAATCAGTTATTGCTCGGGATCAACCGGATCGTTCACGAAGCCTTGACCTATGAAACCGAAGTAAAGCTCGGGGAAACCTGTCTGGACGTAGCGGAGGAATTGACCGGGGCCAAATTCGGCTTCATCGACGAACTCAACCAAGATGGTAAGTTAGATACTACCGCGATCAGTTATCTCGGTTGGGAGGTCTGCAAAATTCCCGGCACCGAAACCTTGGTTCTGCCCAAAAACCTCCATGTCCATGGGATCTATGGCATCTGCCTCAAGGAAGGACGGACAGTAATCGTCAACGACCCGGCCACCCATCCTGGCCGCATCGGTGTCCCGGAAGGGCATCCGCCCATCACGTCTTTCCTCGGGGTGCCGTTAACCCATGCCGGTAAAGCCGTCGGCCTGATCGGCCTGGGAAACAAGGAAGGGGGCTTCACCGACGCCGATCGCGAGGCCGTGGAGGTTCTGGCCCCGGCAATAGTGGAAGCCTTCATGCGCATGCGGACCGAAGAGGCCCTCAGGGAGAGCGAGGAGCGCTTTCGCTTATTAATAGCCGGAGTAAAGGACTATGCCATCTTCATGCTGGATTCCGAAGGCCGCGTGGTGAGTTGGAATGAAGGTGCCCAGAGGATCAAGGGCTGGACCGCCGAAGAAATCATGGGGCAGCAATTTTCGCGGTTTTATACCACCGAAGAAGTGGCCACCGGACAGCCGCAGCACGGCTTGGAAATGGCGATGGCCCAGGGCCGTTACGAAACAGAAGGCTGGCGCGTGTGCAAAGATGGTTCATATTTTTGGGCCAATATCACCATCACCGCCTTGTATGATGACCAAAAACGTTTGCGGGGATTTGTCAAGGTAACGCGTGACGTCACCGAACGCAAGCGGCAGGAAGATGAAAGGCAGAAGCTTTTGGCAGAACAGCAGGCCCTCACCGAAGAGCTGACGGCAACTAATGAAGAGCTGGCTACTCAGGCGGAAGAGCTTACCATTCAAAAAGAGGAGTTGGAGAGGCTGAACGATAACCTCAAGTCTGAGCGGCGGCTCCTGGAGATGGCCAACGAGGAACTGGAGTCTTTCTCTTATTCCGTGTCCCACGACCTCAAGACCCCCATCCGGGCCATTGAGGGGTTTTCCAGGATGCTGATGGCGGAGCACACCGATAAACTCGACGCGGAAGGTCACCGGCTGCTTCAGGTCATCACCACCAACACTAAGCTCATGCACCATTTCATAGACGACCTGCTGGCCCTGTCCCGCCTGGGTCGCTGGCAGTTAAGAAAGTCCGTGGTCAATCTGAATTCCATGGCCCGGCAGGTTTTTGAACAATTCCGGGCCCAGGAGCTGGAAAGGAACTTACAGTTAATATTGAAAGACTTGCCTCCGGGTTTGGGCGATCAATCCTTGCTCTACCAGGTCATGCAGAATTTAATAGGCAACGCCGTCAAGTTTACCGGTTCCAGGGAGAAGGGGATCATTGAAGCAGGAGGGTGGAGCGAGGACAAAGAGAACATCTACTACGTCAAGGACAATGGCGTGGGATTTGATGAGCGTTATGTCACCAATCTGTTCCGCCCCTTCCAGCGGCTGCACATTTGTGCGGAATTCGAAGGCACCGGCATCGGTTTGGCCATAGTCAAGCGTATTATTCAGCGGCACGGCGGCCGCGTTTGGGCTGAAGGAAAGTTGGGAGAAGGAGCGACTTTCTACTTTACTCTGCCCTTTAGTAATGGGGAGGGCCGACGTTAGGCCGGAACGAGCCTATCCATCTTGAAGTGCAAGAAATTTCAGGTTATGCTTAGGTAATGCAAGCTGTTTTGGCAGCGGGAGCCGATTCCCGGAACCTCCTAACCGCTTTTTCCCAGGAACCCCGCCAGGTTTTTTTCCAAGGTCTCACCCCGGCCTCCGGAGCCTTTGTGCTCGCCCGCCTCTTTAAGGATCTGGCGCGGCCCTTTCTGCTGGTGACCCCCAACGGTGAGGGCCACGAAACCTTCCTGAAGGACCTCACTTTTTTTCTAGGGAGCGCTGTGGACCCGGTCGCGAGTTTGCCACGGCCCCTTTTTCTGTTTCCCGGGCACGAGGTTTTACCCTTCCGGGAACTGAGCTTTGATTCGGAGATCAGCTGCGCCCGGATAGCTGCGGCTCATGTAGCCCTTACCGCGTCCAATCCCTTCTTTATGATAGCCCCGGCCATGGCCCTGCGCCAGAAGCTGCCCCCGGCCGAACGGGTCCGGGAGGTGTTGGCTTATGTGCTGCCCGGTGAAAACCTGGAGCGCCAGGAATTTCTCCAACACTTGCTGGACGGCGGCTTTGCCCGGCGGCCGGTGGTGGAGGACCGGGGCGATTTCAGCGTCCGTGGCGGCATCATCGATCTGTTTCCGCCGCTCTATGAGCAGCCGGTGCGCCTGGAGTTCTGGGGCGATGAAGTGGAGTCCATCCGGTTGTTCGATCCGGCGACCCAGCGGTCTGCAGGCAGCCTGGAAGAGCTGGTGGTGCTGCCGGCCAGCGAAGTAGTCCTGGACAAGGCCGCCCGGGAACACGCCTTGAGCCGGCGCAAGCGCCGCCAGGACCCGCAGTTTTGGGAAAACGTCCAGGAAGGCCGCCACTTTCCCCGCATCGAACGCTTTCTGGCAGAATTTTACGACCAGCCTCAGACCCTGTGGGACATGTTGCCGCCGGAAGCGGTAGTGGTGGTCTGGGACCCGCTTAACCTGGAGCGGGAACTGAAGAAGGTAGTGGAGGACACCGCCCACGAACCCCAGGGCTGGTTGGACCAGACCCCCTGGGAAGAGCGTTTGCGCCCGTGCAACGCCATCTACTGTCCGCTTTTGCCCTGGGGCCACGCCCATTCGGAAAAGGACCTGCAATTCCAGGTGGAGAGAAATGACGGTCTGGCCCAAGAGTTAGCCGAGGCCGGGGCCGAGGCTGGCCGTTTGGTGCCGGCCTTGGCCCACCGCCTGGAAGAATGGCGGAAGGAAGGCTTTCACATCGTCCTAGTTTGCGTCAACCGCCACCGGGCCGAACGATTGACCAGACTGCTTCAGGAAGAAAATCTCGAGGTGGAAGTTAATTTCACTCCCGCCTGGGAGCCCGGCGGCCGGGTGGAAGTTACCGTGGGCGAACTCTCCGGCGGGTTTCGGCTGTTGTCCCAAAGTCTCATCGTCCTCACCGAAGATGAGGCCCTGGGCTTCCGGCCCGAAGGGCGGCGGCGCAAAGAAAAGCGCGCTCCCCAAGATCTGGCTTCCCTGGCCGACCTCGAGGATGGTGATTACATCGTCCATCTGGATCACGGCATCGGCCTGTACCGGGGCCTGGTGAAGCTTAGTGTCGGCCCCCAGGCCAACGATTTTCTGGAATTGGAATATCAGAATGGTGACCGCCTCTACCTGCCGGTGGACCGCCTCAACCTGGTGCAGAAATACCTGGGGGTGGAGGGCGTCGAGCCCCGGGTGGAGCGCCTGGGGGGCAAGAACTGGGAGAAGGCCAAGCGGCGCGTAAAAAAGGCGGTGGAGAAGATCGCCCGGGAATTGGTGGAGCTTTATGCCCTGCGCCGGGTGCTGCCGGGCCATCACTTTTCGCCGCCGGACCCGGTCTACCGGGAGTTCGAGGCTACCTTTGAATTCGCCGAAACCCCGGACCAGGAGCAGGCCATCGATGAGGTTTTGGCCGATATGGCCTCGGAAAAGCCCATGGACCGGCTCATTTGCGGCGACGTGGGCTATGGCAAGACCGAAGTGGCGGTGCGGGCCGGGTTCAAGGCGGCCATGGACGGCAAGCAGGTGGCCATGCTGGTGCCCACCACGGTGCTGGCGGAGCAGCATTACGAGACCTTCAGTAAACGGCTGGCCCACTACCCGGTGGAAGTCCGGGTCTTGAGCCGCTTTAAATCACCGGCGGAGCAACGGAAGACCTTGGGGGACCTGGCTGCGGGGAAGGTGGACATCGTTATCGGCACTCACCGATTGCTCTCCAAGGATGTGGCCTTCAAGGATTTGGGACTGGTCATCATCGATGAAGAGCAGCGCTTCGGGGTGAAGCAGAAAGAGCGGCTGAAGGAATGGCGGCGCACCGTGGACGTCCTGACCCTTACCGCCACCCCCATTCCCCGGACCCTGCAATTATCGTTGACCGGCTTACGCGAGCTGAGCCTGATCAACACGCCCCCGGAGGATCGGCACTCGGTGCGCACCTATCTGTGCCGGCCGGAGCGGGCGGTGATCCAGGCGGCCATTCGCCGGGAAATCGCCCGGGGCGGCCAGGTCTTTTTTGTGCACAATCGGGTGCGGAACCTGGGAACCTGGGCGCGGCACCTCCAGGAGATGGTGCCCGAAGCCCGGGTGGCCATGGCCCATGGACAGATGTCCGAACGGGAGCTGGAGAAGGTGATGGTGCGCTTCTGGCGCAAGGAAGTGGACGTGCTGGCGTGCACCGCCATTATCGAGGCGGGTCTCGACATCCCGGCAGCCAACACCATCATCATCAACCGGGCGCACACCATGGGGCTGGCGCAGCTTTATCAGCTCCGGGGCCGGGTGGGCCGGAGCCAGGCACAGGCCTATGCCTACCTGTTGGTGCCCGATGAGGCGGCTCTCTCCAGCGAGGCCCAGAAACGCCTGAAGGCCCTGATGGAGTTCACCGAGCTGGGCTCGGGGTTCAAGATCGCCATGCATGACCTGCAAATCAGGGGCGCCGGCAATCTCCTGGGCCAGGCGCAGTCGGGCCAGGTGGCCGAAGTGGGCTATGAACTATATTTGCAGCTGCTGGAGCAGGCTATCCGGGAGTTCAAGGGCGAGCCGGAGGACCTGGCTCCGGACCCGGAAATCCGCCTGCCCTTGGCGGCCTATCTGCCCGAGGACTACGTGCCCGACGTGCAGCAGCGCCTGGCCTTATACCGGCGGCTTTCCGGCCGGCTGACTCCGGAGACGATCCAGGAATTGGAGGAAGAATTTCAGGATCGTTTCGGGCCGCTGCCACAGGAGGGGCGGAATCTTTTAGAGGTGGTGCGCCTCAAGCACCGTTTGCGGCAGTTGGGAATCAAGCGCCTGGAGGTGCAGGACAGCTTCACCCGGCTGCAATTTGCCGAGCCGGAGCGCCTGGACCTGCCGCGCCTCATCGGCCTGCTGAAGAACAAGCCAGAGGTCTTTCGTCTCACTCAGGACCAAACCTTGCGGGTTCGCCTGCCCTTGAGCGGTTCGCTGCTACAGCGTTTACAAAACTGCTTGAAAGAATTGAAGACATTTGTTAAGGCAGAGAAAGAGGTAATGAAAGATGAACAGAATGACTAAAGGGCTGTCGGCGCTGGCACTGGCAGGACTGCTGCAACTGGGTTGGGTCCAGATCAGCCCTGCCGAGGTGGTGGACCGGATTGTGGCCGAAGTCAATGATGAGATCATCACCATGTCCGAGTTGCAGGGGGCTTCTAAAGCCATCGAGGCTCAGGCGGGCCTTAAACCAACCGGTAAAGAGAGCAAAAATATCGAGCGGCAAATGTTGGAAAGCCTGATCGACCGGAAACTGGCCAAGGCCGAAGCCAAACGCCGGGGAATTACTGTCGATGACAAGGAATTGGCCGCCGCGATGGACCTCTTTAGGAAGAAGAATAATCTGCAAGACGATGACGCCTTCAATAAAGCCTTGAACAAGGCTGGCCTCTCTATCAAGGAACTCAAACAAACCCTGGCCGACCAGATAATCCAGCAACGCCTGATCTCGGTGGCAGTGGGCGCCAAGGCCATGGTTAACGATGCCGAGGTGCGCCGGTTTTACGATGAGCATTTCAAGACGGGCGCCGGCGTCACGCGGGTGCATCTGCGGGTCATGCAAATACCTTATCCTCCAGGTGCTACCGAGGCTCAGAAAGAAGAGACAAAAAAGAAAGCCGAAGCGATCCTGGCGGAACTCAAGCAAGGATCTTCTTTCCCGGACGTCGCGGCGAAATTCTCCGTGCAGGAACGGGATGTGGGTTTCGTCTCCCAAAGTGACCTGGACCCCAGGCTGGCAGAATTTTTGGGACGCATGAAGCCTAAAGAGGTAGCCCCGGCCTTGTCGCCACAGGGAGTTCAGCTGTTCATGCTGGTGGATCGCCGGACCGGAGGAGAACCCCGGCCTTTTGAAGAAGTGGCCCCGGAGATTCGTCAGATGTTGTCCCAAAAGGGGATGGAAAAGGAATTTGGCGAATGGGTCAAGACCCTTAGAGCAAAGGCGCATATCAAGATAATGCTGTGAGCAGTAAGCAGTTGCCTGGCTCAAATCTAATTTGGCAAGAATTGATGGTGCGTAGGATGCACCCTACCATAAAGATTCGGAGCGGATTCTGGAAGCTCGAAACTCGGAACTCAAAACTCGAAACCCGCCGGTAGCCGATATCGCGGCTCTGTCCCAATTTGTGGGCCAAACCGTCACCCTCCGCGGCTGGGTCTATCATCTGCGCTCCAGCGGCAAGGTGCGCTTCGTGGTGCTGCGGGACGGCACAGGCGTGGCGCAGGGAGTCCTGGTCAAAGGACAGGTGCCGGAGGAAGATTTCCGGGAGTTCGAGCTTCTTACCCTGGAGTCGTCCTTGATCCTGGAGGGCAAGGTGAAGGCGGAGCCCCGGGCGCCCGGAGGCTACGAGATGGAAGTCACTCGACTGCGGCCGGTGAGCATCGCCCAGGAGTACCCCATCTCGCCGAAAGAACACGGGGTGGGCTTCCTGATGGATTGGCGGCACCTGTGGCTGCGGGCGCCCCGGCAGCAGGCGGTCCTGCGGGTTCGGGACGAAGTCTGCCGGGCCTGCCGTGATTTTTTCCAGGAGCGCGGCTTCGTCCTGGTGGACACCCCCATCCTGACGCCCACCTGCTGCGAAGGCACCACCAGCCTGTTCGAGACGGACTACCTGGACAAGGGCAAGGCTTACCTCTCCCAAAGCGGCCAGCTTTACCTGGAGGCCGCGGCCATGGCCCTGGGCCGGGTCTACTGCTTCGGACCCACCTTCCGGGCGGAAAAATCCAAGACCCGGCGCCATCTGACCGAGTTCTGGATGGTGGAAGCCGAGGCCGCCTTTTACGGACTGGATGAGGTTATGAATCTGGCGGAAGGCCTGGTGCGCTATGTGGTGGGGCGGGTGTTGGAGCGCCAGGAGGCCCGGTTGCGCCTGCTGGAACGGGATACCGTACCACTGGCCGAGGTGCTGGCCGGGCCCTTCCCCCGCCTCAGTTATAGCGAAGCCCTGGAGCGCCTGCAGACCGCGGGTAAAGAGATTACCTGGGGCGACGACCTGGGCGGTGATGAGGAAACGGCGTTATCTGAGATGTTCTCCCGGCCGGTGCTGGTGCACCGCTATCCCAGGTCCGCCAAGGCTTTTTACATGGAGCCGGACCCGCAGGACCCGCGGCTCGCCCTGTGCGTCGACATGCTGGCCCCGGAGGGTTACGGCGAGATCGTCGGCGGCTCGCAACGCATGGACGACCTGGAAACCTTGCTTTCGAGCCTCAAGGCGCACAACCTGTCCCAGGAGCTCCTGGAGTGGTACCTGGACCTGCGCCGTTACGGCAGTGTGCCCCACGGCGGTTTCGGCATGGGCATCGAGCGGCTGGTGGCTTGGCTCTGTGGCCTGCATCACGTGCGGGAGACCATTCCTTTCCCGCGGCTCATCGATCGGATTTATCCCTGAACGGCCCCAGATCTCACGCAAAAGCATCAAGTGCAAAGACGCCGATCAACCCTCCTTCAATTATTCAGCGCAAATTGCCGAAAAATTATATTATTTCAAAAGGGTATTGCCGTGCCAGGTTTAAGCCGGTAACCATCCCGAAGGTTTTGGGAGACGGCCATGAAATTGAGCTCGTTAAGTATCCGCACTTATCTGATCTTTTCTTACATGGTCCTGGTGCTGCTGTTCACTTTGTGGATGGGGGCCGTCAGCGATTATTCCACCGACTTTATGCTGAGCAGCTCCTTGGAGACTGCGGAGACGGCCTTGAAAGACGCCACTGCGGCCAATATCCAATTGTCCGAAAAAGTTCTGACTCGCGTGGGCGAATATATTGTCCAGGATAAGGCCGAAGACGTGGCCAGGGAACTGGCGCATTACTTCAAGGGCAAAAAGACTTTTGACTATGCCCAAATCCGCCGTAATCCCACTCTCAGAAACATGGCAATTCAAAAAGTGTATGCTGCGGGCCAAGAGGCAGGCTACACGGATTTATACGATAAGCACGGCTATATCCTCTTTCATCCCGACTCGCAGGTGGAAGGGCGCAACCAGTTGGATTGGAAGGAAGAATATCCTGAGACCACTGAGTTGGTGAAAAGGTCCTTTACCAAGAACAATGTTTCGGGGTATTTCAATTTTTTCGATCAAAATCGGCGAGAGCGACAGAAATATTCGGCCCGGGTGCATGTCCCCGGGACGCCGTTTATTGTGGCAGCCATAGTTAATATTGACCAATTTTTCCAGCCCACCCTGGAAAAGATCAAGTCGGCCAGGGAAGAGATCTCGGCCAGGACCAAGGAGCGCCTGGTAGAACATGAAAAAGCTATTGATCTGCGGGTCAGGCTCGGCAGTCTGATGGCCGGCCTGGCCCTTTGTTTCACCGGAGCCCTGGGAGGCCTCTATTTTGCGTCGGCCATCTCCCGGTCATTGCGTAGTCTCGGCAAGGCGGTGCAGCAGGTGGGGGAAGGTGATTTCACGGTGGAGGTGCCGGAAAGAGGCGTCCGGGAAGTGATGGATCTGGCCCATTCCTTCAATAACCTGGGGGAGCAGCTTACCGACTATATTGAGAAACGGGATTTCATCCGGGACACCTTCGGGCGCTACGTCACCCAGGAAGTAGTGAAACGGCTCCTGGAAGACAAGAGCGCCCTGGAGATGGGCGGCGAGACCCGGGAAGTCTCCCTGCTGATGAGCGATTTGCGAGGTTTTACCGCCTTGACCTCAGATATGGACCCGGATGATATCATCGCCTTTCTCAACCGTTATCTGGGAAAGATGATCGAGATTCTGCTGGATTATCACGCCGTCATCGACGAGATTTTAGGAGATGGCATCCTGGCCTTTTTCGGGGCCCCGGAACCCCTGGAGGATCATTCGGTGCGGGCGGTGGCGTGCGCTATGGAGATGCAGGCGGCCATGGATGAGATCAATTTCCTGAATGAGGCCGACGGCCTGCCCATCCTGGAGATGGGCATCGCGGTGAACACCGGGGCGGTGGTGGTGGGTAATATCGGCTCGGAGCGCCGCACTAAATACAGCGTGGTGGGTTCACAGGTCAATTTAACCAGCCGCATCGAATCCTTTGCCTTGGGAGGGCAAGTGCTGATCAGTGCAGGCACCTATGAACGGGTAAAGGACCTGGTGGAGGTGGATGCCCCCCTCCAGGTGGAAATGAAAGGTATTCCGGGGAAATCCATCCTGTATGAGGTGCGCTCCATCGGAGGTCCTTTCAATATCCAGATCAAGGCCCGGCAGGAAGCCCTGGTGCAGTTGCATGTACCCGTGAAGGTCCATCTGCACCGCATCCAGGAGAAGGTGGTGGTAGGCGTCAACAAGGAAGTCTGGGTCACCCATCTCAGTGAGACTGCGGTCCAGGTTGTCTTTACGGGGGAGTTGGTGGAATGGGAGGACGTGCGCCTGGAGATGTTGGGCGACGAGGGTCTGCCGATTCCCGGAAAAGTTTATGGCAAAGTGACCCAGGTGAAACCCGCGGCCGGGCAATTTACCGCCAATATTCGCTTTACTTCGGTGGCGCCGGAGGTCTA
>JAMCQY010000331.1 GCA_023381945.1 Deltaproteobacteria bacterium
CGTAGATATCGTAGTAACGGCCGTCGGGGCCGGTCCATTCCCAGCGGTGAGGCGCCTTAGTTTGGAGCACTTTGAAGGTTTCGCAAATCTCGCAGGGTTCGGTGCGCCCGAAAAGATACTCAAAACAGCGCAATCCGCCGGAATCCCCGAAACGCTCCTTAAAGTAACGGTTGGCATAGGGCACATGGTAATCCGGCGACAGCAGCACCAAATAAGCGGGTAGCATCTCGAGGACGTCATAGAAGCGCTGCCTCTCGGATTTCAAGGCTTCTTCGGCCTCCAGGCGCTCTGCAACTTCGTTCTGCAATTGCTCCACCGTCTGCCGCAACTCCGAAGCGCGTTCCTGCACCCGCTGCTCCAGTTCCTCATTCAGCCGGCTCAACGCCTTTTCAGCCTGCTTTTGCTCGGTAATGTCCCGCGCGATGTGGACGCTGCCGAACAGGGTGCCGTCGTCATTGAAGATGGGAGAGGTGGTCACCAAAAATTCCCGGCCCATTTCCCGGAGTTCGGCGGTATGCTCCCGGCCGTCTGCCAGTAACTGCTGGTGAGGACAGACGTGGGGAATTTGCCCCGAGGCGTGCATGAATTCGTAACAACGCCTGCCGATCAGCTCTTGGGGCTCCTTTCCCAGGGCCCGGGACACGGCCCGGTTGACCCGTACCATGTGGTGGTCGGCATCCATGATGGTGATCAGGTCCGGCACCGCGTCAAAGGTGCGCTCCCAGTCTTGTTTGGCCCGGAGTAAGGCGGCTTCACGCTTTTTGCGTTCCGTGGTCACCTGAAAATAGATGGAAATGCCGTCTTCGAAAGGAAATATCCGGACCTCGTACCAGTTTCGGTAGGGTTCGGGTTCAAAGAAGGCCTCCAGGGAAATAACCTTCTTCTCCTTTAGGGCCTCGGCGTACTTCTCCACGAAGAGCGAACCCTTGGCTTCAGGGAAAGCCTCCAGCAGCCTTTTGCCCAACACTTCTTCTTTTGGGCGCCCGCCCCAAAGCGCCAGGGCGGCATTGTTGACGTAAGTGACCACCATATCCTGATCCATGGAGAAGAAGCCGTCACTGATGCTCTCCAGGATAGTCTCGGGGGTGGCCGCCTCGGAAGGCGGCCCGGCATCCAGGCGGCTGCGCAGGTCCGCGATAGTCGCCTGCGCCTCAAACAGGCGCTGTTCCAGATCGCGAACCTGCTGCAAACATTCTTCCCGGGTTGGGCCTCTTTTGCTCATTACTGTTCCTTGCTCAAATATGTCTTCCAGGTGAGCTTTGTTGAGGGCGATAGGAGTCCTGAATTATTAATTTTAACTTAATTTTGGGAAAATATGAATAATCTTGTTACTCGGGGGATAGTCGTATCGCTTTAACCAACATGAGGGAAAGGGCAGGGGGCAACAGGCCGGCCTAATAAGGGTAATTCTCCGACAAGCCGCTTGTAAATCCGCAAACCCGCCTTTTTCTCTTGCAAGTTTACCCCTTTCAGGACAATATTCTGCCAGCGCGATGGTGGAACCTCCCTCGGGTCTATCTATTATCAAGGAATTGGTTGGTCCTGAATGAAATACCTGCGCCTAATTCTTCTCTGCTGCCTCATCTGGCTCATCTTTCTGGGCGCTCCTGCCCTGGGGCGGGAAGCTGCCCTGCGACTCTTGTACGTCAATGATTTTCACGGATTTGCCGAACCTTATCAACCCCTCGGTTCTCCCGAACTCTTGGGGGGCGCGGCTTATCTGGCGGGTTCAGTGGATCGCCTCAGGAAGGAAAGGCCAACCCTGCTCCTGGCGGCCGGGGACTTGATCCAGGGGAATAACTGGGCGAACCTGTTTCGCGGCAAGTCGTCCATCAAGTTGATGAACGCCATGCGATTTGACGCCATGGCAGTGGGCAACCATGAGTTCGATTTCGGTCAGAAGGTGTTGCAGGAACTGATAAGGGAGGCGAGATTTCCGGTTCTGGGGGCCAACGTCCAGGGCCTGGCCCGGCTGAAACCTTATGTGATCAAGACCGTGGGCGGCATCAGGGTAGCCATCATCGGAGTGGTCACCCCCGACACTGCCGTTACCACCAACCCCCGCAATGTCGCGGGCCTGAAGTTCTCTCCCCCGGAAGTGGCGGTCGCTAAGTGCCTAAAGGAATTAAAGGGAAAGGCCGACCTAATGGTGGTGTTGTCCCATCTGGGCTACCCGGAGGACCGGGTCCTGGCCCAGAAGGCGCCGGGCATCGACGTGATTATCGGGGGGCATACCCACACCAGGCTGGAAACCCCCGCGATGGTAAACCATACCATTATCTGCCAGGCCTGGGAGCACGCCAAGGCCCTGGGGGTCCTGGATTTGGACCTGAAGGATGGTAAAATCGTTAATTATGCCGGTCACTTGGAAGAGATCAAGCCTTCGGCCGGCCATGCCGATGCGAAGATTCTACCATTAGTGGCCCAATATTCCCGGCAGGTGAATGCCCGCCTGGATAAGATCGTGGGAGAAACCGAGGTGGACCTGGACGGCGAGCAGGTGCGCAGCCGGGAGACCAACCTGGGGGACCTGGTCGCCGATATCATGCGGGCCGCGGCCGGAGCCGACGCCGCCCTGATCAACGGCGGCAGTATCCGCGCCAGTTTGCATCGCGGCGCCATTAAGGCTAAGGACGTTTATACTGCCCTGCCGTTCGATAACTATGTAGTGGCCATCAGGCTGACCGGCCGGCAACTGCGGGAAGCCCTGGAACACGGGGTCTCGGCCTGGGAAGAAAAGGCCGGGCGGTTTCCCCAGGTCTCGGGGCTCTGTTTTACTTATAGGCGCAACGCTCCGGCGGGTTCCAGGGTCAAAGAGGTCCAGGTGCAAGGCCTCCCGTTGGACCATGACAAAAAATACCTCGTGGCTACCAATGATTTTCTGGCCGCCGGCGGCGACGGTTACCTATCCTTCGGCGAGGCCCTGAAGAGCGGTGAGGGTTACCGGGAGCAGGGCGGCGCCCTCACCAGCAAAAATCTGGCCTACGCAAATACCGGCGTCTGGCTTCGGGATCTGGTAATCAACTATATTAAGGGCAAAAAGACGATATCCCCCCAGGTTGAGGGGAGAATCAAGGCCCTGGACTAAATGCGGGTCTATGTGAATCAGCAGCCGGTGGAAGTGGCTCCCGGCATGAGGGTGCGTCACGCCCTGATCGCGGCAGGCTTGCTGGATCGGTTCAAGACCGGGCAAAAAGCTTATGACCAGTGGGGCAATGAGGTGGGCCTGGACGGCGCTTTGGCCCCGGAGATGAAGATTTACGTCAGGTAGAGCCGGAGCACCTTTTACGCGCCCTCAAATAGGGCAGTCGAAGAGTCTCCCCTACAAGAACAATATTATAGAGGAAGGCTGTCATGGCGGAAATGGAATTGCCCAATCCGGAAGAACTCGAAGAGTACAAGGCAAAAGCCTTCACCCGACGCGTGGCCCTCACCACCGCCATCTTTGCGGTTATCCTGGCCATCAGTTCTTTAGGTGGCGGAATGGCCATGAAGGAGATGCTCCTGTCGCAGCAGCAGGCTTCGGACCTGTGGGCTTTTTACCAGGCTAAGGCGATGCGGGAACATTTTTATCGCGGCCAGAAGCAGCGGCTGGAACTGGACCTGCTGGAAAGAGAGAACCTGAAGCCCCAGGTTAGGAATCGTTACGAAGAAATGCTTGCGAAGGCGACTGCTGAGGAGGCGCGCTACGGCCTGGAAAAAAAGGAAATCGAAAAAGATGCCAAATATCTGGAGCACCGGCGAGATATCTACCTCGGCAAGGACCCTTACTTTGAATATGCCGAAGTCCTTTTACAGATCGCCATCGTCATGGCCTCCATCGCCATTCTGGCCCATTCCCGGATGATGTTCGGCTTCTCCCTGGTGCCGGCCACCTTGGGCGCGCTGCTGGCCGCCAACGGTTTTTTGATGATCGTGCACTTGCCGTTCTTCGGCCATTAACCTCCGGTTTTGAGACCTTCAGTTCATTATTCGGCTATTCTTATTCAGCGCAAAAACCCCATGACGAAATAATACACCCCCCAGCCGCCCAGAATCAGCCCCATCAACCACAAGATCTTCTTTTTGATCAGCGCTCCCACTGCCGAACACATGATGGCGATCTGCAGCAGCATGACCGCCAAGGAAAAGTTGGCGTTCTTTAGTTTGTAGCCTTCCTGCTCTTTAACCAGTTCTTCAGCGCCCTGCTTTATCTGGTCCTTTTCTTTACCATAGCGGCTTATTTCATCTTCATATTCTTTGATCTTGTTATTCAAATATTTTTGGGCCTTAGGATTTTTGATCTCCTGAAGCCGGACAGAGGCCAAAATGTCGCGATTGAGAGCATAGCTGTGCTCTTTGATGCTTTTGGACTGGAAGTAGGCCCATTGGTTGGCCTCTTTGGTGGCGGCAATCTGCACTTTAGTGGAATAACTGGAAGCCCGCAAGGATGCGATGGCCGCCAGGACGGCTAGAACCGTGGCGGTCAGGGCCACCATTTGGATCCAGGTTTCTTTCTCTTCCGGCATAAGACCCCCTATAAATTCGGTCGAGGCAAAAGCCTAACCCGTCGCGGGCATTATTGATTCAGGCTTGTAACGCAAGGCGGGGAAAAAGTCAACGCGGGCCACCAATATCTGGCCAGGCTATCAGGGGAAAAATTATGGAAGTGTTTGTCAAAATGATTGAATGTTGCTGAACATTCCTGGTGATAAAAATAACTTAAAAATACGCTGCTCTCTTCATGTCCAGGGTAGGCGTCCCCGCTTTTCCTCAGCTACGTACCGTCCCATCACCGCGGCGACGAAGTCCTGGGTTTCTTTGATGCTCGGTATCTGGTAACCGCAATCTACGACCCGCTGGAACCCGGCATTATAGGAGGCCAGCGCCAATGGCAGGTTGCCTCCGAACAGGTTGACGAGCATCCGCAGATAGCGGCAGCCGCCGAGGATGTTCTCCCGGGGATCGAAAGGCTCCCGCACCCCCAAAAGATTGGCCGTGCCGGGCATGAGCTGCATCAGCCCCATGGCCCCCTTGGGGGATACGGCCCAGGAGCAGAAATTCGATTCCACCTTGATGACCGCCTTGATCAGGGTGGGAGGCAATCGGTGCATTTGGGCGGCTTCCTGGATGAAGGGCTCCAGCTCGGCATGGAACGGCAGGGGTGAATAATTGTTGCCCGGAGCAGGTTGGGGCAGCGCCGTGGTGATTCGCAAGCGCCCTTTGGCATCTTTATAAGCGGTGACCGTGGCTCCTGCGCCGCGGAAAGCCGCGTGGTCAGCCGGCTGAGGAGTCGTAGCCGTCCCGGAAAGATTGGGAGCAGAAGCCGTGGAAGCCAACAGGCTGGTGCTGGCCTGGCGAGACGGCAACACCACTCCCGGCGGCAAGGGGTACTCCACGGTCTTGATGTGGATGACGCCCCGCTTGTCCCGATAACGCCGGATGCCGCCTTCGGTCACAACCTCAGCAGTTTGAGCCGCCGTGGCCTTCGCCCGCCGCCACAGTTTGAGGCCGTCTTCGCCGTTCCAGGCCGCCGGCCGGATGGCCCAGCCGCCCTGATTGGCGGCTAATGCTGAAAGAACCTGTCCGCCCTGCGATGCAAATCTGTCGGCGGCCCGATTCTTGGCCATCAGGCTGGCGGGCGGCAGGGTTTCCGAGGGTGCGGGGTCCACGTTGGTGATATGGACCATACCTTTGCTGTCGCGGTAATGCCGAATGAGCCCCGGCCTGGAAATGAGGGCCTTTTTGCCGGAAGAGGTAATTGGCAAAAGTGCTAGGTGGCGTTCATCCGGCTTCCAGGCGACCTGGCGGATGGGCGGCCGGGGATTGGGTGTCTCCGGCTTGGCTGGCGGCGTTGTTCTGCCGCCTTGAATTTGGGAACTCTGGGCCATCTGCAACGCCGGGGCAAGGTTTTCAATTCCAGGCGCGGCATTGCAGATGTGCAAAACCCCCCGTTCATCACGGTAATTCCGGATACCAGCAGCCGCGCCAGCATCAGCGGTTTTCGGAGCGGCAGGGCCGCGAATCATCAGCGGGTTGAAATCCTGATTCCGGGCCTGGGAAACCTTCATCACCGGCAGATAATTGTAATCCACCGCGTCATTCGCGGCTTCCTTCTTGGCCGCTACCTGCGCAGCGGCGGCGATGATGCCGTTGACATCGTAGGCTGAAGCATTCTGGGCCAAAACCTGGCAGACTTTCTTAATGGGATCTGCATCGGCTTCGGGAGTTGAAGTTTCCTTAATCTGGTGGATTGGCTGCTGGATGGCTGGCGCCGGCAGTTCCGCCTGAGCGGTCCTTGCTTCTGGAACCGTTCCGGGGTTCTCGGGCAGCCCCGGGGTTGCCTGGGACGGAGCCACATTGCCGATATGAATCACACCCTGCTTATCTGTGCGACTTTGGATGCCCCCCGAGGTGACGGACGGCGACGATGCCAGGGCCTCTGACTGGGCCTGCCTTGCCGGCCAATTCTGCTCGGCTCTTTCCATAGCGGCATCGATTACTGGAGCAGCCGGCCCCTTTGAGGCGACTAACCGGGGGGGCGGACCGGGCCCCGACGTTGAAGCACTTGGGGCCTGCGGAGACGATACGGTCTCATCCCCAAATATGCGGGCCATAATATGGGGCTGCATAAGCAGATCGTGCCCCAGCAAGACTTTGATGTCCACCCCGTTTCTGAGCTTTATGCTCTCCTCTATTTGAGCCCAAGGGAAAATCTTGGATTTCAGCGTCTGCGCCAGATTCTCCTCTCCATCCCGGTAATAAATTATTGTGGCATCGGCGCCGAAATCGATATGGTTGCCAATCAGGGTGACGTGGTAGCCTTCCAGGGACAACAGGTTCCGGGTGAGACGGGCCAGGTTTTGGGTGCGAGTGCCGTTCCGAATTTCAATACTGGCGCTTTCATTAGTTGCGGCGGATAAGGGGGCAGGACTGGCCAAAAATAGCCAGGCCAAAACTGCTACCAGGATACCAAGGCGCCAGGGCATAAGTAGCATAAATAGCTAAATAAATCTGATTAATTGAACATAGCTATAACTCATTGGAAATTTTTCCAATTCTATACTAAGAGGGCAAATAACCAATGTCAAGATAATTGGTAGTGAAAAATAAGGGGTTGGGGCAAGCGGGCAGGGAAGGGCAGGGGTGAACTTACCAAAAAACAGTGCCTCCCCACAGATTTATTTAAACGCTGCTTCGATGCGGGCCACCATTTCCGGGGCACGGATGGTGGTGAGGGAATGGTAGATACCGCCCATGATGTGGCTCAACTCTGGCAGGCAGCCCAGGTCCAGGCAGGGGGCAAAACCCTCGGTATCGAGGATCAGGGAGTTAATCCCCAGGGTCTTGATTTGCGCCGACAACTCCTTGACTTCGCCCATGGCGCGGCCCTTTCCCAGGCTGATGTTGGCCCGGCCGTCAGTGACCAGCACCAGGAGGAAGGCGTCCTGGGGATGGCGGGCTTTCTCCTGCTTGATCTCTTCCATGGCGAGTTTCAGAGCATGGGGCAGGGGGGTTTTGCCGCCGGTGGGCAGATGCGCAAGCAGGCGTTGGGCCATTTCTACACTGTGAGTGAAAGGCAAGGTGATTTTGGCTTCCCAGCCCCGGAAGACGATGAGGCCCACCCGCTCCCGTTTCTGATAAGCCTCCACGAGGAGCGACAGGATGGCCGCCTTGGTTTCGGCCATACGCACGTCGGCGCCCATGGAGCCGGAGGCGTCCACCACAAACAGGATGTGGCGGCCGATGCGCTTTTCCCGCACTTTGTAACGCAAGTCCGGCTCGTTGATGGCCAGGGCCAGATTGCCCCGCTGCCGTATCGCCTGGAAGGGCGCCGCGGCCCGGATAGTGGCGTCGAGGGCCAGGTCCGGCGGCCCGGCCTTGTGTAAGGTCGGACGGACGTAGCGGCCGGTGCGGTCCTCACTTTTGGTGCGGGTGCGCCTGCCCGGGGCCTTTTGGGTCTTGCGTTCCGGGTTGAGCTCCAAAGGCCGCACCGGGAAAGTGGCTCCCGGCGCCACCGTTACTTCTCCGATACGTGTTACCGCCTCAGGGTCATCACCTGAGCTGCCGGGGGAAGGCTGAGGTTGGGCCTGGCGGCGTTGCTCCAGATCCGCTTTATGCTTGCGAAAGGTCTCTTCCAGTTTGTTCTCATCCATTTCGGAATCGCTGAAGGGCTTACGCCGCAACCGGTGCGGCAGTACCAGTTCCGCCGCCTCCCGGACGTCGGACTCCGCCACCTCTTTGCGGCCCCGATAGGCTGCCAGGGTTTGGGCCACCTGGAGCATGTAGATATCGGCCCGGTGGCCGTCCACCCCCTGATCCAGGCAGATGGCGGTGATCAGGCGCAGGATGTCGGACGAGTAGCTGACCTGCGGCAGGAGCTCCCGTGCGCTCAAAATTGCCTGACGGATAGCCTCCTGTTCTCCTTGCCAATGAGCCGCAAAGCCTTCCGGATCCGCCTCGAAGGCCAGACGGCGCTGCACCACGTCCATGCGGGCCTGAAGGTTGTGCAGGCCCGCCACCTCGACGCAGAGGCCGAAACGGTCCAAAAGCTGTGGCCGTAGTTCCCCTTCCTCCGGATTCATAGTGCCCACCAGGATGAAGCGGGCCGGATGGGTAAAGGAGATGCCTTCCCGCTCCACCACGTTCACCCCCATGGCCGCGGCGTCCAGGAGCACGTCCACCAGGTGGTCGTCCAGCAGATTCACTTCATCGACGTACAAAATCCCCCGGTTGGCCGCGGCCAGCAGACCCGCCTCGAAATGCTTCTCACCGCTCTTGATGGCGCGTTCGATATCGATGGTGCCCAGCAGCCGGTCTTCGGTGGTCCCAAGGGGAAGATCAATCACCGGCATGGGCCGCTCCCGGCGAGGCAGGACCTCTCCTTGGGCCTGGCGTTTGCGGCAGTGGTCGCACATCAGCTCGAGCTTGTCGGGATCGCAATGGAAGGGGCAACCTGCCACTACCGCCAGGGGCGGCAGCAGTTCCGCCAACCCC
>JAMCQY010000116.1 GCA_023381945.1 Deltaproteobacteria bacterium
GTGTCCCTCCTGTTATGGGAGATAATTTCCGGGGAGGATATCCCCAAAAATGAAACACAAGATATAGTGGGTACGGGAGTCAACCGGATACCCCTATTAAGGTTTTAAGTCCCCCTTTGAAAAAGGGGGATTTAGGGGGATTTCAGGAAGTTATATAAATCCCCCCTGCCCCCCTTTTTCAAAGGGGGGTTGATTCGAGCATAGTTCCTGATGCGAGGGCGTAAAAAAAGGGAGAGACTGCCTGTCGAGGCAGTCTCTCCCTTTTTTTTCCTTCGGCATTTGCCGAGCTTATACCAAGTTCGGTTTCAGATGCAACAAATCCTATTTTTTAACCGAAAACCGAAAACCGAAAACGGTATTATTGGTACTGGATGTAAATCGGCTTCGGGTTCAGCTTCAGCAGATCCTGCGGGGTCATCAGGGGATCGCCCCTTTTGGTGTCGTTGTGGTAGAAGAGCTTGAAGCCGGTATATTCCACCGGCTCTTTGACGATGTAATCCTTGTAGGAATCCCGCTTCAGCCAGGGCGGCCCCCAGCCGTCCATGTTCATGACGATCTGCACCTCGGGATAAGGCTTGATATTCTTGGCATTGGTGATCATGTTGCGGGTGAAGCGGTGCACGATGAACACCTTCGGGGGCAGATTGTATTTTTTCACCAGGTCGCGCAGGTAGCCGGCCGCATAGTTGACGTCCGCGGCATCATAGGTGCCGATCTTGGTGCACGGTACTTTGCCGCTCTTGATCAAGTTGAACTCCGCGTCAATCCCCAGGTGTACGTCCGGATTCTTCAGGATCCATTCAAACCGCGGCAGAATGGTGCGGATGTCGGAATGGCCGGTCTGGATGTCAACGAAGAGGATACCGTTTACCTCCTTGGCCCAGCCGTAAACCTCGTTGACCAACGCGTCCGGATGGATCATCCGGTACTTGCCGCTCTTACCCGGCTCCCCTTGGGCCACCACCGCCACCAGGTGCAGGGCGGGCTGTACCGGGTGGCTTGGGTCGGCCTTCTCCCATTTGGCCACTTCCCCTTTCAGCCGCTGCAGCATCTCGTCCTTGGGGTACTCGCCCAGAGCTCCCATCTTTTTGGAGCGCGGGTTACCGTAGTAGGCCACGATCCGCTTCCCCGGCAAGATCGAACCCGGCAGCGTCTGTGGGGTTTCCACCGGCCAACCGCACTTTTTGGCATACTCGGGGTCCTCGCCGGCATTGTATTTGCCCGGGGGCGCGATTTTTCCAGGAGGGGCGGCCTGTTGCCATTTGGGTATCTTGTCACCCTTCTTACCCTTGGCCGCATTTTTGGTTTTGGCTGGCGGTGCCGCGGGCGCGGCGGCCTTGTCGTCAGCTGTGGTCTCAGTTGCGGCGGGAGTCGGAGCCGCAGGAGCGGCAGGTTCGCTCTTCTCGGCCGGCGGGGCCGCCTGGGCCGCAGGGGCGGCGGCCGCGGCAGGCGGGGTATCGGCTGCCTGCAGGTCGCCGGGCCAGTAGTTCAAGAAGCCTGTCAGGGCCAGCGCCACCACGAGGGCGGCCGAGAGCAGGCATACGGATCTCCATAAGAATGAGGGCAGATGCGGGTGAATCACGAAATACTCCTTGAAAAATAATAGGCGGCGCAAACAGGGCGGTCGCTAGAAAGAGGTCGGAATGAGTTTACCATAAAATCTCTCAGGAAAGATAGAAGGAACTTATGACTCATTTTCTAAAAATTCTCGGGAAAGCTGACTATTGCCGCCAATCACCGTCGTATTCACATGGGCGGGATCGAAGTTATGCAAGGCCAAAAATTATTTTCGATGGTTTAAATTATCGGTTATCATTTTTGTCATAGCTCCTGCTTAGGAAGGTCATTCCCCTATCAAAGACTCTCCAATAGCCAAAACAACTTTTTGGGATTTTTTATGGCTTTCTAAAACCCAAGGAATTGTTCTGATTTATGGTGCCGGAACGCTGATCTCCCAGGTGTTGATCCTGCGAGAGTTGCTGGTCCTGGCCCGGGGACAGGAGCTGAAACTGGCTCTGGGGCTGTGGGGTTGGCTGCTGTGGACTGGCCTGGGAGCACTCTTGGGGGGGGGGCTGCTCAGCCGAATGCGGGTGACCCCGATTCGCCTGGGCGGGCTTTTGGCCCTCCTGGGGTTGCTCCTGCCCGCCACCCTCCTGGCCATTCGGGCCGTGCCGCAGTTGACCGGCCTTTCCGGGGGCCAGTCTCTGCCCTTAAGCACCGGCCTGATGCTGTTCTTAGCCCTGTTGGCTCCCTTCGGCCTGATCTCCGGCTTCTTTTTCTCCTGGGCCTGCGGGGCGTTGGCTTCTGAGGGCGCAGCCGGCGCTCCCGGCCGGGTCTACGGTCTGGAGACCCTGGGCGCGGCTTTGGGGATTATGCTGTTGCAGCTTCTGCTTTTGGGGCGTTATCCCAGCCTGGAGCTGGCCCTGATCGCTGGGTTGACTCTTGGCCTCAGCGCCTGGCTCCTCGGGCGGCCGTCGGGTTGGGGGCGACTCAGCATTTACCTGGTAGCGGTGCTTTTGCCGGCCTTGGCCTTGGTTTGGCTGCCGGCACTCGAAAACCTCAGCCATAGCTGGCAGTCTCCCGGGCGGCAAGCGGTCGCTACGCTGGACAGCCCCTACGCCTTCTTGAGCGCGGCCCGGGAAGACGGTCAGGTGAGTTTCTTCGCCAACAACGTCTGGCAATTTACTTACCCGGACCCTTATTCGGCTGAAACCGAGGTGCAGCCCGCCCTATTGATGCATCCGCAACCGCGGCGGGTATTGCTGTTGGGAGGCGGGCCGGCCCTGGTGCCGGAGGTGCTCAAGACTCCTGGCCTTACCCGACTGGACTATGTGGAGCTCGACCCTCACTTGGTGAACCTGGCCCAGCACCTGATCAGCGAGGCTGCGGCTTGGATCCGTGACCCTCGAGTGCATCTAATCCTCCACGACGCCCGGCACTTCTTAGTTCACACCCCGGAGCGCTACGACGTGATCCTCATGGCCCTGCCGGAGCCCCGCAGCGCCCAGTTAAACCGCTTCTACAGCCGGGAATTTTTCCATCTGACAGCCGCGAAGCTGGCTTCGGGCGGGGTCTTCAAGTTTTCGTTAGCAGGCTCGGAAACCAGCCTGCACCCCTGGCGGTCTGTTTATCTGGCCATGGCCTACCACACTTTGGGGCAGGTCTTCCCGTCAGTTCTGGCCCTGCCTGGGGAAAAGGTGCAGTTTTTTGCCGCGGCCGCTCCCGGAGTCTTGACTGCGAACCCGGAATTGCTGGCGGCCAGGCTCAAGGTCCGGCATCTGTCCTTGCAATATGTGCAGGACTATTACCTGCGGGAGGAACTGGCGCCCGCCAAGATTGCCTACTTGAAAGGAATTCTGGACCGGCAGCCCCTCGAGATCAATACCGACCTGAGCCCCGGTTGCTATTTCTACGACCTGGCGCTGGGAGGCATTCAAGAGGGTCTTCCCATCGGCCGGGTCTTGATGGCTTTGAAACAACTGCCGCCTTTTCTCCCCTGGGCGCTGCTGGGGCTGGTCACCCTGATCATGGCGGCGGCTCTGCGTCGCAGCATTGGAGGACTTTGCCTTTATCAGGTTTTGGTGATGGGCCTGGGGACCATGGCCCTGGAGATCCTGGTTCTGGTTCTTTACCAGATCCAAATGGGTTCCTTATACCGGCAATTGGGCCTGCTCATCGCCGCTTTTATGGCGGGCATGGGGGGCGGGGCGGCCACGGCGGGGTGGCTGATGAAGGCCGGTCAGGTCCAGCCGGACCGCGGACCGGAGTTTCTGAAGCGCGGGCTGTTGACTTTGCAAATGTTGCTGGCTGCTTTGGCCCTGTTTCTGGCTCTCTTTTTGAGCCGGGAGTCTCTGGTCGCTCTGCCTGTTGAGGACTATTTGATCCAGGGCAGCTTCGCCCTGATCATGATCGCGGCAGGCTTCGGGGGCGGCAGTATCTTTGCTTTGAGCAGCAGACTCTGGGTCTCCGGTCGGGACGACTCCAGCGCCAAAGGCGGATTGCTCTATGCTGCGGACCTCCTGGGCTCCACCCTGGGAACCCTGGGATTCAGTTTCTTTATTTTACCCGTCTGGGGAATCTGGCCTGCGCTGATCCTGGTGGCCGTCCTGCACGCCGGGGCCGCCTTTATCCTTCTGGCCAGTCGACCCTTCGGTTAATTGAGTTGGAATCTGTTTGCCAGGCCTCCCGCAAATTCTCTTGCGGCTGCATTCATCTAATTAATTTGGTAGTTTTGCCTATGCCGGAATAGGCGAAAGTGCCAATGGTCTTGGTATCCACCCATAAAGTTTCAAGCTTTATCAGCCCTCGAAATGTCCAATAATTGCAGTAAATCCCGGTGATCCTGAAGATGGTAGCGAGCCGTGAGGCCCGGATTTTTGTAGGCCGCCAGGGACACCCCGGCTTTTTCGGCTACCAGCCGGTCAACGTCGGAGTCGCCGATGTAGAGGGCCTCGTCCGGACCTACCTGGAAGTGGTGCAGGATTTTTTGGAGGCACTCGGGATGTGGTTTGGGGTGAGCTACGTCATAGCAACTGACCGTCAGGTCGAAAAGCTCCTGCAACCCCAGGGTCTGCAGGACCAGGGGCAGGCTTTTACCGCGGTTGGTGGCAATGGCGGTGTGGTAAGCGGGGCGCAAGTGCGCCAGGACTTCCCGGATATGGGGCTCGGGGCGAATCAGGGCAAGGAATGGGGCGTTGTCGATCTGGCGCTGAAAATCCTGGGCCGCGGACAAATACGGGGTGCCGCGGAACAGGAAGTCCACGGCCTCCTGAGCGGTGGAAGCATGGACTATATCCAGTTGCTCCGGGGTTAACGGTGGCAGATTGAAGTGGCTTAGAATATGATTGTAAAAGGCTTCGTTGGACCGTCGGGAGTCGATCAGAACGCCGTCGCAGTCGTAAATAATAACAGATAGGTTGCCGATTGCCGTTTGCCGTTTTCCGTAAAGGCCAGTTCCCATTTGCCGCTTCCAATCCTCTAAAAGATTTTGGCGAATGCCAAATTTGCCGGATAGTCCAGACGAGACTACTTTCTTTTTTCAACACATTGATGCCGTTTATTTTAACGGAAACCGGGAAACTGGAAACGGAAAACGATCTTCAAACCTGGCCGAAAAAATCGAGCTGGCGGGCAAGGTAGATCAATTTTCCTTGCAGGATTTGGGCGTGGCGCTGCTCAATCCAGCCCTGGA
Source organism: Deltaproteobacteria bacterium (assembly GCA_023381945.1). Next base: position 5,192 of record JAMCQY010000116.1, read on the forward strand.
AATCGGACTGGGGCAGCTCCGGATGATCCTTTAATGCCTGTTGAATGGTATGGATGATGAAATGCAGAAAATAGGCCTCACCTCCGGGGTAGCCGGCCGGGCCGGGGAAGACCACCCAGTCGGAACTGCCCGCAGCCAGCACCAGCGCCCCGGCGTTCTTAAGGTGCTCAAATAGGAGGCGGCCGGTGCGGCTGCTGCCGGAAAGCCGCCCTCCGACGAGGCGCCGGTCCATGGTTTGATGGTACAGGGTCTCGAGGTGTTGGTCCAGACCGGCATCGATGGTGGGTTTAAAGATGGTTCCGCCATCGAAGTTGAGGGTGAAGTAGAAGAATCCGCCTGGCGCCAGTAAGCTCAACAACTCGGGCAGGGTGGTTTTTAAATCTACTAAATCCAGGAAGGCATGGGCCAGGATGAGGTCCCAGCGGCTGCGGCCCCGCTCCCTGGTGAGAAAGTGAAAAAGATCGATGGCTTCGAATTCTGCCGCCACCGTCTGCGCGGATTGACGATATAGGAAGCGCCCGGCTTCCAGGGCCAGATCGGCTCCGCGGGCGGCGGCAAAGCGCCGGAACCGCCGGCGGGCCTCACCAATATTGTCGGGATGAAGATCAATACCCGTATAGTCGGCCTTAGCCAGAAGCTGCCAATCTATCAGGCGTTCCAACATGGCGCCGATGCCGCAACCCACTTCCAGCACCCGGCAGGCAGCATCTTCCCTGCGGGTAAGTAATTGGCCAGCCAGCGTTTCCCGGACGTGCCGGTTCAGCGAGCGGTCGTCCAGGCCCTTCTTGGCGGCCAGATAGCGGAGGAAGCTATACTCCTGGGGGATGCCGGTCATGAATAGGTTTTACGGGTCTTAGATAGTACCTTAAACAGTATGGCCACGGCCACGGCCCCCCAGATCGACATGGCCAGCCAGGCCTGGCGGAAGCCGAGGGCTACCATGGCATCTCCCAGTCGCTGCATCTGGGCGGAATAGGGAATCAGGGCCAGCCCGGTGAGCAGTGTGCTAAAAAACATCACCAGGGCTATATCGACCAAATTTAGGTTGGAGAAAATGAGAAATCCGGTTAGAGCGATCAATATCAGATAAATGCCGGTAACCATTGCATGATGCTCCAAAAACACCCTTCCCAGAGACATCCAGCCTGCCGGATTTATCAACAGGGCCGCCAATTTCATCAGGATCAGGATGGCAAAAATGCCTGCCAAAAGCTTCTTCGCGAACATGCTTTCACCTCCCGGATTTTTCAGTCTGCCCAGTTAAAAGAGTCATCAGAAACTCTCGAACTTTGGCGGCGCTGTCCTCCCAGGTGGGCTGGGAGGCGGCGTGGGTCAGGGCCGCCAGACTCATTCGCGCCAGCAGGTCCCGGTTCTCTATCAGGGATCGGAGCGAACGGCTCAAGGTGGCGGTGTCGCCCGGCGGCGCCAAAAAACCGTTCACCCCGTGGCTGACGATCTCCCGGGCGCCGCCCGCGGCCGAGGCAATCACCGGCAGGCCAAACCGCATGGCTTCCAGGTAGACGATGCCGAAACCCTCGTAAGAAGACGGCACAGCCAGCAAATGACCTTCTCCCAGGCGGGCGGCCAATTCTTCCCGGGACAGGGTTCCCGCCATCTCGATTCTGCCGGTCAATCCCAGGGCGGCAATCCGGTGGTGGATGGCCCGGGCATAAGAAGGGTTCAGCTCCGGGCCGCCGACCACGGTTAGCAGCCAGTCCTGACTTGCCAGCGAGGCCAGGGCGTCCAGCAGGACATGCAGCCCTTTTCGAGGGATCAGATTGCCGATGAAGATAAGGTGGCAGGGACCCGGGGCTCCGGCCCGGTGCAATACTTCCTCCCGGGAAAGGCCACCGGGAACGTTGTCGCCTCCCGGCGGAGCCACCACCGACGGCCGACCCGCCCCCACCAGGCGCTCCACCTCGGTTCGGGTGGTGTTGCTGTTGAAAATGAAGCCGTTAATGGAGGCAAGGTATTGCTGTTCTACCTGCCGGTACAAAAAATTTTGCCAGGCGGGCCGGGCTTCACAGCAGCGCAGGTGATGGACAATGGACACCAGGGGGTATGAGACCCGGCGGCGCAGCCAGTGATTGAGGCGGAACAGCGAAGGATGGACCAACTCATCTTCGAGCAGCAGTTGGAATGAGGCCTGGTTCAGGCGCTTGATCAGTGCGTTCGAAAGGTTATCCAAACAGGCCCGGCCGTAAGGGCGCCAGGGCATGGAGATGACTTCCACCTCATCTCCGCAACGCTGAAAATGCTCAACCAATTTACGGTCATAGAGGTAGCCGCCGGAGACGGTCTCCAGGCTGCCGTAAACTACCAGGCCCAGATGCAATCAACGCTCCTCGCGATATTGCGTCCAGGCGATCTCGTCCTCCCAGACCTTGGCAGTCAAGGCGTGGAGGGGATCTTTGATGCGGTTCAGGAGTTCCTGGGCCAGGAGGCGGGCGAAATGTTCGATGCTGGGATTGAGGCCGGCAAATTCCGGCAGCTCATTCAGGGTCTGATCCCGGTAGTAGGCCACCAATTCATCGAGGTGCGCTTCCAGGGCGACGATGTCCACCAGAAAGCCGTGTTCATTGAGGACCTGGGCCTCCAATTGGACTTCTAACTGATAGCGGTGAGAGTGGAGCTCGTTCTCTTTGCCCCAATCACCGCCCACCAGGAAATGCCGCGCCACAAAGACGCGCTTGACGGCCAGGGTGTACATCGTGTGCATGTGAACTCCTTTGGTTTCGAGTTTCGAGTTTCAAGTTTCGAGAACAAGGCGAGGCTTGTCTGATTTTTCAGGCGTTTAACTACTGCAATATGCTCAAAACCAGGAAAACTAAAAAAAATAAAAACTCGGAACTCGGAACTCGGAACTCGGAACTCGAAACTCAATACTCAAAAATCATCTGGATCGCTTCGCCAGGGTCCTGGTCAAGCAACTCATAGGCCTGGGCGGCCTGGGCGATGGGAAAGCGATGGGTAATGAAGCGCGCCGGCTTGATCTCCTCCAGCATCTGCCAGGTGATGTGGTAGCGCCGGGACTTGCTCCAGCGGCCGGCAAGCTCCGGTGGAATAGTGCTCACCTGGCTGCCGATGAGCCTCACCCGGCTGCGGTGGAAACGTCCTCCCAGGTACAGATCGCTTTTTTTGCGGCCGTACCAGGAGCCGATGACCACCCGCCCGTTAAAGCCGGTGACCGCGATGGCCTGGTTCAGGGCCTCGGGATTGCCGGAGATTTCGTAAGTCAGATCGGCGCCGGGATAGGGGCCGGCCCCCTGGAGATAACCCAGCAAGCGCTCCGTCAGGTCCGGGATTGAGGGGTCAAGGCTGAGCTGAGCCCCCAGGCTTTCTGACATTAGACGCCGCTTGGCATAGAGGTCCAGGGTCACCAACGAGTTCAAGGGCCAGCGGGCCAGCAGGGCGGTGAGGAGCAATCCCACGATTCCCTGGCCGAAAATTGCCACTTGCTCCCCCATCAGAGGCTGGCCGTCCAGCAGGAAAGTGACCGCGGTCTCCATGTTGGGGAAAAAGACCGCGTCCTCGGCGGAAAGATAGAGGGGCAGCATTTGCAACTCGTCGGGAGTCGCCAGAAAGTGGCTTTCGTGGGGATGAAAGGAAAAGACCAGCCGGCCCTGCCAATCGGGCGACACCCCGGGGCCCAGGGTGATCACTTTCCCCACCAGGGCGTAACCATATTTCAAAGGAAAGGAAAAGTCGCCGGCCAGAGACGCGATAGTCTCGTCCCGGGCCATATCCTGGGGGGCCTGGCCCCGGTAAATGAGGCC
>JAMCQY010000105.1 GCA_023381945.1 Deltaproteobacteria bacterium
CCCCGTCAGCGCCCCTTTAAGCCCTGAGCAAGTAGCCGCCATCCAGGAAATCGTGGCCCGTCATAAAGCCGTTAAAGGCGGCCTGTTGCCGGCGATGCACGAAGTCCAGGGGCTGTGCGGCAACTGGCTGCCCATGGAAGCCCTGCAGCTTATCTCCCAGGGCATGGATGTGCCTTACCCTTATCTTTACGGCGTCATGAGCTTCTACACCATGTTTTCGCCGACGCCCCGGGGCAAGTTCATCATCCGTTTTTGCGAATCCGCACCCTGCCATATCTGGGGCGCAGATGACCTCGTCGAGGTGGTCAAGGCCGAGTTGGGAATTGAGCACGTGGGAGATACCACCTCCGACGGCCTTTTCACCCTGGAGCACACCGCCTGCCTGGGCGTCTGCGAGGTGTCGCCGGCCATGCAGATCAACGAGGTGGTCTTCGGCCGTCTCACGCCTGAGCGCCTCAAGAATATCCTGGCCGACTACAAGGCCGGCAAGGTCGTAGATTATAAGACCCTGCCCCGCACCACCAACCCCCTGAGCGATTACACCGCCAGCGGCGATGAGTTGGTGCTGCTGGCCAATGTCGATCAGATCGACCCTCTGAGCCTGGATGCCTATCTGGAACGGGGCGGCTACGAAGGCCTGAAAAAGGCCATTGGCATGAGCCAGGAAGAGGTGGTCAACACGGTCAAGGATGCGGGCCTCCGGGGCCGGGGCGGCGCCGGCTTCCCCACCGGGCTCAAGTGGTCTTTTACCCAGCCCAACCCGAACTCGCCGAAGTACATTGTCTGCAACGCCGACGAAGGCGAGCCCGGGACCATCAAAGACCGCTACATCATGGAAGGCGACCCCCACCGGGTCCTGGAAGGCATGGCCATCGCCGGCTTTGCGGTGGGCGCCAACTACGGTTACATATACGTGCGTGGCGAGTATTACCTCTCCATGTACCGCCTCAACAAGGCCATCGAAGCCGCGGAAGCCAAAAATCTGCTGGGCGACAACATTCAGGGCTCCGGCTTCAGCTTCCATATCAAGGTCCAGACCGGCGGCGGCTCCTATGTCTGCGGCGAGGAAACCGCGCTGATCGAGTCCATCGAAGGGAAAAGAGGCAACCCCCGGGTCAAGCCGCCTTTTCCCGGCGTCGTGGGGGTCTGGAACAAACCCACCATCGTCAACAACGTCGAGTCCCTGGCCACTGTGCCGGCGATTCTGGTGCACGGCTCTGAATGGTACAAGGCAAAGGGCACCGAAGACGCCCGGGGCACCAAGATTTTTCAGATCGTGGGCCACGTCAATAAACCCGGCGTGGTGGAAGCCAACCTGGGCATGACGGTGCGGGAGCTGATCAATAAATATGGCGGCGGGGTCCGCGAGGGCCGTCAGTACAAGTCCTGCCAGACCGGCGGCGCCTCCTTCGGCTTCTTCAAGGATGAGCATCTCGACACCCCCATGGAATATAAGGCCATGGCCATGGCCGAAGGCGCCCTGGGCTCAGGCACCATGCTGGTGATGGACGACACCTGCTGCATTGTCGATGTGGTCAAATCCATTCTTTACTTCTTCCAGCACGAGTCCTGCGGTTTCTGCCTGCCGTGCCGGCGGGGGACCCGGACCTTGTACGAACTGATCAGCAAGGTGGCGGCGGGCAAAGGCACCCAGGCGGATCTGGACCGGATGATCTCCCTGGCCCAGATCATGGTGGATTCCTCCAACTGCGCCCTGGGCATGAGCCCGCTGTTCTTCGTCAAGACCACCATCGAGCGCTACGCCGACGAATACCAGGCCCACTTGGACGGCAAGTGTCCCTTGGGGGTCTGCAAGGCCGAGGAACATTCGCATTAATCGGTAGCGCAGGCTTCCAGCCTGTGCTACTGCACCGGCAAGATGCCGGCGCTACCAGCAACAATTAATCAAGGGTTGACTTATGTTGCTCAACTACCTGCCGGTTTTGGTTTACATGATCATCTGTATCGGGGCCATCGGAGTAATGTTGCTCTTGTCCGAACTCATCGGCAAGAAGAAACATTTCCCCGCCAAGGACCTGCCCTATGAATGCGGCATGGACCCCATCGGCGACGCCCGCAGCCGGTACACGGTGCGCTTCTATGTCATCGCCATGTTCTTCATAGTGTTCGACATTGAAGCCATCTTTTTCTATCCCTGGGCCGTGGTCTTCAAGCCCCTCGGCTGGTTCGGCTTCTGGGAGATGCTGGTCTTCGTCGGCGTCCTGGTGGTGGGACTGGTTTACGTGTGGGGTAAAGGCGCCTTAGAGTGGGAATAGCATAAATGGTGGGGCGGGCGTCCCCGCCCGCCACCCTTAAATGTAGAATATGGTGGGCGGTGCCCACCCTACATGGAGCACCGAATGGGAATTGAAGAACATCTCGGCTATAATGTCCTGACCACCACGCTGGAAAAGCTGGTGGATTGGGGCCGCAAAAACAGCCTTTGGCCCGCGACCTTCGGCCTGGCCTGCTGCGCCATCGAAATGATCTGCACTGCGGCCAACCGGTATGACATTGCCCGCTTCGGCATGGAAGCTTTTAGGGCCAGCCCCCGCCAGGCCGACCTGATCATCATCGCCGGCACGGTCTGCAAGAAGATGATGCCGGCCATCCAGCGGGTCTATGACCAGATGAGCGAACCCAAATGGGTCATCGCCATGGGCGCCTGCGCCACCAGCGGCGGCATCTTCGACTCCTACGCCGTGGTCCAGGGAATCGACACTTACCTGCCGGTGGACGTTTATGTGCCCGGCTGCCCGCCCCGGCCCGAAGGTCTGCTGTACGGCATCCTGAAGCTCCACGAAAAGATCTTGAAGGACCCGTTCCTGACCGCCCAGTACAAGAATCGCCTGCAGGCCCGGCGGGAGGAGGCAGCATGAGCGCCGCGGTGGAACTGCTCCAGGCCAAGTTTTCGAGTGAGGTGGTGGAAGTGGTGGAGTTCCGGGGGGAGACCACCATCGTGGTCAAACCCGAGCGTTTGGTGGACATCTGCACCGCTTTGCGGGATGAGGAAAAGACCTCCTTCCGGTACCTCTCCATGATCGCCGGTCTGGATTATCTGCCTCAAAGCCCCAGGTTCGGAGTGGTCTATAATCTTTATTCCCACCGCTACCATAATCGCGTCACTTTAAAGACCTTCCTGGGCGATGACGCCGCGCCGGTGGTGGATTCGGTGGTGCCGGTCTGGTCCACGGCCAACTGGCACGAACGGGAAGTCTACGACATGATGGGGATCCGCTTCAAAGGCCATCCGGATCTCCGGCGCATCCTGATGCCCAGTGACTGGGTGGGGCATCCCCAGCGCAAAGATTACCCCTTGCGGGGGATGTAGAGGCGCACAGGGCACGGCACGCCGTGCCCCTACGTTAAAAAGAATTTGATTACCCGATAACAGCTTTTCAAAGCGGGAATTCGATATGAATCAAGCGCAGACCATGCAACGCACCGAAACCATGCTGCTCAACGTGGGGCCTTCGCACCCCAGCACCCACGGGGTATTAAGGGTCCTGGTCGAGCTGGACGGCGAGCTTATCCTCAGGGCCGACCCGGATATCGGTTTTCTCCACCGGGGCATCGAGAAGATGTGCGAATACCGCACTTACCACAAGTGCATGCCCCTGATGAACCGCCTCGATTACCTGGCCGGCGAGGTCAACAACTTCGGCTTCTGCCTGGCGGTGGAAAAGCTACTGGGAGTGGAAATTCCCAAACGGGCCCAGTATATCCGGGTGATGCTGGCGGAGTTGACCCGGATCGCCTCCCACCTGTTCTGGCTGGGGACCCACGGTCACGATTTGGGCGCCATGACGCCTTTGTTTTATGCCTTCCGGGAACGGGAACAGATCATGGACATGTGCGAAATGGTTTCCGGGGCCCGGATGTTCCCCCTGTACTGCCGCATCGGCGGTCTGGCCGCAGACCTGCCCGAGGGCTTCCTGCCGATAGCCAAAAAATTTGCCGAGACATTCCCGTCCAGATGGAAGGATTACGACACTCTTCTCACCCAGAATGAAATCTGGAAAGAGCGCACCATCGGCGTCGGCGCCATGTCCAAGGATGAGGTCCTGGATTGGGGCTGGTCCGGCCCTATGGCCCGGGGCTCCGGAGTCAACTGGGACCTGCGCCGGGATAACCCCTATTCCAGCTATGAAGAGTTCGATTTCGAAGTGCCTCTGGGCAAAAACGGCGACACCTACGACCGGTATCTGGTGCGCATGCAGGAGATGCTCCAGAGCGCCCGCATCGTCATGCAGGCGGTGGACAAGATTCAACAGACCGAACCGGGCGCCATTAAATGCGACGACCCCAAGGTGTCTTTGCCGCCCAAAGAGCGGGTCTATAATGAGATCGAGGCCTTGATCCACCACTTCCTGATCATCCAGGACGGCATCCGGCCGCCGGTGGGGGAAGTCTACCAGTGCATCGAGGCCCCCAAGGGCGAGATGGGTTTCTATATCGTCAGCGACGGCAGCAACAAACCTTTCCGGCTGAAGGTCAGGGGGCCGAGCTTTATCAACCTGTCGGCCTGCGACAAGTTGGCCCGGGGCCGCCTCCTGGCGGACATGATTGCCTTGATCGGCACCATGGACATCGTCCTGGCCGACGTGGACAGATAAGCATACGGCGGGCGTCCCGCCCCTGATGCTTGAAGGACATGATGTTGGTACCTCGTAAAAGCAAGCTCATCATCGTATTTGTGCTGGTGCTGTTGCTGGTCGATTTGGGGCCGATTTTCGGCCAGGCCAGCAAGTCCTTCACCGGCAAAATCGCGGAGATTGCCAGGGGCGCGGAACTGGGTGTCGCCATGCACGGGACTTTTTATGTCTTGCGCCTGGAGGAATACCCCAACGTTCAGTTTCGCCTCTCTGCTGAGGACGCCGTGCGTTATGGGTTGATCGAGAAGGCAGGGCCGACGGGGATTGTAACGCCTAAAATGAGCAAAGGCATCGGCTGGAAGGTAAAACTGACCTGCGATTCGAATTATGAAGGTGATCGCAAAACCCCCACCTATAAGGTGAGGTCGTTGGTGAAATTGGCAGACCGGGGCTGAAGAAGGCTTCGTTTTTGGAGAAGTTACCCGGAAATAAGCGTTAAGAACTAGTCGGGCGGATTTTTGCCCGCCAGGAAACCAAGACGGTGGGCGAATCCCACCAAGGCAAACGGCTAAACATATACCCGGCAACGAACACAGGATCGACTTATGGTTAATCTGACCATCGACGGGCGGGCCCTCCAGGCCAAGAAAGGTTCCACCATCCTGGATGCAGCCCGGGAGAACGGGATCTTTATTCCGACTCTCTGTTATCATCAAGCCCTGCACCCCATCGGCTCTTGCCGCATCTGCGTAGTGGAAGTGAAGCCCGGACCCCCCCGGCCCTTGCCGGCTTGCGCCACTTACGTCAACGAGGGCATGGAAGTCACCACCACCTCGCCCAAGCTGGAGGCCATCCGCGACGAGTTGATGAAGCTGGTCCTCATCAACCACGCGGTGGAGTGCCCCATTTGTGACAAAGGCGGCGAATGTGAGCTTCAGAACCTGACTCACGCCCTGGGCATCAAGAAAGTGGACCTGGAGGCCATTAAACTCACGCCTCGGTTCGACTACGAGTCCAACTTCGTGGAGCGCCACCAGGACCGCTGTGTCACCTGCGGCCGCTGCGTGCGCATTTGCAAAGAGCGGGTGGGCGCCTGGTCCTGGAACTTCGTGCATCGGGGCTACTTCACCCAGCTCTCCAGCGGCGAGCTGCCCCTGAACTGCGAGTTCTGCGGCTCCTGCATCGACATCTGCCCGGTGGGGGCGCTGATCAACAAGCAGTGGAAGTACCGGGCCCGGGCCTGGGAAGTGGACAAGACCGAAATCGCCTGTCCCTTCTGCGGCGGCGGCTGCAATTACTCCCTCCATACCAAAGACGGCAAGATCATGCGGGCCCGCAATGAGAAGACCGTGCTCCTCTGCGGCCGGGGCCGCTTCGGCTGGCCGGTGGTGGAGTCACCCGACCGCCTCAAGACCCCGCTGATCAAAGAAGGCGGCAAGTTTAGGTCCGCCTCCTGGGATGAGGCCCTGGACCTGGTGGTCGCCAAATTCAAGGAAGTTGTGGAGGCCGGCGGCCCCAAGGCAATTTATGGGGTGGGCTCACCCCGGGCCACCAACGAAGCCAACTATTTGTTCCAGAAATTCTTCCGGGCCGGACTGGGCACCAACCAGATGGACAACCCGGCCAGGTTCAACTACCTCCGCGCCTTGAAAGGCATTGCCGACGTTTTCGGCCATACCACGGTTACCGGCGTGGAAAGGACCCCTGGCCGTCCAGGCGCCTATCAGTCCCCCTTCAGTCTCAAAGAGGACGCCCAAATCAGCGGCGCCCTGGCGGTGCTGGGCAAGCTCGACGACCTGCCCAAGGCCGATATGGTCCTGATCCTGGGCGCCGACGTCACCCCGGAACTGCCGCCCCTGGGCTGGAAGCTGCATGAAGCCAAGGAGAAAGACGGCTTCAAACTGGTGGTGGCCAACAACCGCAAGACCAAGTTCGACCGCTACGCCACGCTTTCCTTGCGTTACAAGCCCGGCAGCGAACGCATCCTGGTAGCCGGCCTGATCAAGGCCTTCCTGGCGGCCAATCCCGATTGGACACCGGCGGTGACGGCCAGCGGCTTGGAAGAGCTCAAGGACGCGGTCAAGAAGTTCACTCCCAAAGAGGTTGCCGCTAAGACCGGCATTGACGAGGCCCAGATCAACGAAGCCGTGGCCCTCCTGGCCCAGGCCAAGGCCCCGGCCATCATCTTCGGCACCGAACTGGAGGCCCAGGACAAGGGTTATCAGAATGCCCTGGCTCTGGCCAACCTCTTCCTGCTGGCGGGCAAACCCGGCACCCCCGGCAGCGCTCTCTATCCGGTGGCCGAGAAGAACAACACCCGCGGCGTCTGCGAGATGGGCGTTCAACCCCGCCGCCTGCCCGGTTTTCTGCCCCTGAACGCCGATACTGCGGCCACCTTCTTTGAGCAGAACCCGGTCGCTGATCCTGGCCCGGACCTGGAGGATCTCTTGGACCTTCTGGAGAAGGGCGAGGAAGGGGCGCCCCAGGCTCTCTATCTCCTGGGCGGCGATTTGCTGCGCAGCCTGCCGCACCGGAGCCGGGTCGAGAAGCTCCTGAAGAAAGTCCCGTTTATCGTCGTACAGGACGCCTTTATGACCGATACGGCGGAACTGGCCAGCGTCGTGCTGCCCGTGGCGGTGCACGCTGAGCAGGAAGGCACCTTCATCAGCAGCACCGGGCAACTGGGGCTGTTGCAACAAGCCGTCAGCGCCAACGGCGTGCGGCCCGACTGGCAGATCATCAGCCAATTGGGCGTCAAGATGGGTTTTGCCATGAAATACGGCGCGCCTGAAGCCATCTTCCGGGAAATGGCCCAGAAGATGCCGCTGTGGGCCGGGTTGAAACCTACGCTCAGTGCTCCCTGCCCGGATTTCAAGCCGGTCCTGAACGGCACTTTTGCGGTCTTCGAGACGGATATCAGCCTGCCTGGACGGCGGCCCTTCTCCCTGGTGGTGGGGAAATCCTTGCAACACTCAGGGTCCTTCACCACCCATCATCCCTGCGGCACTCTGTCGGTGACGCCGGGGGCCAAACTGAAGGTCAATCCGGAAGACGCCGCCGGCCTTGGCCTGGCGGAAGGCGGCACCGCCAAGGTCATTTCCTCCCAGGGCGAGGTCAGCGTGCCCGTCACCCTGTCTGTGGACCTGCCAGCGGGTGTGGTGTTCCTGCCGGAGCATTTCGCCGCCCCCGCGGCCCAAACCTTGACGCTTAACTCCAACCTGGTGCGCGTGACCATCCAAAAGGGTTGAGAAGATGAATGTGCCCCTGTTGATCATACTAAGCCTTGTCAAAATCGCCGTGGTAATGGGCGTGCTGCTCACCGCGGTCGCCTACACGGTCTTGCTGGAACGTAAGGTGCTGGGTTTCATCCAGTTGCGCTACGGCCCCAACCGGGTGGGTCCTTGGGGACTGCTGCAACCCCTGGCAGACGTACTCAAACTGATGTTCAAAGAGGATTTCACGCCTCCCGGAGCCAATAAGATCCTCTTCATCCTGGCGCCTCTGCTCACTGCGGTGACGGCCTTGCTGCCCTTCGCGGCTATTCCATTCTCCGGTTCCATCTTGCCTCAGGAAATCTTCCTGTTTGGCCACAAGATCGACCTCACTGCGGCTGCTTTAAACCAGGGCGTGATCGCGGATATTAACGTCGGGTTGCTCTATATCTTTGCAGTCTCTTCCCTGGCGGTGTACGGGGCAATTCTCGGTGGCTGGGCCTCCAATAATAAGTATTCCCTCCTCGGGGCTTTGCGCCTCAGCGCCCAGATGGTCAGCTACGAGTTGGCCCTGGGGCTCTCGGTCATCGGCGTGCTGATGATTGCGGGCACTCTGAGCACCGTGAAGATCGTGGAAGCCCAGAAGTCCATGTGGTTCATCGTCTATCAGCCCCTGGGCTTTTTTCTTTTCCTGACCGCAGCCTTCGCCGAATGCGCCCGCACCCCCTTTGACCTGATTGAGTGCGAAAACGAATTGGTGGCCGGGTTCCAGACCGAATACAGCTCGATGAAATGGGCCCTGTTCATGATGGGTGAGTATATCCACATCATCGTGGCCTCGGCCCTGATTGTGACCCTGTTCTTGGGCGGCTGGAACGGTCCGGTGCTGCCTCCGGTGGTCTGGTTCATGTTAAAGACCTTCGTCGTGGTCTTCTTCTTCATCTGGGTCAGGGGCACCTTCCCCCGCTTCCGCTTTGACCAGCTCATGCGGTTGGGTTGGAAGGTCCTCGTACCTCTTAGCCTGGCGAACATCCTGTTCACCGGGGCGGTAATCTTATTTATCAAGGGTTAGCCCATGATTATTCCTTTCCTCAAAGGGTTGGCCACCACCCTCAGGATGGTGTTCACCAAGCCGATCACCCAACAGTATCCCGAAGAAAAGCGGGAGATGTTCCCCCGCTGGCGGGGACACCCGCAGCTCACTATCGACCCGGACGGCCGGCGCCGCTGTGTGGCCTGTACCTTGTGCATGGTGGTCTGCCCAAGTAACGCCATCCGGGGCATCGTCGCCGCCGAGGGCCCGGAGCACGAAAAATACCCGGTTCAGTTCACCATCGACCTGCAGCGCTGCATCTTCTGCGGCATGTGCCAGGAGGCCTGCCCCAAACAGGCCATTAAGCTTAATAACGCTTATGAATTGGCCCAATACGACAAACAAGCGCTCATTCTCAATATTGAGACCGCCACTCAGCCCGAGTCAAAATTACGGCTGAAGGATTGGCTCTAAGGAGGCCCGAGGGATGGAGACCCTGTTTTTTATCTTGGGTGCAGTGGCCCTGATCTCCGGCGGCCTGGTAGTCTTTCAACCGCACCCCTTGAGAAGCGCCCTCTGGCTCATCGTCAACTTCTTTGCGGTGGCCGGGATTTACCTGCTGGCCCACGCCGAGTTCATCGCGGCCATCCAGGTGATTGTCTATGCCGGGGCCATTATCGTCCTGTTCCTGTTTGTCATCATGCTCTTAAATCTCAGGCGTCCCGAAGAGGCTCCGCTCATGCCCTATTATGGTCAAAAGCTGGCGGGCTTCATATTAGCCGGTTTTGCCGCACTGATCACGATTTACGCTTACACCCGGGTAAAGCTGCCAGCCGCCAGGGAGATTGTCCCGGGCCTGGGCAACACCGAATCCATCGCCCAGGGACTGTTTACTAATTATCTGCTGCCCTTCGAAGTCACCTCGGTGCTGCTGCTGGTGGCCATCGTGGGCGCCGTGGTCCTGGCTAAATCCCGGCTGAAATAGCCGTTGGGGGAAATAAGGATGGTAGTTCCCGTCACTTATTATCTGGCTTTGAGCGTGGCCCTGTTCACCCTGGGGGTGATCGGCGTCATCATCCGGCGCAATGCCATTGTCATCTTCATGTGCATTGAAATGATGCTTAACTCCGTCAACCTGGCCTTTATCGCTTTTGCCGATTATTTTAAGGCGGTTGACGGGCAGATGTTTGTGTTCTTCACGCTGACCGTAGCCGCGGCGGAAGTGGCGGTGGGTCTGGCCCTGATTGTGGCGATTTTCCGCAACCGGGGTTCCATTTACGTTGACAACTTGAATATCCTCAAGTGGTGAGGCGAACCTCATGTTCGATTATGTTTGGCTGATACCCACATTCCCCCTCATAGGCTTTTTGATTAACGGCCTGTTTGGGAAGAAACTGTCCAAGAATGCGGTGGGAATTATCGGCTCCACCGCCGTGGGCCTGAGCTTCCTGGTCACCGTGGCCATCTTCCTGGAGTTTTTAAAGCTGCCGCATGGCTCCGCGGTGCAGAAGGTGGTGTTCGATTGGATCTCCGCCGGCAGCTTCAATGTGCAGGCGGCCTTCCTGATCGACCCCTTGTCCCTGGTGATGCTGCTGGTGGTCTCAGGGGTCAGCACCTTGATCCATATCTATTCCATCGGCTATATGCACGATGATCCGGGGTTCCCCCGCTACTTCGCCTACCTCAACCTCTTCGTCTTCAACATGCTCACTTTGGTGAGCGCCAACAATTTCCTGTTGATGTTCGTGGGTTGGGAAGGCGTGGGGTTGTGCTCCTATCTGCTCATCGGCTTCTGGTATGAAAAGAAGTCGGCGTCCGACGCGGGCAAGAAGGCCTTTGTGGTCAACCGGATCGGCGACTTTGGCTTCCTGCTGGGTATGTTCATCATCTTCTGGACCTTCGGCACTCTCAATTTCAAGGAAGTCTTCGCCGCGGCCGCTAAGTACCCGGTGGGGTCCGGCATCATCACCGCCGCCACCCTGTGCCTCTTTTTGGGAGCGACTGGTAAATCGGCTCAGATTCCCTTATATACCTGGCTGCCCGACGCCATGGAAGGTCCCACTCCGGTGTCCGCTTTGATCCACGCGGCCACCATGGTCACCGCCGGCGTCTATATGGTGGCCCGCTGCAGCGCCCTGTTTGTCCTGGCCCCGGTTTCCCTGTCGGTGGTGGCGGTGATCGGGTTGCTCACCGCCTTCTTCGCCGCCACCATGGGTATGGCGCAGTACGACATCAAACGGGTCCTGGCCTACTCCACTGTCAGCCAGTTGGGTTACATGTTCCTGGCCTGCGGCGTGGGCGCCTTTGTCTCCGGCATCTTCCATCTCATGACCCACGCCTTTTTCAAGGCCCTGCTCTTCCTGGGGTCCGGTTCGGTAATTCACGGCATGCACGGCGAACAGGATATGCGCGGCATGGGCAACCTGCGGAAGTACATGCCCATAACTTATTGGACATTTATGCTGGCCACGCTGGCCATTGCCGGCATCTTCCCCTTCGCAGGCTTCTTCAGTAAGGACGAAATTCTCTTCTACTCTCTGGTGGACGGCCACATCCTTTACTGGGGCATCGCCACCATCGCGGCCGGCATCACCGCCTTCTACATGTTCCGGGCGGTTTTCATGACCTTCTTCGGTGAGGAGAGGTTCGACCACCACCATGTGCACCCCCATGAGGCGCCCAAGACCATGGCGATCCCGCTTATGATCCTGGCGGGCCTGTCGGTGGTGGGTGGTTTGGTGGGCTTCCCCATCATTGAAGGGGCCCATAAGTTCAAAGAGTTCCTGTCACCGGCCATTGCGCCTCTGCATCACGAAGCGCATCACGCCATGTCATTTGAAATCTTTATGATGCTCTTTTCCATGGGCATCGCCGGTATCGGCATCTTCATCGCTTACAAGTGTTACATGAAAGTACCGGATCTGCCGGCCCGCATCACTGCGAAATTCCCGGCCCTGTACGATTACATTTTTCATAAGTATTACATTGATGAACTTTATGACGCCTCAGTGGTGGAGCCCATCAAAAACGGCTCCGACTTCCTGTGGCACGGCGTGGATGAGACGGTGATCGACGGCACGGTGAACGGCAGCGCCGGCATCGTGGCCTGGTTCAGCAGCCATCTGCGCAAACTGGAAACCGGGTTCGTACAAAACTATGCCCTGGCCATCCTCGCGGGAGTGGTGATTGTCACGGGTTATCTAATCGGACGTTAGTCTTAGGGGGGGCTCAATGCAACTACCAATCCTCTCCATCCTGATTTTCTTCCCCCTCCTGGGAATAGGACTGCTGCTGTTCCTGGATCGGAAGAACTACAAGGTCCTCAAAGGTGCGACCTTTGCCGTGGCCGTGGTGGAGTTCCTCATTTCACTGCCCTTGTGGTTCGGTTTTGACAGCACTACGGCAGCCATGCAGTTCGTGGAGCGCCACGAGTGGATTCCGGGTTACGGCATCAGCTATTACCTAGGGGTGGATGGTTTCTCTCTGCTGCTGATCATGCTCACCACCTTCCTGACCCCGCTGTGCGTTCTGGCAACCTGGACGGACATTCAGACCCGGGTCAAGGAATTCATGGTCTGCCTGCTGGCCCTGATGAGCGGTATGATCGGGGTGTTCGCCGCCCTGGACCTCTTCCTCTTCTATGTCTTTTGGGAAGTGATGCTGATCCCCATGTACCTGCTCATCGGCGTCTGGGGCAACCCGGCCCGGCGGGTTTATGCGGCCATCAAGTTCTTCCTGTTCACCATGTTCGGCTCGGTGCTGATGCTGGTGGCCATTTTGGTGCTCTACTTCCACTACGGCAAGACAACCGGCGTTTACACCTTCGACCTCATCAAGATGTACGGCCTGAACATTCCCTTTAATATGCAGTTCTGGATGTTCCTGGCCTTCGGATTGGCCTTCGCCATTAAGGTGCCCATGTTCCCGTTCCACACCTGGTTGCCGGACGCCCACACCGAAGCACCCACCGTGGGTTCCGTCATCCTGGCCGCGGTGCTCCTGAAGATGGGGACTTACGGTTTCCTGCGCTTCAATATGCCGCTCTTTCCCGAGGCCGCGCACTACTTCGTGCCGCTCTTTTCCATCCTGGCGGTCATCGGCATCGTCTATGGCGCCCTGGTCTCCATGATGCAAAAGGACCTGAAGCGCCTCATCGCCTTCTCGTCGGTAAGCCATCTGGGCTTTGTCATGCTGGGGCTGTTTACCTTCACCGCGGCCGGTATTCAGGGCGGCGTCATCCAGATGATCAACCACGGCCTATCCACGGGCGCCCTCTTCTTGACGGTCGGCATGATCTATGAGCGGCGGCACACCCGGATGATCGCCGAGTTCGGCGGCCTGGCCACGGCCATGCCCATCTACGCCACCATCTTCATGATCGTCACCCTGTCGTCCATCGCCGTGCCCGGCACCAATGGTTTTGTCGGCGAATTTCTTATCCTGCTTGGAGCCTTCAAAACCAACAAGATTTTGGCCGTCATCGCCGCCACCGGGGTTATCTTCTCCGCTTGCTACATGCTCTGGATGTTCCAGCGGGTGGTTTGGGGCGAAGTTACCAATGAAAAGAACCGGGAGTTGAAGGACCTCTCCTTCCGGGAGGTAGCCATCTTCGCTCCCTTGATCCTGTTTATCTTCTGGATCGGGGTTTATCCCAACACCTTTTTAAATAAGACCAAAGCCACAACGGATAACTTCATTGCCATGATGGACAAGGCCAAGGCCACTCAGGTCACTGAATCTAACGTTGCCAAGGGGGTGGCGCAATGACCATCAACATCCCCAATTTCCACCTGAACAGCATCGGGCCAGAGCTCATCCTGACGGTCACCGCGGTGGTTATCCTGCTGCTGGATGCTCTCTCCCCCAGGGGACGCAAGGCCTATTTTCCACAGATCAGCCTCCTGGGTCTGGCCGCGGCGGCCTTGCAGACCTATCTCATGTGGGGCAGCAAAGGCACCGACTTTGCCCGCATGATCTACGTGGATAATTTCACCCTGTTCTTTTACCTGGTCTTCATCCTGGGCACCGCCCTGACGGTGATGATTAGCCGGGCTTACCTGGAGCAATACGACAAGAACCTGGGGGAATACTACGCCTTGTTGCTCTTCGCCGCGACAGGCATGATGTTCATGGCCGCCAGCGCCCACCTGATCATGCTCTTCCTGGGCCTGGAGATTATGTCCATCGCGGTTTACGTTCTGGCCGGCCTATTCCGGGAGGATGCCCGCTCCAACGAAGCCTCTTTGAAATACCTGATCCTGGGTTCCTTCTCCAGCGGCTTCCTGCTCTTCGGCATGGCCTTCCTATACGGCGCCGCCGGGGGCACTCTCTACCTGGATGACCTGCCCAAGGCGCTGGCCGGCCACACCTTTGCACAGCCCATGACCCTGCTGGCCATCGGCCTCCTGATCGTCGGTTTCGGCTTCAAGGTGGCTTCGGCGCCTTTCCATATGTGGACCCCGGACGTTTATGAAGGCGCCCCCACTTCGGTCACCGCCTTCATGGCGGTGGGCGTCAAGGCCGCGGCCTTCGCCGCCTTTGCCCGGGTCTTTTTCCTGGCTTTCCCGGCCATGAAGATGGATTGGAACATGATGCTTTGGGTCCTGGCTGTGGCCACCATGACCATCGGCAACGTCACCGCCATCGCCCAGACCAATATCAAACGCATGCTGGCCTACTCCTCCATCGCCCACGCCGGATACCTGCTGGTGGCCCTGGTGGCTGCCAACCAGTTGGGCGCAGTCAGCCTGCTTTACTACCTGCTGGCCTACACCTTGATGAACCTGGGGGCCTTCGGAGTAGTGATTCTGGTGGGACGCAAGAAAGACAGCTATCTCAATATTTACGATTATTCCGGCCTGGGCTTCCAGCATCCGGCCCTGGGCGCGGCCATGGCTCTGTTCATGTTCGCCCTGGCAGGCATGCCGCCCACTGCCGGATTCGTGGGCAAGTTCTACATCTTCTCCGCGGCGGTGCAGTCGGGATTCATCTGGCTGACCATCATCGGCGTTATGAATTCCTTGATCTCGATGTATTACTATTTGCGTATTACCGTGCTCATCTACATGAAGCCCGCTGAAGCAGACTTGGGTCCAGTCACCTTCTCGGCCGGCCTTGCTGCCGTCCTGGCCGTCACTGCTGCCGGGGTGGTGCTGATCGGCGTCTTCCCGGGCTCACTCTACGATCTTGCCATGAACGCCGTGAAGATTTTCCCCGGCCTGTAATATCAGTAATAATTTTTGGACGTTATCGGGAGCTAAGGTTCTACCTTAGCTCCTTTTTTTACCTTAGATAAGTTGTGCAAAAAATATTGGCTTATTTATATTTTTCTTGTAAACTATAAAATAGTATATTCCCGCAGCACCTCCAAGTTCAATGACCCTCGAAAAGCAACGTTTAGCAGACATCATTAGTTTTTTGCCGGATGCGACCTTTGTCATTGACCGGGATGGCAAGGTAATCGCCTGGAATAAAGCTATTGAATCATTGACCGGAATGAAATCCGAGGAGGTGCTGGGAAAAAGCAACCGCGAATATGCCGTACCTTTTTATGGCAAGCAAATTCCGATTCTGATAGATTTGGCCCTCTCCCGGAACGAAGTCCTCGGAGATCGATACACCAGCGTGGAGAGGAATGACGGTACGATTGTAGCTGAAGTTTATACCCCCCACCTGCGGCCCGGCGGGGCCTTCCTATGGGCCAAAGCTTCTCCCCTCTATGATGCCAAAGGGCAGGTGGTCGGGGCGATCGAGACCGTCCGCGATATTACCAAACGCAGGAAGATTGAGCAGGCTTTGCTTGAGCAGGTGCACCTGTTCCAGGTGCTCATCGATGCCATTCCCACCCCCATTTTTTATAAGGATGTCCAAGGCAGTTATCTGGGGTGCAACAAGGCCTTTGAGAACTGCTTAGGATTGGCCAAAGACCAGATAGTCGGCCACAATATTTATGATATTTTGCCTTTGGAAAAAGCTAAGCCTTATGATCAAGCCGACCAGCAATTAATGCTGCACCCTGGTGTCCAAACCTTTGAGAGTGCCACCGTCGATGCCACTGGCATCGAGCGTGAAGTAATTTTCAGTAAGGCAACCTTTCTGGGTACGGATGGCAACTTAAATGGCCTGGTGGGGACGATTTTGGACATCACCAGGCTTAAGAAAACCCAAAAAGCTTTGCGGGACTCGGAAGCCAAGCTTCGCTTCCTTTCCTCCCGGTTATTAAAGTCACATGAAGGTGAACGCCGCCGCCTTTCTTTAGAACTGCACGATGAATTGGGCCAGACCCTTAATGTCCTTAAAATGCAAATCAGATATGTTGCCAGAAAGTTGCACCGGGACCAAGGCGATCTGAAGGCTGATTGCGACTATATGTTGGATTATATTAATGAAATTATTGAAACTGTCAGAAGAATGTCCCGGGACTTAAGTCCTTCCATCTTAGAAGACCTGGGTCTTACGGTGGCCTTGAAGCATTTAACCGATGAATTTACCAAACATTATCAGATTGCTTGCCGGGTGCGGATTCCTCAAATAGACCAGCTATTTCCCCAAGAATCACAAATTCTCATCTTTCGGATCATTCAAGAATCCCTAACCAACATCGCCAAGTACGCCGAAGCCAGCCAGGTTACCCTGGACATCCAAACAAAGGGTGATAATATCTCGTTCTTGATCTCTGACAATGGCAGGGGATTTGACGCTGAGCAGGTCATAGCTTTGAATTCAGTACAAAAAGGGTTGGGCTTGGCTGCCATGGATGAGCGGGTGCGCATGCTGGGCGGGTCTCTGGAAATCTGGAGCAAGGAAGGGGCTGGCACCCGGTTGAGCTTCTCTCTCCCAATCAATAAATAGGCATTAAAAAAATGTCCAGAAGAGTTGATTCTCTCCTGGACATTTTTTTCGTCAATAATCCTTCCCGGGATTTGCTGCTCCGGGTTTAGGCATGCGTAGGCTCGGCTAAGCTGCCTTCCTGGTCCGCTTCTTCAGGCGATTGGCCTTCTTGCGCAGAATATCGATCTGCTGGCGCGAGGCGCCGCTGCCAATGGCTTCCAGTTTTTTGGCCCGGGCCGCTTGCGCCTGTTCCTTCAATTCCCGGACGTTCACCGTCTTGGCCGCTTTGCCTTCATCCTTGATGCCCTTCACCTCTTTGATGGCGCTCAGCAGCTCCTCTTTGTTCATGCCGTGGACGCCGCTGATCTCGCCCAGATCCATGGCGTATTTCCGCAGTTCGGTGGCGGTCATCTTATCCAGAGGCTTTTCTTTCTTTTCTTTGCGTTCCTTCTTGGCCATGATTTCTCTCCAGTATTTTCCTGTAGGGGCGGGTTTCAAACCCGCCCCTACATTTTTTTTCATTCGAAAGTAATAATGCCTAACTTGCCCAAACGGCAGCTAACATCAATCTAAATTTAAACATAAACCCGGAATTCTTCAACCTAAAAAACCGTCTTCACTGTTTATCCAGCTTTTCCGCCAACTTGAGGAAAGGCCGCACCAGGTCTATGGGGATGGGGAACAGGGTAGTGGAGTTCTTCTCCGCGGCGATCTCCCGCAAAGTCTGAAGATAACGCAACTGTAAGGACATCGGCTCGCTGGCCAGCACCCGGGCGGCGTCGGCCATCTTGGCGGCGGCCTGGAATTCGCCTTCGGCGTTGATCACTTTGGCCCGCCGTTCGCGTTCCGCCTCCGCCTGTTTGGCAATGGCCCGCTGCATCTCCACGGGCAGGTCGATGGAGCGCACTTCCGTCAGAGTCACCTTGATCCCCCAGGGTTCGGTCTGCTTATCCAGGATCTCGGCCAATTGGGCGTTGAGTTTCTCCCGTTCGGCCAGCAGGTCGTCCAGTTCCACCTGGCCGCAGACGCTGCGCAACGTAGTCTGGGCCAGCAGTTGGGTAGCGGCATAATAATCCCGCACCTCGATAATGGCCTTCAGAGGGTCGATCACCCGGAAATAGACCACCGCGTTCACCTTCACCGAGACGTTATCCCGGGTGATGACGTCCTGGGAGGGCACCTCGTAGGTGACCAATTGCAGATTGACCTTGACCAGATTGTCCACCATGGGAATGATGATGATCAGACCCGGCCCCTTGGCAAAGTGCAGGGCCCGGCCCAACCGGAAAATCACCCCGCGCTCGTATTCGTTCAGGATCTTAATAGCGCTGATCAAGAAAAAGAATGCCAGCACGATGATCACTAAAGCAGCTGTAGGCATATGCATCTCCTTATGATTTATTTGGCGCCCGGCGGACCCGGAGCTGCAGATTTTTGACTTCCAGAATTTCTATGGGTTCTTTGGCCCCTATGGGCTCGTCGCTCACCGCGAGCCAGTATTCACCATGGACAAAAACCCGTCCCTCCGGAGACAGGGAAGTGACCGCCACCCCCCGTTCTCCCACCATGCCCGCGGTGCCGGTCATGGCGCGCTGGAAATGGCTGCGAAAGACGATGCCGGCCACTACAATGAAAAACAGCGACACCGTCAAGACCGTGGGAATCAAGACCGCCCAAGAGATCTCCATACCGCCGCCTGCCCCGCGGAATAACATGATAGCCCCCAGAAATAACGACGCTACCCCCGCCAAGGAGAGCAGCCCGTAGCTGGTGATCTTAAACTCCAGGATGAAGAAGACAAAGGCCAGCAGGATCAGGAGCACTCCGATATAATTGACCGGCAGAGTCTGGAAGGCGAATAAAGCCAACAGCAGACACAGGGAGCCTATCACACCGGGCAGCACCACTCCGGGGTGGGCCAGTTCAAAGTAGATCCCGGCCAGGCCAATCATCATCAGAATAAAGGCGATGTTGGGGTCTCCAATGTATCTCAGCAACCGGGTGCGCAAGGTCTCTTGAATTTCCTTAACCGGCGCTCCGGCGGTCTTGAGCACCCAGGGCTGACCATGCACTATCACCCGCCGGCCGTTGACTTTGTGCAGCAAATCGTCCAGGTTGTCGGCCAGCAGGTCCACTACCTTGAGCTTTAAGGCTTCGGAGGCGGAAATGGAGACGCTCTGGCGGATGGCCTTCTCCATCCAGTCGGGATTGCGGCGCCGTTCCTCGGTTATGGCGCGACCATAAGCCACGAAATCATTGAGAACCTTATTTTCCATGGTCTTGTCCATCTGGCCCATGCCGATGGACACCGGGTGCGCCGCGCCGATGTTGGTGCCGGGGGCCATGGCGGCCACCTGGGCCGCCTCAGTGATGAAGACCCCGGCGGACGCAGCCCTGGCCCCGCTGGGAGAGACATAGACGATCACCGGCACCTTGGAGTTCGAAATGGCCTGCACAATCTGCCGCATGGAGATGTCCAGGCCTCCGGGAGTATCCAGCTTAATCACCAGGGCCTCGGCCTTCTGATTTTCGGCCTCCTGAATGCCGCTGAGGATAAATTCCGCCAGACCGGGATTGATGGAGCCCACTGCTGACAAAACAAAAACCGCCCGGGGTTCAGCCGCCAGACAAATTCCACCCTGAATCATAAGGGTGAAAATTGCAAAAAAAATCAGCCATAAATAGCGTTTCATAAATTATGTCTCTGGCTGTCTGCCGTCACTGACTGCTGACTACTGGCTACTGACTACTTTCACTCTGCCGCCAGGTACTCCATCACCTTTTGCATATCTTCCCAGGTCTTGATCCGCTCCTGTTTAAAGCGGAGCAGATATGAGGGGTGAAAGGTGGGCATCACCCGGATATGGTCATAGCGCTGCCATTTGCCGCGAATTTTGGTAATAGGCTCCGTAGCACCGAGCAAGGCATGGGTGGCAATCTTTCCCAAGGCAACGATCACTCGCGGTTTAATGGCGGTAATCTGCATTTTCAGAAAGGGCAAACAGGCCTCGATTTCGTCCGGCTCGGGATTTCTGTTTCCCGGCGGACGGCTCTTGACCACGTTGGTGATGTAGACCTCCTCCCGCTCCAATCCCAGTTTGTTCAACAGGTTGTTCAAGAGTTGCCCGGCCGCGCCCACAAAGGGCCGGCCCTGCAAGTCTTCCTCCGCTCCCGGGGCCTCGCCGATAAACATCAACCGGGCGGTGGGAGAACCCTCGCCGAAGACCAGGCTCTTGGCGCCGGCATAGAGCTTGCAACGCTGGCAGTGCCCCATCTCCTGCCGGATTTCCTCCAGGGTAGGAGTTTTTTCGGACTTGGTCATTGACTCCGGCGTCGGCGCGGCAGCCGGTTCGGGCGGCAGGCCCCGCACGCCCAGACGCTGCTGGTAGCGGAGCCATTCCATCAGTCCATCCACCAGGTCCCGCAATTCCACTGCCGGGTCCTCAGGCACCTCCCCTGCCCTCCCGGCCCCTGCCCATAAGGAGTTCGGCCACCCGATCGAGAATCAGTTCCGCCACCTCTTCTTTGGTAAGCAGGGGCAGACGCTCCGGTTCCCTCTCCCGGCTCAGGATAGTCACCTGATTGGTGTCCACCGCGAAACCCGCATCCTTCCGGGTAACGTCATTAGCCACGATAAAATCAAGATGCTTTTCCTCGAGCTTGCGCCGGGCCTCTGCCTCCTGATCGTGGGTCTCAGCCGCAAAGCCTACCATTACCTGGCGCTTTCTAATTTGGTTGAGCTCCCGCAAGATATCCGGGTTTTGGGCGAGCTGCATCTGGACCTCTTCCCGCCCGCGTTTGATCTTTTTAAGCTCACATTTAACCGGCCGGTAATCGCCCACCGCCGCCGCCATGAGCAGAGCGTCAGCCGCTGAAAACCTTTCTTGGACCGCGGCCAGCATCTCCCGGGCCGATCTGACCCAGACCCGCTCCACCCCGTAAGGAGCGGACAAAGCGCTGGGGCCGCTGACGAGCCACACCTCGGCCCCCCGGCGCCAGGCCACCCGGGCCAGGGCATAGCCCATCTTGCCGCTGGAGCGGTTGGTCAGAAAGCGCACCGGGTCACAGTCTTCGTGAGTAGGTCCGGCGGTCACCAAAACCCGTTGGCCCAGCAGATCCTTGCGGCTTACGAGGCTGGCGGCGGCCTCGACGATCACCTCAGGTTCGGGCAGCCGGCCCAGGCCCACGGCGCCGCAGGCCAGTTCTCCGGTGGCGGGATCCAGCACCTTCAGGCCCCGATCCCGCAAGCGCTCCAGATTCTCCTGAACCACCGGATTGCGCCACATTTCCACGTTCATGGCCGGGCAAAGCAGCGCCGGCCGGGTGGCCGCCAGCAGGATGGTGGTGAGCAGGTCGTCACCAATCCCCGCCGCCAGTTTGCCGAGAAGATTGGCGGTGGCCGGGGCGATCACAATGGCGTCCGCTTCCTGTCCCAGGGAGACGTGCTCCAGAGGCGCAGCATTTGGTCCGAACATGGCGGTGGCCACTTTTTCGCCGGATAACGCCTCGAAGGTCAACGGCGTCACAAACTCCCGGGCCGCCGCGGTCATTACCACCTTCACCTGGGCGCCGGCACAGATGAACCGCCGGGTGAGTTCCGCCGCCTTATAAGCCGCGATGCCGCCGGTAACCCCCAATAAGATGCGTTTGCCTGCGTAGATCATAGCCGTTTTGGGTTTTAGGTTTTTGGGTTCTCTGATTGGAACCGAAACTTAGCGAAACTGACAACTGACTACTGGCTACTGACTACTCAAAAAAACGGATTATATTTCTTTTCTTGCCCCACCGTTGTTACGGGGCCATGGCCTGGATAGACACTGTAGTCGTCGCCCAGGGTGAAGATCTTGGTGCGCACCGCGGCGATCAGCTCGTCAAAGGAGCCGCCGGGAAAGTCAGTGCGGCCGATGGAACCGGCAAACAGCAGGTCCCCCACGTAAACGTAAGTGTGCCCTTCCATCACCAGGCTGATGCCGCCGGGGGTATGTCCCGGAGTATGCAGCACCTTCAGCCGGTACGGCCCGAAGCTGAGGACATCATCTTCCTTTAGCAAAATATCGGCCTGGGACAGGCGCAGACGGTTGCCGGTGAAGAACATGGCCTCCGCCGACGGCGCATTCAACATCGGGGCGTCCGCCTCATGGATGGCAATCTGGGCGCCGGTGGCCGCTTTTAAGGGCTGATTGGCGTCCACGTGGTCAAAATGGCCGTGCGTATCGATGATATATTTCAAGTTGAGCTGGTGATTTTTCAAGACCGCCAGAATTGCATCTTCGTCGCCGCCCGGATCGATGACCACCGCTTCCTTGGTTTCTTCGTCCCCGATGATATAACAATTGACCTCCAGCAATCCCACGGTCAGACCTTCTTGAATCATTTTGCCTCCAGCTTTATTCTATATTATCGTAGGGGCACGGCGTGCCGTGCCCTTGTAAGGTGGTTCTTGAACCGCCGATGATTTCAGGCATTCAGAAAAAACTTCACTCCCTGGAAGGCGAAATAGCCCCCGAAGCACAGCAAAAAGACGCCGCAGCCGGTCAGGAAGCCGCGATAGAGCCCGTCCGAGAGAAACCGCCTGCCGCCGGCCACCGCCCCGGACACCAGGGTGTACCAGGCAAAATCCGCCAGAATATGTCCGAAATAGAAGAGGCCTACCCCGACGAGGCCGTATTTCATGGCGAACATGACATAGCCCAACCCGATGGTGACCCACCAGATGAGCCAGTAGGGGTTGGCGGCGCTCAGCAGTACTCCGGCCACCACCGGGTTCAGGGTTGAGCCGTTTTTGACGTCGAATTCCAGGCGGCCCTGACGTGAGGCCTTCATGGTCATGATGCCCATCCAGCCCAACATGCCGGCCCCCAATACGCCCACGGTACCTAAAATTAACGGCTGATTCAGCCAGGCCCCGAGGCCCACCAGCAAGAGTAAGACCAGGGCCGCCTCCAGCAGAGAATGGCCCACGATAATCAGCGGCCCGGCCCAAAAACCCCGGCGGGCGGCTTCGCTCACGGTCACGGTGAGCAGCGGCCCCGGCATCAAGGCTCCGCTTAGCGCCACGATGAAGGAGGTGGAGGCCAATCCCGCCAATATCCAGGGATTCATGATTTTCCTTTTCTTCCCTTCTACTTTGCAAGTATAATCGAGAGCGGTCGGCTATCAGCTATCAGCTTTTAAAATCAAAGCAATATATCTTTTGGTTTTTGCTAAAAGCTGAAAGCTGATCGCTGTTAGCCTATGAATAATCATCCTACCATACCGAGGACCTCAAACCAAGGTAAAATCAAGGGGATGGCCCAGTTCAAGTCATGGTGGGGCGGGCGTCCCCGCCTGCCCCTTCAAGTGAGGTGAGATAGGGCGGCCTGTGGCCGCCAAAAGGCGGCGTGCGCAACACGCCCTATAACACTTAATGAAAAATCCTCCTTCCAAAAAGAAGACCCGCACCAGCGCTTTCGGCACCCCGGGGCGCATCTCGCATGATGCCTCGTCTTTTTATGCCAGCAAATTATATGCTCACCAACCCCAGGAAACCGAGATTGTCGGCGAAGAGAACCTCATCCCTCCAGAATATTTAAACCGGATTTTCTGCAAATCCTCGGAAGCCATGACGGAACTGCCGGACAACAGCGTCCACCTGATGGTGACCTCGCCGCCCTATAATGTCGGCAAGGAATACGACCGGGACGCCACCCTGGAAGAATATCTGGAATTTTTGGGCCAGGTCTGGTGCGAGGTCTACCGGGTGCTGGTCCCCGGCGGCCGGGCCTGTATCAACATCGCCAACCTGGGGCGCAAGCCTTACATTCCGCTGCATGCCTTTATCGTCCGGGACTTGTTGAACCTAGGATTTCTGATGCGCGGCGAAATTATCTGGAACAAGGCCTCGAGCGCCTCCGTTTCCACCGCCTGGGGCTCCTGGCGCTCACCGGCCAACCCAACCCTCCGGGATGTGCACGAATATCTGCTGATCTTCTGCAAAGCCAGTTTCTCCCGCAAGAGCAAAGATAAAAAAGGCACCATCTCCCGGGACGATTTTCTGGAGCTCACCAAGAGCATCTGGAACTTCCCTGCAGTCTCGGCGCGCAGCGTGGGCCATCCGGCCCCCTTTCCGCTGGAGCTGCCCCATCGCCTCATCCAGCTATACACCTATGAGGACGAAGTGGTTCTGGACCCTTTCATGGGCAGCGGACAGACGGCCATCGCAGCGCTCCTGGATGACCGGCGCTATGTGGGTTACGAGATCGAACCGCAGTATGTCAGTCTGGCGGAAAAAAGAATCCGGCAATTCCGCCAGGAGTTTAAGTCCCCTACCCTGCTGGACCTCCTTTACGAACAGTGACCAAGGAGTCCCCGCCAATGAAGGCTCATGTGCTAATCCTGGGTGTGATCGCACTATCCGTCGTCTTTTCCAGTCCGGCTTCGGCTCAACCGGCCTCGGGTCAATCTGCCAAGCCCAAGATCACCTTTAAGGGCGGACCGGGCGATAAGCCGGAAACCGCCGTGATTATTTTGGGGGCGCCCAATTCCATGGCGGGCATCGCGGCGGAATATAACTATCTGCGGCGAAAATTCGGGCGGAAGCAGGTCGATTGGAGGCTAACCCGCCAAAGCGTTTTCAATCAGCAGGGCAAGGTCTATGACCGCCTGGAGTTGGAATTGAAAGACGGCAGCAGGAAGACGGTCTTCTTTGACATCAGCGAGTTTTTCGGTAAGCTATAGGGAAAGCATACAGGCTGGAAGCCTGCGCTACCAAATCCGGTGCGTGGAACGCACCCTCCCGATGGAGTTTTCGTAAGCTTCAATCATGGATAAGATCGTCATTGAAGGTGGCATTCCCCTGAACGGGGAAGTGCAGATCAGCGGCGCCAAGAATGCCGCCCTCCCTATCCTGGCCGCCACTCTGCTGGCCCCGGGCGGGCACGTCCTGTCCAACGTGCCGCCCCTGGCCGACATCCGCACCTGCAAGAGGCTCCTGGCCAACCTGGGGGTGAGGTTTAAAGAGGCTGAGGCCGAAACTGGCGGACACCCGGGTCCGCCCCTGCCAGGTCCGTCCCTAATAGTTGATTCTTCGGACCTGAAAGGCTATGAAGCGCCGTATGAGCTGGTGAAGACCATGCGGGCCGCGGTCCTGGTCCTGGGGCCGCTGGTGGCCCGGGCCCGCCGGGCCCGGGTGTCGCTGCCGGGCGGCTGCGCCATCGGCGCCCGGCCCATCGACCTGCACCTCAAGGGCCTGGAGGCCATGGGGGTAAAGATCAACCTGTCCCAGGGCTACGTTACTGCCGATGCCCGGCGCCTGCGCGGGGCGGAGATTTACTTTGACACGGTCACGGTTACCGGCACCGAAAACCTGATGATGGCCGCCACCCTGGCCAAAGGCACCACGGTGATCAAGAACGCCGCCATGGAGCCGGAAGTGGGCGATTTGGCCAGGTTTTTGGTGGCCATGGGGGCGAGAATCGAAGGGATCGACAGCGACATCCTCACCATCCACGGCGTCCGGGACCTCAAACCGGCCAGCTACCGGATCATGAGCGACCGCATCGAGGCCGGCACTTACCTGGCCGCCGCGGCCATCACCAAGGGGGAGGTCACCCTGGTGAACGCCCCGGTGCCGCACCTCACTGCCATCATGGGCAAGTTTACTGAGGCCGGGGTGCGCCTCACCGCCGAGAAAGGCAGCATTACCGTACACTCCGGGGGCAACCTCACCGGCGTGGATATCCGCACCCATCCCTACCCCGGCTTCGCCACCGACATGCAGGCGCAGTTCATGGCCCTGATGAGCGTGGCCAAGGGCGCCTCGGTGATCACCGAAACCATCTTCGAAAACCGCTTCATGCACGTCAGTGAACTGGTGCGCCTGGGGGCGGACATCACGGTGAACGGCAATCTGGCCGTAGTCCGGGGGCGCCGCGGGCTCCAGGGGGCGCCGGTAATGGCCACCGACCTCAGGGCCAGCGCCTCCCTGGTGGTGGCCGGCCTGGCCGCCGCCGGCACCACCGAGGTCCTGCGGGTCTATCACCTGGACCGGGGTTATGCCAACCTGGTGGAAAAACTGTCCGCCCTGGGGGCGCGGATCAAACGGGTGCCGCAGTAAAGCAGGGGCCAGAAGTTAGGGATAGGATTAGCCATTAGCATTTAGCATTTGAGCCTCTTGCAAAAGTCTCCTTTCCTGTCATTCTGAGGGAGCGCAGCGACCGAAGAATCTCAGATAATTAAGGGAAAATGCGAGATCCTTCGCTTCGCTCAGGATGACAAAAATACTTTTTGAAAGAGGCTCATTTAGCATTTAGTTAGCAGGGGTTGAGGCTATGGATTAGGAGGAAACACAGGCCAGGATTTATTGCACACAGGCCGAGACGCCTGTGCCACTAATAAGCAGGGAAGGACCAGGGTCTATTTCCGGCCCCTGATCCCTACTCCCTAATCCCTGATTTTTACTTCATCAACTCATGAAAAGACTCTATGGAGGGAAAATCGGGGTGGGCGGCGGCCTCCAGCCGGGAGCTGGATTTGGACTTAAAATAGGGATGCCTAATGCCGAAGGTGCGAGCCGCGGCTAAAGCTTCAGCGTTGTCATCCACCAACAGGACCCGCGTCGGCTCGAACCCTAACTTTTCTCGCAAAATTTCCCAGAAGCGCACTTCTTCCTTGGGAACCCCCAGGTCGAAAGAGGAGACCACTTCATCAAAATAGTCCAATAAGCCGACATGATTCATCTTTAAAGTCAGGGTCTTATAGTGGGCGTTGGTCACCAGCGCCACCTTTTTCCCCCGCTCCCGTAAAAACTTCAAAAAATCTTCGGTGTCCGGGTGCACCTCGATGAGGTGCCGGATGCCCTCCTTCAAGGCGGGGATGTCCAGGTCCAGCTCCTTGGACCAGAAGTCGATGTCGGTCCAGTTGAGGGTGCCTTCCTGGCTCTTGTAGCGCGCAAACACCAGATTCCGGGCGTCCGACAGGGCCAGTCCCCGGCGCAGGGCGTACTTCTCCGGCACCAGGCTTTCCCAAAAATAGTCATCAAAATGTTTATCCAACAGGGTGCCGTCCATATCCAGCAGCACCCAGGCAATTTCTGTCCAGGGGAATGTCATGGGTTATCCTTCCAAGCCTTAACTTATGCTTCAGTTTATAGATTATTTTGCCAATTTTTCAAGCCGCGGCCTTGACTATTAAACTGCAATGCTTATTTAAAAACATTGGTTATTGAATATTGGTTACCTATCATCGAAATACGGAGGAGCATGATCATGCCTATCATCTTCAGGGAACCGGGTCTGGATCCCCTCCGGGAGCTGGAGCAATTGCAGCGCCGCATGGACCGGCTCTTTCAGAATGCCTTCGGCCTGGAGCGCTCACCCTGGCAAGGGGGGGTCTATCCTTTGTTGAATATCTCCGAAGACCGGGATCATCTCTTTGTCCGGGCCGAGTTGCCCGGCGTCAAAGCCGAGAACCTGGAAATCACCATCCAGGACAGCAGCCTCATCCTGCGGGGCGAACGGAAGATTCCCACTGAAGAAAAACAGGTCAATTTTCACCGCCGGGAGCGGGAAGCGGGTTTTTTCCGGCGGGTCGTGGCGCTGCCGACCCGGATTCAAGCGGACAAGGTGGAAGCCACCAGCAAAGACGGCATCTTGACTATTAAATTGGCCAAGCCGGAAGAAGTCAAACCTCGCAAGATTCAGGTCAAGGTGGCTTAAAGGGGGATTTATGGCTGAACAAGAACTGCAAGTCAAGGCCAAGGCAGAGGCTCCGGCCAAGGCGGAACGCGTGCGTCCCGGCCGGGTCTTTCTACCCGCGGTGGATATCTTCGAGACTCCCGAAGCCCTGGTCCTGGTGGCCGACATGCCCGGGGTGGCTGCGGATAAGGTGACGGTAGACCTGAGGGACAATCACCTGGTCATCTCCGGGGAAGTGGCCCCGCCCATCGGTGGGGGGGAGACCATGGTCCAGCAGGAGTACTATACCGGAGACTTTCAGCGGGAGTTCCACGTCGGCAGCTTAATCGATCAGGGCAAGATCGAGGCCAGCATGAAAGACGGCGTGCTGCACCTGGTCCTGCCCAAGGTCGAGAAAGCCAAACCCCGCAAGATCGAAGTGAAAACTGCCTGAACCGGGCCGATAATTACTTCTTAACCTTAAGAGGCGCGGAGCTAGGACCCGCGCCTCTTTTTTATCTGGGAAAATTAGCGAAGCCTTTGCCGAGTTGCGGATAACGGCAAGATATCCACCCCACAGGATTGGAGAAATTTCCGCCCCATTTTTCTGGTTGAAGTCTTTAATTCGGAACTTATAATTTATTGTAAAGATTCTGCTAATGAAGAATAGCGGGAACCTGCCTGGCGCTTTAGACTAAAATAGGTCCGGGGAAAATAATTTAACTAAAGATTACACAGGATTATAGTTTGAACCAGATAATAAGAACAAGAACAGCCTCTCAAATTCTCTCCAACCACCTGGTAAGGCATAACGGCCAAATTTCACGCCAGGATAGGAACATGCTTAATCAGCATGCGAGTGGAATTTTGTGGTTTACAGGCCTATCTGCCGCGGGCAAATCGACCATAGCTCATGGCGTAGAGAAAAGACTTTTTAACCGGGGAATCCGATCTTATGTTTTGGATGGCGACAATGTCAGACATGGGATAAATGCTGATCTCGGATTTAGTCCAGAGGATAGAACAGAGAATATTAGAAGAATAGTAGAAATATCAAAGTTATTTATAGATGCCGGGTTAATTGTATTGGCTTCCTTCATATCACCATCTAGGAAGGACCGGGACTTCGTAAAAAGTTGTTTCTCTGGAGACAATTTCTATGAGATTTATATAAAATGCTCAATTCGGGAATGCAAAAGGCGAGACCCAAAAGGTATGTATGCCAAGGCGAGAAAGGGAATTATTAATAATTATACGGGAATAACGGCTCTCTATGAAGAACCTGAATATCCTGATTTGATTCTTGATACTGAGAAACTCGATATTGCAGGTGCCATCCAAGCAGTGTTAAATTTCATGGACTCTGTCCGAATGTTGAGGTTAATTTAATTCAACACGACTGGAGATGATTTTCTACTCTATTTATGCATAATTATATTACCTCATGCGAACGATACGAATGTCTAAATAAGGAAGCCTGGAGAGGTACTGGTTGCCCGCCCAAGTGACTAAATCTGGCAATTGCACTCGTTCAAGACTGTTGCGCCTGGTTAACGCCAGTGGTCGGCCGTTTCTGAACAATGGCTTTTCTTGGTTATCCCTTGATGAAGAGATGCTTTTGAGCAAGGCCTGCAGGCGGACCGGCCTTGACGACTTTGGCGGTGACTCCTTTCGGGAACCCTTGGGAATTCTCCTCAACGCCCTTAAAAACGAGGCAGCACTGAATTTCGTCGGACGGATCTGTGTACGGAACGACATTTTGCGGCTGCTGGGTAATCGGCTCCAGTTGGTTGAAGATCGCCAGCGTTTTCCAGCAATTGCAGAGGAAATTATCCGACGCCCAATATTCATAACCGGGCTGCCGCGCAGCGGCACCACTTTTCTGCATGCTCTTTTGGCCCAGGATCCCGCCCACCGTAGCCCTCAAGTTTGGGAAGTCATGTATCCTTCTCCACCCCCGGAAAAGGGCCATTACCACTCCGACCGGCGCATCCATAAGACCCAACTGCAGCTCAGGTCTATTGATTTTTTGATGCCTGACTTTCGGGCTGTCCATTTGATCGGCGCCAGGTTACCGCAGGAATGCATTGCCATTACCAACCACGACTTTCAAAGTCACGTTTTTGAATCAATGTACTTTGTGCCGTCCTATCGCACCTGGTTTGATCGCCAGGATAAGCGCACGGCCTACGAGTTTCACCGGCGCTTCCTGCAGCACCTGCAGTGGCGTTGTCCGGGAAAGCGCTGGGTGCTCAAGGCGCCCAGCCATTTATTGGCGTTACCGGACCTGTTTCGGGTCTATCCCGATGCCAATATTGTGATGACCCATCGCGACCCGCTGAAGGTTTTGCCTTCATGTGCCAGTTTCACGGAGGTCTTGCGCGGCGGTTTTACCGATAAGATCGATAAACGGGTGATTGGCCAAGAAGTGATGAGTCGTTGGGAAGAAGGGGCACGCCTGACCATGGATTGTCGGGGAAACACCGGCCTGCCTGCCGACCGTTTTTTCCATGTACATTATTCCGAATTGGTGAGAAGCCCCTTAGCCGTGATAAAGCGCCTTTACCGGCATTTTGACCTGAAATTTACCGGGGAGGCGGAGCAGGCGATGAGGCGATTTGTGGCGGAAAATCCCAAGCATAAGGGCGGAGTGCATCGCTATTCTCTGGAAGAATTCGGTTTAGACCCCGCCGTGGAGAAACGCCGGTTTCAATTCTACTACGATTTTTGGGGGATCGAACCGGAAACCAGATGAATGGGAGGGGGATGCATCCCGGAGACCTGACTCAGGTTAGTAAAAATCCATCGCCCGACTGCCAACATTTCGTGGGAACCTGGGCATACATGGCCTCCCCGCGGCTCAGCGGCAGGCTAAGGGCCGGGAGCAGGTAGATCTCCAGGCCAGGGACCTTCATGAGTCGGACAATCTGATTTGGGAGAATTCCATGATTTGAATCAATGATTAATTTTAGAATTATCCAGGAAGAGATCGAAAACTAGGGTAATAAAATTAGAGGTTGGGTTCAGCCAATTTCGACAGGGTTATATATCTGTAACCTTTGCATAATTTAATCTTGCGGCAGGCCTCCGGCCCTGCTTGCTTTCTTATGGACGATCTTGCGCGGCAGCAGGTTGGTAAGCAAATTCGCGGCAGCCACCAGGACTCCCGCAGCGAAAGCCCAATGAAACGGCGTCAGACTTGGGCTAACCCCGGGGAAAGGGCTGACGCGGCTCCCTTGCATCCAGGCAAAGACCGTCACCATCAGGGTGATTCCGATTAGCGACCCCAGGTTTTTGAGCACCGCATTGGTGCTGGCCGCCAGGCCCACCAGTGAAGGCTTTACCCCCCGAAGAATCTCGTTTAAATTAGGAGCTTGAAAGAGTCCGAAACCCAGGCCCACCAGGATTAATCTGGCCGCCAGACCCGGGGTGGACTCCCCGATTCCGGTGAACAACAGCGACCCCAGACCAGCCAGGATAAGCACGCAGCCGCTGCGCAGGACCAGCATATTGCCCCAACGGTCGGCCAGATAGCCGCCCACGCCGGCCACCGCGGCGTTGGTGAGGCTCAAGGCGCTTAGCAGCAGCCCCGTCTGGGCCGGAGAATAGCGGTAGACCTGCTCCAGGTAAAACGGCAACAGAAAAAAGATCCCCATCACTGCGGCAAAGCACAAGACCACCGCGAGGGAGCCTGCCATAAAGGGCCAACTGCGCCAGAGCTCGCCATTGATCAGGGGGACGGGCTGGCGGCGCTCCAGAAAGATCAGCACCAGGACAAACACCAATCCCAGGGTCAGGGAAACCTGAGTCAGGGCGTCTCCCCAACCGGCTTCCCTCACCTTCGTCAGACCCAGAAGCAAAAATCCCAGGGCCAAGGCCAGGACCAGAGAACCCCAGAGGTCAAAGGCCTGCCAGTCCCAGGCCCCATGGGCCCGGAGACGCCTCAGGGGGCCGAGGCCCACGACCAGCGCCAGGGCGCAGATAGGAATATTAATAAAAAAAATGAAAGGCCAGCCCAGATAGTGGGTGATGAAGCCGCCCAAGGGGGCGCCCACGCTGACCCCGGCGGCAAAAGCCGTGGAGAACAGGCCCAAAGCCAGGCCCCGCTCCCCTTCCCCATAAGTCACCGCGATGATTTTCGGGGCCAACCCCAGCATCAGGGAGCCCCCAACTCCCTGCAGGGCCCGGGCCGCCACCAGCCAGGCCAGGCCGGTGGACAGGCCGCAAAGGATCGAGGCCCCGGTGAAGATGAGCAATCCCAGGATATAGAGCCTCCCTGGGGGCAAAAGATCTCCCAAGCGGCCGCTGGTGAGGAGGAGGGAGAGGTTGACCAGAAAATAGATGACCATGACCCAGGAAATCTGCGACAGGGTGCTGTGAAATTCCCTGGCGATCTGGGGCAGGGCAATGTTGACGATGCTGGTGTCCAGGGTGGCCATGAAGGCCCCCAGGCAGGCGGTAAACAACAGCAAGCCCCGGCGGGGAGGAGAATCAGTAGCCAGTTGTCAGTTCCCAGTTGCCAGTAAAAACCATTTTTATCTGAGTTAGGAGACCGATTAATAACCCATAAGGAAATGAGGCAGCCCTCCTTGGCCGCCCCCTGGATAATTGTCGAAACTTAATAACCCGCCGGCGCCTCGTCCCGCTCATAGGGGGCAAAAGTGGTGTACTTGGCCCGGTAGTGTAGTTTAATCTTGCCGGTGGGTCCATTGCGCTGCTTGCCCACGATGATTTCGGCCGTGCCTTTGTCCGGAGAGTCTTCCCGGTAGACTTCGTCCCGGTAGATGAAGAGGATAACGTCGGCATCCTGCTCGATGGCTCCGGATTCCCGCAAATCCGCCAGTTGCGGGCGTTTATTGGGGCGTTCCTCCACCCGGCGGTTGAGCTGGGAGAGGGCGATGACCGGCACGTGCAGTTCCTTGGCCAGGGCTTTTAAGGACCGGGAAATCTCCGAGATCTCCTGCTCCCGGCTGGGAGCATCGGCCCGCCCCCGCATGAGTTGCAGATAGTCGATGATCACCAGCCCCAGTTTATTTTCCGCCTTAAGGCGCCGGGCCTTGGCCCGGATGTCCAGGATGCTGGCCGCCGGGGTATCGTCAATGTACATGGGGCAGTCCAGCAGATAGCCGGCCGCGGTTTGCAAGTTGGCCCATTCCGCGGTGCTCAGGAAGGCCCGGCGCAGGTTTCCGGCGTCCACTTCGCCGATGCTGGAAAGGAGGCGCCGCACCAACTGCTCTTTGGACATCTCCAGGGAAAAGAAAGCTACCGGCACCTGGGGCTTGTACGCCGCGTTAAAGGCCATGTTCAGAGCCAGGGCGGTCTTACCCATGCTGGGACGGGCCGCCAGGATAATCAGGTCGCTGTTCTGGAAGCCGGCAGTGAGGCCATCTAAGTCGGTAAAACCGCTGGGCACCCCGGTTATCCGGCCCGCCTCCCGGTGCCAGATAGCCTCCAGATTGGCGATCTCCTTTTCCACCAGGCTGCCCAGAGGCTGGAAACCCTGCCGGACCCTGGAGCCGGCTACTTCGAAGACCTTCTGCTCGGCCGCGTCCAAGAATTCTGCGACGTCTTCCACCGGTGCAAAGCAGGCGCCGGCAATCTCCTGGGTAGTATCCAACAGACGCCGCAGTACCGCCTTGTCCCCCACCAGACTGGCATATTTAGGGGCATTGACCGCAAAACCTACCTGTTCGCTCAGGGCCGCCAGGAAGACCGGCCCGCCGACGCCCTCAAGCTGGCCCCGCTCCTTGAGGAGAGCGGTAACGGTCACCAGGTCCACCGGCTCCCCCCGGCCGTAGAGGTCCAACATGGCTTGAAAGATGCGGCCATGGGCCTCACGATAAAAGTCGGCGGGTTGGACCAGATCGGCCACCCGGTCCAAAACCTCCGGGCGCACCAGGATGGCTCCCAGCACGGATTGTTCTGCTTCAGGATTAGCCGGCGGGGTGTAGCCTCCGGGGGCAGCGGCTTCCACCGGAGCCGCAGCGGGATGAGGCCGGGGACTTCTAGCCAAGATCAGTCTCCATGGGTAGTTAAGGCTGATTCAAGTTACTGTTTTTAATGACAATTTATCAGGCACGTCATCCCATGCCTATTATAGGATTTGTTTGCGGAGACAATCATATCGAAAATTGCTCAGATAAGAAATAAGAATTTCAAATCAAAAAAGCACAGGCGAGACGCCTGTGCCACCTTGTTATACGGGGGATTTGAGGGCTGGGAGGGCAGAGGCCGCCAGCCTCTGGCCCCTCCCAAAAATATTTCTACTCGGCCTCGGCCAGCACTTCCACGGTAATGGTGGCTTTGGCTTCAGGGGCCAGGCGGATGGGCACAACATAAGTGCCCAGTTTTTTAATCGGCTCCTCCAGGTCCACCTGTTTGCGGTCGATATCAAAGCCTTTGGCCTCCAGGGCCTCGGCGATCATGGCCGCGGTGACCGAACCATAGAGCTTTTCCCCTTCGCCCACCCTTTGTACGATGCTGACGCTCACTCCTTCCAGGGCGGCGACTTTGGCCAGGGCAGATTCCTGCTCCTTGGCCCGTACCTGGGCATATTTGGCCTTGACCTGTTCCACATGGGACAGGTTGCCCTTAGTTGCTTCCATGGCCAGACCCTGGGGGATCAGGTAATTTCGGGCGTAGCCTTTGGCCACGTCCACCACGGCGCCCAGGGAACCCAAGGCGATAATGTCTTTGGTCAAGATAACTTTCAACTTTCGATTCCTCCTCCGGCGTCACCGGGTTGCTGGTGCAAGCGGCGAAAATCGAGCCACAGGTCCAACACTCCCAGTGTGATAATCAAGAAAAACAGCGGGCTCAAAAACATCAAGGGATAGCCAATAACCCTCAAAATCCGAGGCAGCCCCAGCCGGTTGAACCAGGCTGACACCACTGCAACTCCCTGACAAAAATAAAGCACCCCCAGGACCAGCAGCAGGTTAAGACTGATAATCCTAAGCGGGGCCACCGGCATATACATCATGAACCCGGCGCCCAGGGCTCCGAAGATGAACCATTCGGGCAGGGCAAAATTATAAAGAGGCGGCTCGGGTTTTTGGCCGGTCGCCACCGTCTGTAATTGCCGGAGCAGCACGATATTGAGCCAGGCCACCAAGCCGGTGTTGGTAATCAGTAAGCCCGGCAAGAGTCGCTGCAAAAAGGCTTCCGTCTCACCCTGAGAGACCCCCGGGATCAGCGGGACTGTGTCCTTGCCCTCGCCCATGACCTGGTGCACCGACTGCATGATCTCCGCACTCCGTTGGGCCAGGAGAGCCGGAAGCGTTATCCCCTGATAAACGGCCTGTCCCACCAGCAGCAACAGGGCCAGGCCGTTCAGAACCAGCACCGTGACGAAGATAGCCCCGCTGGGGGACAGGCCGCGGTTCTGAAAAACGCTCAACAGCAGCCCCATCAGCAGCAGGCTCAGGAATCCCAGGTTGTGCCAGAGGGTCGCCAGGCCGGGGTTCAGGGCCACCATAAAAGCAATCCCGGCTAAAACCAGGCCCAACGCCCCTTTATCATTCAGGCGCCACCCCGTCAATAACACGGGCAGGGGCGCCAGGATGGCCGCCAGCATCGAGCCGAGAGGGCTCAGGTGGGCTGCGGTGAAGATCAGCAGCAGGACGCTTAAATGGGCGAACCAGATAGAAAGGGTGCGTCCCGAAGGCACAATTCTGCTCCGGTTATTAAGTCGGCGGCGGCACCGGGACGTAGGGAATCAGGGCTAACAGCCGGGCCTGTTTGATGGCCCGGGTGACCCGCCGTTGATGGCGGGCGCAGTTGCCTGAGATCCGGCGGGGAATAATCTTGCCCCGCTCCGTCACGAATTGCCTCAGTGTGTTGACGTCTTTGTAGTCGATGGGCAAGTTGGCATCCACGCAGAAGCGGCAGACCTTGCGCCGGACATAAAATTGTTTCCGTTTGCGGCGAGGCATCACCGGCATGGCCTATTCCTCCCTGCCCTGGATATCCGCAGCTTCTGCAGGCGCGGCGGCAGATTCCTCAGCCACTGCGGAAATCTCTTCGGCCATCGGGGCTTCCGCTTCCGGCGCCGGTGCTTCGGCTGCTCTGGCCTTGGCGGCGATCTCCGCCTGCAGGGCCTCCAGGTTTACTTTATCGGATTTTTTGGTGGTGTGGGAGCGGATGATGCGGTCGTCGATGCGGTAATTGCGCTCCAGTTCCTTGACAGTGGCCGGGGTCCCGGCATAGTCCACCAGGACGTAAAAGCCCCGGGTGGTGTTTTGGACCTTGTAAGCCAGTTTGCGGCGACCCCATTCTTCGACGCTCACCAGGATGCCTTCCTGACCGGTAAGGATCCGGGTGAATTTGTCGATGGCGGCCTTGACTTCTTCGTCCGGGAGATCGCCGTTCATTACCCAGACGGACTCATAGCGGCGCATTCTTCCTCCTTATGGCCTTATGGCCCTGGCGCCCTTGGCCCAGGGCAAGGAGAGTAAAAGTAAAAATGAAATTTATCAGAAAGGTATAAGGCTGTCAACCAAGCAGGAAATGAAGTGCTGAGTACTGAGAGGGTTGTCCATCCTTTAACTCAGTACTCAGCACTCAGAACTGTCCTCTCACCGTACGGTGAAATAAGCGTCCTTCTGCGAGGTGCCGTAACTGCTGACCAGCCGGCTGGTGACGGTGTAACTACCGGGGCTGGCGTTGCTGGGCAGGGAATAAGCCACCGTATCACTAAAGGTGCCGTTGGCGTTGCTCACCGTGGTCTGGTACGGCTGCCCCAACAATTGGCCCCGATAACGCACCTCCCGCACCAGGTTGAGGGAGACCGGCGTATTGGAAGGCGTCAGGACGGTGTACTGCATCCCGAGGTTAACCTGCTGGCCCGGGGATACTGTCGGCGGATTGGCAGTCGCCTGATCGACGTTCACCACGTTGCCCTGAGAAGGTTGATAGTTGTAGGAGGAGGCCGCCATCCGCCGGTTATGGATCTGATTGTTTTGATGCTCGGCATAGAGGTAACTGCCCACGCCCCCCACCAGGGCGCCGGAGGCTGCCCCTATCCAGGCGCCTGTTGCTGGAGAGCCTGTTGCTGCCCCGATAATGGAGCCCAGGGCGGCGCCGGCGGCCGCGCCTCCCAAGGCGCCGGCGGCGGCGGATCGTTCCCCTGAATAATAACCGCTTTCTTCCACGCAACCTGCCAGCGAAAAAGCAAAAATTACTACCAGCGCCAATGCCAGGATTTTCCGGGACATTTCGATCTTCCTCCTTGATTCAATGCCCATCTGGTCGAATCAACTGCCAGGATTAGGATAGAGCAACCTAGAACCTATTTTATAAGACTTTTTTCTGATTTTGCAAGTAGGGATAGAGGATATCAGGCGGCAGAGGTTGAGGGCCGAACCTGGCTGCTTAAACTGAACCGTGTCAGCCTTTTGTCTGCCTTCTGTATCTTTTCAGCCAATGCGGCGCTATTGACAAGCCTGTGGAAAAGGCATAGCTTTTTAGATTATTTCAAGGGGGTTTGATATGTTGACCCTGCCGCCCATGGCCGCCACCGGCATCGGGTCGGTGCCCTTCACCGATCCCGGAGAGACTGTAGCGTTGATTTTAGAAACCTTGCCGCAGATACCTTACTGGCCGCAGATGGTGCGCCTGGGATTTGCCGAGGAGATGACCGCCCAGGCCGCCCGGGGGCTGGCGGCCATGAAATTAGACTTCGAGGCCCGCGCGGTTGAGGTTGACTCGGAGCGCCCCCGGGACGAGGCCCTGGCCGAATTTTATGAGGCGGCCATGTCCGGAGACCTTAGCTCCTTCGCCATGTTGGAAGATGAGGTGCACGGGTTATATGCCTTGCTTGCCGCCGTGGCGGACGGAAAATTTCCATGCCCGGCCCTGAAGGGCCAACTGGCCGGACCGGTGACCTTCACCGGCATGGTCAAAGACCGGGAAGGCAAGGCCATGCTGTTTGACCGGGAACTGACCCAGGCCGCCTGCCTGGGCCTGGCCCGCAAGGCGGCCTGGCAGGCCCGGAAGTTCCGGGAG
>JAMCQY010000054.1 GCA_023381945.1 Deltaproteobacteria bacterium
GATGGAGCGGATGTATCAGATGACGTATGGGGGAGAGGACCCGATTGCCAGCGATGAGTCCCGGGAACTCTTTGAATTGGGGCTGGTGGAGGAAGTGCAGTGGGTGAATTGGGAAACCTACTGCAGCAACGTCATAAATCGCATCTTCGAAGGGGAGTAGTGAAGATTGGCAGAATCTTAACTGCTGAAAGGAAGTCGAAGAAGGGATTGTTATGCCTTTGAAATATAGTCCGTAGGATGCACTGCGCCTCGCTGAAATGATGTCGGGCGGCCACAGGCCGCCCTATTTTTTACTGCGGCTTTGCGTCTTGCCGTGAGATTAATTTATGCCGACCAGACCTGCGGCTGTGATTTAAAGGAGGCGGTCTCCACGGACAGCAATGTCCAGCCGCAGCCGCAGGGGCCCAGTCCGGGGCTGAGGCGGGCCGGGGTTCCCTGGATGGCCTGGGGCTGAGGCCAGGCAGTGGCAGGCAGGGATAAATGAAGAACGTTTTCAGTTTTCGGTTTCCGGTTTTCAGGAAAAATTCCAGCGAAATTATCGCCTTTACTGACCACTGGCCACTGACTACTGGCCCTGGCATTATGTGTGTGACCGTGGAGGCAAAGGACCTGGCGAAAGCGGTGCAACCGGGCGAGGATTTCCGGGCCGTCCAGGGTCCATTGCTGCCAGGGGCGAAAGACCGGGGCCAGGGGGGCGTGGGAGAGGAGCAGAAGGGGAATCTCAGAGTTGAGGCGGTCCAATTCCCGGGCCAGCCAGCCTTGGCCGGCGTCGCCTACCCGGAAAACGGGCTCGCCCGGGCCAGGGTTCCAGGCAGTGTGCATCCCGAGGATTTGTAATTCAGAGAAAGTCCGGGAGAACCAGGGCTTGCCAAAGAGGCGGCGCCAGGGGGCGGAGTGGCCCGGCGGGGCGTCGCCTTCGCCCATAACCATCAGACAGGGAGCGGGAAGATCGGCAAGGATTTCCCGGCCCAGGGCCAGGGCGGCAGGGTTGCCATGATCAGCCAGGTCGCCGCCGAACAGGACCAGTTGCGGCGCGGGGTTAAGGCTCCGCAGCTCGGCCACCGCCCGAGCCAAGGATTGAGC
Organism: Deltaproteobacteria bacterium; assembly: GCA_023381945.1. The sequence goes on from JAMCQY010000054.1 coordinate 1,084, forward strand.
TTCGGGGCGGCGAGAGTCGCCGTTCTGTAAGTGGGCGTCCGCCAGGCAGGCCAGGCGCAATCCCGGGGCTGCGGCCCCCTTCCGGGGCCAGCAAAACTGGCCGCCTGCCGCGGCGCCGGCCAGCCCCAGCCCCAAACATCGCAGAAAATTACGACGGTCCATAGGAATCCCGTTTTTTAACCACCAGGGTGCCGGCCATCAGGTCGTGCAAGGCCTGCTTTTTGGCGGTCCAACCAGCCATCATGAAGCCGATACACAGGATGAGGGCGGAGATGATTTTGCCAAAATATCTGCCCGTAGCCCGGGCGAAGGTGATGGGATCGCCATTGAGGTCGGTAACCTTCAGACCAAGGGCCATCTTACCCAGGGTGGCCTGGAAGCCGGAAGATTCAAAGCCGGCCCAGTAAAGCCAATGAATCAGCGTACCGATCGACAACCTTAAACCGAAGGTGGGGCCAAATGGGTTTTTTTGAGACATTGCCGAGCGCAAACCTAGGTTTTGCCCGGAAATATAGCCCACCGTCGCTTCAACACCCACCACCACAATATATACCAGGGTCTCGTCAATCAGCCAGGCCACGGCACGCAGCCAGAAACCGGCGTAGGACGCCGCGGCCCTTCGCCTGATTCCGGCTTCATAAGTGCCGGATTCCGGGGCCGTCCCCTTCAGATAATGGCCGCAAGATTGGCAGAAACTATCCGATTCTGCCGCTTCCTGGCCGCAGGCCGGGCAAAACATATAATTTTCCTCATTGCTCAATAGTTATGTTGGTCAGGGGCGCCCTTCAGTAAGATTTTTCTTATCGGTGGCACAGCCTTTCCAGGTCGTGCCGAAAGCCCGCACAGGCTAGAAAACTTGTGCTACCAGAGATTACCAAGCCGCGGTCAACAGTGCTCCGCGCAGGCTGAAGCCTGAGGCTACATTAAATACTTCCGGACTTATGGGGAATGATCAGCCTAAAGGGGAGGTGATTAGAGGCCTTTGACCCTCGGATTAAATTTACGCCTATTACGGAGAACAACCGCCCCCGGCTGTTCTTTGCAGGCGGGGCGCCTGCTCTCCATTTGTCCTCCCCAACCCTCAGGTATTAAAAGCAATGAGTAACCATAAAATTATTCCCGCGCTCGGAAGACCATTGGATCCATTATTACCATGATCGGAGAACCGGGGCAAAACCTATCTTAACCGAAATGGGATGGGCGAATAATCTCTTTTCCTGATTCACAGGCGATTTCCAGGAAGCGGGGAGGATTTACGCTCTTTGGATTGCCGATGATTTTTAGGCTTAAAGGTTTTGAGCTAAAGCGATTGCCAAAAAGGAACATAGCAAGCTATGTCCTTGCATAAGGAAACTATTTTTGGAAATAGCTACCAATCCAGGCCATTGTTGCCGGGCTGAGGGAGACCTGGAGGGAATTGCGACGACTGAGAAGAGCTTCAGATTCAAACTCAGGAATACCCGTAGCTATTTTTATCCATTATTTTGTTAACCATAAGTTGACACTGAAATCTATATGCCCTAAAATAACTCAGGTGTGGGGATTCAGGTTTTATTAACTATTTGTAAATATCTATAATAATTGCTAAAATTAAGCAGTCAACCGCCAAACTAAGAGTCTAAAAATTACTTCTCAAGGCAGCCAGGACAAAGGAAATAAACCGGGGTCATAGATCTTGCCTCCGCCCTTGGAGTCCTCCATGAAAACCTTAAATTATTCCCGCCCATCCCCGCCATACCCGAGCTTGCCATTGGTGTCCGCCGGCGCTGGCAACAAGTCTAACCCTGGCGCACAGAGGAGAAAAACCGGAAGCCGCCAGCCCAAACCAATGGGTCAACGCGGCCACCGCATTCTCGTCATCGATGACGATCCCTCCAGTCTAGAGCTTTTTAGTTGCCTTCTCGAAGACTCCGGCTATATTTTGCTGCTATCCAGTAATGGGGCGGAAGGACTGGCCATCGCGCGCTTCCAGCGCCCCGCCCTCATCATCTGTGACATTAGGCTCCCCAAATTGAGTGGCGAGGAAATAGTCCATTATCTCAAGGCCGATCCGGTTCTGCGGTGGACCCCCGTCGTGGCGGTGACCGCCTTCGGCACGGAGCGCGAACGCGAGCACTATCTTGCCAAGGGTTTTGACGGCTATCTCACCAAGCCCATCGAGCCCGGGTTGTTTGTGGGACAGATCGCGAATATCTTGAATCAGGTCAGGCACTAGAAGTATCCTGCTCACTTTTTGATGAAAGCTGAGATGAAAAAACGCAGTATGGGTAAAGCCACTATACTGGTCGTTGAGGATCGCGAACCCGACCGCGAAATGCTGACCGACTTACTGGAGCACGCCCAGTATCGGGTGCTGGAGGCGACTGACGGCTTGCAGGCCTTGGAAATGACCCGGTCCGAACATCCAGACCTGGTGATTTCCGATATGCTGCTGCCCAAAATGGATGGCTACCAGCTAGTCCGGCAGTTGCGCGCCGACCCTGTCGTATCGGGCACCAGTGTAATCTTCTATACCGCGGCATTCAATGAGCATGAGGCTTTGGACCTGGCTCGCGAAATCGGTGTCGATCGTATCCTCTCCAAACCCTTGGATCCGGAAAAAATCCTGGAGAATGTGGCGGAGGTCCTGAGAAGCCAGAGCGTTCAACCGGTTTCTCCGATAGCCGCCTCCTTCGAACAGAAGCATCTGCAACTGCTGGTAGACAAGCTCATCGCTCAGGTTAAGTCCTTGCAACAGAGTGAGGACCACCTGCAGAGGAAAAACCAGATATTGCTGGCGGTCAACCGGATAATTCACGAAGCCCTAACCCCTGAAACCCTAGAAAAACTTGGAGAAACCTGTCTGGGCGTGGCGGAGGAGTTGACCGGGAGCAAGTTCGGCTTCATCGGCGAACTCAACCAAGATGGTAAGCTAGATACTACCGCTATCAGCTATCTCGGCTGGGAGGTCTGCAAAATTCCCGGCAGCGAAACCTTGGTTTTGCCCAAAAACCTCCATGTTCACGGGATCTACGGCATCTGCCTCCGGGAAGGACGGTCGGAAATCGTCAACGACCCGGCTACCCATCCTGGCCGCATCGGCGTACCGGATGGGCATCCGCCCATCACGTCTTTCCTCGGGGTGCCATTGACCCATGCCGGTAAAGCCATTGGCCTGATCGGCCTGGGAAATAAGGAAGGGGGCTTTACAGAAGCCGATCGTGAGGCAGTGGAGGCCCTGGCCCCGGCTATAGTGGAAGCCTTAGTGCGCAAACGGACGGAAGAGGCCCTCAGAGAGAGCGAGGAGCGATTTCGCTTATTAATAGCCGGAGTCAAGGACTATGCCATCTTCATGCTCGACTCCGAAGGCCGCGTGGTGAGTTGGAATGTTGGCGCCCAAAGGATCAAAGGCTGGAACGCCGAAGAAATGATTGGGCAGCATTTCTCACGGTTTTATACCAGCGAAGAAGTGGCTGCCGGACAACCGCAGCACGGCTTGGAAATGGCGATGGCCCAGGGCTGTTACGAAACAGAAGGCTGGCGAGTGCGCAAAGATGGTTCGCCGTTTTGGGCCCATATCACTATCACCGCCCTGTATGATGACCAACAGCGTTTGCGGGGCTTTGCCAAGGTAACGCGTGACATTACCGACCGCAAAAGGTCAGAAGACGAAAGGCAGAAGTTTTTGGCAGAGCAACAGGCCCTCGCCGAGGAATTGACCGCAACTAATGAAGAACTCGCCACTCAGGCGGAGGAACTTACCCTCCAAAAGGAGGAACTGGAGAGACTGAACGAAAGCCTCAGGGCGGAGCGGCAACTCCTGGAGATGGCCAACGAGGAACTGGAGTCATTCTCTTATTCCGTGTCCCACGACCTCAAGACGCCGATCCGGGCCATCGAAGGGTTTTCCAGAATGCTGATGACGGAGCACGCCGGTAAACTCGATGCCGAGGCCCACAGGCTGCTTCAGGTCATCACTACTAACACTAAACTCATGCATCATTTTATCGACGATCTGCTGGCCCTGTCCCGTCTGGGACGGTGGCAGTTAAGAAAGTCTGTCGTTAATCTGAATTCCATGGCCAGGCAGGTTTTTGAACAGTTCCGGGCCCAGGAGCCGGAGAGGAACTTGCAGTTAATATTGAAAGACCTGCCTCCGGGTTTGGGCGATCAATCCTTGCTCTATCAGGTCATGCAGAATTTGTTAGGAAACGCCGTCAAGTTTACCGGTTCCAGGGAGAAGGGGATCATCGAATTGGGTGGACGGACCGGAGACAAGGAGAACATTTACTACGTCAAGGACAATGGCGTGGGGTTTGATGAGCGTTACGTCACCAATCTGTTCCGCCCCTTCCAGCGGCTGCATATATGTGCGGAATTCGAAGGCACCGGCATCGGCCTGGCCATAGTCAAGCGCATTATTCAGAGGCATAGCGGCCGCGTTTGGGCCGAAGGGAAAATGAATGAGGGCGCGACCTTCTACTTTACTCTGCCCTTTAGTAATGAGGAGGGTGGACGTTAAGCCGGAACGAGCCTATTCATCTTGAAGTGCAAGAAATTTCAGGTTATGCTTACGTAATGCAAGCTGTTTTGGCAGCGGGAGCCGACTCCCAAAACCCTCCGAACTGCTTTTAATCGAGACCGCATTCTTTGAATTTTAATTCCTGATCCGGAATGGGGCCTGAACCAATAATGCGGTGCGCCCAGAATAATTTCCTAATTTAGATTTTAATTGAACTACGATATTGAGTGTCTGGGTTCAAAAGGACTTCTAGAGAATGCGGACATTTATTTTAATTAGTTGACAAGTGGGAGATTTTCACGTAACTTACCACAAGTTTAGCATGTCAGACTGAGAGCCGGGGGCCACGAGTCCTGGACAATGATCGGACGGGTTGCTAAGTCTTCCCGGCCGATTTTTTTTTGACTGACTGCTGTGCCCCTGCTTTTTTGGCAAGAATATCTGAAAGGCCTTACATTGGAGGTGCAAGAACTTAGATTGGGCGAAATGGACCTGGTCGCGTTAGGCCTTAAAGCAGATTCATAAGGAGAAGAGATGAGTATCAAATTATATGTGGGCAACCTGCCCCATTCCATGACCGAAATAGAGTTAAGCACCCTATTTTCCGAGGCCGGCGAAGTAACCTCGGCCAAGATCATCACCGACCGGCAAACAGGACAACCCCGCGGCTTCGGTTTTGTGGAGATGGAAACCAAAATGGACGGCCAGAAGGCCATTTCCATGATCAATGGCCGGACCGTGGACGGGCGGCCCCTGGCAGTCAATGAAGCCAGGCCGCAACAAAAGGGCTCCTTTGGCGGCGGCCGCCGCTATTAATAAGCAGCACCGGGGGCAGCGGCCGATTAGAGGATACCAGGTGTGCTATTCCCATGCTTCCTCACCGGTAAATCAGGGCGGCCACAAGGCCGCCTTTTTTTACCAATCTGTTAATAGATTTGCCAATAGTTCTCATCGGCCAGTCAGTACGGGGTTTTTATGAATGTCTTTATGGTTTACGTTAGAGACCAGAACTTTTGCCAAATATTGTCTGAGAAGCTGAATGGATCACGTCCGGATGACGGGCGGCTTCAAGTGATGGCCTTTCCTCCCCTGGGAATTCAGACCCTGGCGCCGGTCCTGCGTCAGCATGGACACCGGGTCCGGCTGTTTGATACCTGCCACCCGCAGATGCAGGCGGCGCAAATCACTCAGGTCGTGGAAGCAGAACCACCCGATGTTATTGCTCTTTCCTGCCTCTCGACGACCACTTATCCAGCCCTCAAGAATCTGGCCGGACGGCTGAAAGCCGCGGCTCCGAATATTCCCCTCATCGTGGGCGGGGCCTTTGCCACCATGAATCCCGACCGTATCCTGCAAGGGTGTTCTGATCTTGATTGTGTGGCGGTCGGTGAGGGCGAGGAACTCTTGCCGGACTACCTGGACAACATCGAGGACCCAGGCGCCGTGGCCGGTCTAGTCTGGCGTCAAGGCGGGAAGATTGTGAAGAATATCCCGCGTCCACTCCTGGGGGACCTGAATCGCTTTCCTTACCCTGACCGGACCAGCCTGCCCATCGACTACATTGAATCCTTACCACTGGATGTCCCGGCGGTCCTCTCCCTGGATAAATTCTGTACCATGCAGACCTCGCGAGGCTGTCCATATTCCTGCATCTACTGCGATATCCCGTCCCTGTCGCAAGGCAAATGGCGCCACCGTTCCGCGGCACATGTCTTGGGAGAAATGCAGCAATTAAATGATCTGGGCTATCGCTCGATTTACCTCACCGACGATCACTTTCTCCTGAACCGCAAGCGCATTAGCGCAATTTGCGAGGGTATTATCGAACGCCGCCTCGAATTCCGCTGGGGCTGCGAAGGCCGGGTGGATGCAGTGGCGGTGGATCAACTGCCGCTAATGAAAAAGGCCAACTGCAATTTCCTGGCCTTTGGGGTGGAGGCAGGGACCCAAAAGATCCTGGACCGGTTGCACAAGAAGCAGACCTTGAAGCAGGTCGAGCACGCGGTCAGCGAAGCGAAGCGGCATGGCATCGACCGGGTACACGGCTTTTTTGTCATCGGTTCTCCGGGGGAGACGGAAAAGGACATTATCTCTAGTTTCCGTTTCGCCGCCCGGCTGAAGTTGGATACCTTTGGCTTCAATCGCTTGTGTGTCTACCGGGGCACACCCTTATGGAGGGAGTACATCGGCCGTGGGATCATTGACGACGAGCGCGATTGGGACAAATGGTTTAAGTGCTCAGACATCGATTCCACCACTCTCCCCAGTGCGGCGGTAAACCGGGTGCGTATGAAAGGCTACGCCTCGCTCTTTGCTCACCGGATTTTCGTGCGTCCCCTCCGTACCTATAAGCTACTACGCCTATTCGGGCGACATATGAAGAGAACTGACCTCCTAAAGTTGCTTTGGAGTCCTTTTCGACACCGGAGTCTGAGCCGGAAGCCCGAACTCCCGGCCCGGATGATTGATTTGGGACTCGAAGAACCTGTCAGGGGAATTTTTTCAATTCTGTGAAGCGCATGCCCGATAAAAACTGGCAAGGAGTAGATCATGAGCAAACGATTGTCCGTGAATAACCTACCCCACCAAATGACTGGAGATGAGCTGCAGGTACTGTTTTCCGAGGCCGGTTCGGTGGCCTCTGCCAGGATCGTCAATTATTTGCACAACGGGCAGACCTGCGGTTTCGGCTTTGTAGCTATGCAGACCCAAGAGGAGAGCCAGAAGGCCGTTGCCATGTTCAACGGCCGTCTGGTTGACGGACGCCCCCTGGCAGTCCGAGAAGACTCGGCGCGGTCAAAGTGCTCCTATGGACGACACAACCGCAAGTGCCGGTAAAACGCCAGCGTCGTGGATCTGAGACCTAGCCTTTTTATTGAAGAGGGTGGGGGATGCCGGGAGCCATATTCTTATCCTCCGCCAGGACCCTGCCGTTCTGAGTCTATCCATCTTGAAGTGCAAGAAATTTCGGGTTATGCTTACAGGATGCAAGCTGTTTTGGCAGCGGGAAGCGATTCCCGGAACCTCTTAACCGTTTTTAGCAAAGAACCCCGCCAGGCTTATTTCCAAGGTCTCACCCCGGCCTCCGGAGCCTTTGTGCTCGCCCGTCTCTTCCGGGACCTGGCGCGGCCCTTTCTGTTGGTGACCCCCAATGGTGAGGGCCACGAAACCTTCCTGAAGGACCTCACTTTTTTTCTAGGGAGCGCTGCGGACCCGGTCGCGGGTTTGCCACGGCCCCTTTTTCTGTTTCCCGGGCACGAGGTTTTACCCTTCCGGGAACTGAGCTTTGATTCGGAGATCAGCTGCGCCCGGAT
>JAMCQY010000227.1 GCA_023381945.1 Deltaproteobacteria bacterium
CCCAGGGCTGAAACATCTGGTGGAAGCGGAGCAGCCGGCCCCATTTGGTCACCGGCGCCGCCTCCAGGTCCTCCACCGGCACCACCAGGTGGGGCACGCCCACCCGTACAAAATGCCCGGTAACATTGATTTCATCCAGGGGGATGGTCTGATGCAGATTAAAATCTCCCACCCCGGCCATGGCCAGCTTCACCCGGTGGCCCGCAACGCTGGCGTGAATCAGGCCGGCCAGGGTCTCAAAGGATAAATTTTCTGGCGCAATGCCCTGCATCGCCGCGAACCGTGCGGCGCAGCGGCCGCCGTTGCCGCACATCTCGGGCTCGGAGCCGTCGGAGTTGTAAAAGCGCCAGCGGAAATTGGCCTTATCCGAATCTTCAATAAGGATCAGGCCATCGGCGCCGATGCCCACCTGGCGATGGCAGACCCGCCGGGCAAACGAAGGCTGCTCGGCCTCCGGGATGAATTTCGCCCGGTGGTCGATGAGCACGAAGTCATTGCCGCCGCCGTGCATTTTATAGAAAGGTATATGCATAATTCATTTATTAATTCACCAGAGACGCAGAGAGCGCCGAGAATGATTTTTGCTCTGCGTCCTCTGCGCCTCTGCGGTAAGATTTTTTATTTCAAAAACTCCGGAATCGACTCCCCCCGGGTAAGTTGGCGGTAAGTCTCCCGTTTTCTGATAACATAAAATTCCTTATCCTGCACCAAGATTTCGGGCACCCTGGGCCGGGCGTTGTAATTAGAGCTCATGGAGAAGCCATAAGCCCCGGCGCTCATCACCGCCACCAGGTCCCCCCTTTGAAAGGCCAACATCTCCCGGTCCTTGGCCAGGAAGTCCCCGGACTCGCAGATCGGACCCACCAGGGAGGCGGTCACCAATGGGCGGGGCTGCTGCACCACCGGGCAGACCGCGTGGTAGGAGCCGTAAAGGCTGGGACGCGCCAGGTCATTCATGCCCGCGTCCACGATGATGAAATGCTTAGTGTCACTCTCTTTGGTATAAAGCACCTTGGTCACCAGGATGCCGGCATTGCCCACCAGCACCCGGCCCGGCTCCAGGATCAGGGTGACCTTCAATTCCTGCAGGTGCTTCAACAACTCGCGGCCGTATTCCCGGGGATGCGGCGGCTCTTCCTGGTCGTACTGAATGCCCAGGCCGCCGCCCAGGTCGAGGTAGCGGATGCTGATGCCTCGCTCCTTTAAGAGCCGGATCAGCTCCTTGAGGCGCTCCAGGGCCGAAACAAAGGGGGTGACTTCGGTGATTTGGGAGCCGATGTGACAGGCCACCCCGACCACCTCCAGGTTCGGCAGCTCAGAGGCCCGCCGGTAATCTTCCAAAGCCTGATCGATGTTGATGCCGAATTTGTTCTTTTTAAGCCCGGTGGAAATATAAGGGTGTGTCCGGGCATCGATGTCCGGGTTGATCCGCAGGGATACCGGGGCCTTTTTCCCCAGACGGCCGGCGATCCGGTTGATCTGTTCCATTTCCTGGGAGGATTCCAGGTTGAAAGATAAGATGCCGGCCTTCAGGGCCGCCCGGATTTCGTCCGGCCGTTTACCCACGCCGGAGTATACGATCCGGTCAGGATCAACCCCCGCCGCCAGGGCCCGGTGAAGTTCACCGCCGGAGACGATGTCGGCCCCGGCCCCCAGCCTGGCAAAGAGCCGCAGGATGGCCAGGTTGGCGTTGGCCTTCACCGCAAAGCAGACCAGGTGGGGAAAGCCGGGAAACGCGGCTTCGAAGACCCGGAAGTGGTGCTCCAGGGTAGCGGCGCTGTAAAGATAAAAAGGCGTCCCGACTCGGGCCGCGATGCGGCTTACCGGGACGGTTTCGCAGTAGAGTTCGCCGGATTGGTAGTTGAAGTGATGCATCAGAAATACCTTTTAAAACAGATATTTTTCTATTTAAAAATACGTCTTCTTTTGAGCAACTGATATATTTCTTCATATGTGAAACCGATGTACTCCATTAGTATCATAATAATTAACGTGGCAAATTTATTCCTAAAATAAATTATTTCACTTTGCAGAAAAATAGTTTCAATATCGATATCTGCATGAAGTAATTTATTTCTCAATTTGGCGCCTTTTGAACTGAATTCCTCAACAGTTTGATTTTCAAGAAAATCTTTTAAAAATAAATTTGGATAATTTCTTAATACATTTTTAATGATCGCATCATATTTTATCCTTGATTTATCATTCATTCTCTTATAAGAAGAATCTAATGCAATAACTAATAGCCTTAACTGTTCAGGTAAATATAAATCGTAAAAATAAATAGCACGACAAAAAAGATTAAATATTGGATTAATTATTGAATTATTACTGAGCCAATTTGAGACATATGTTGTTATGTTAAAGCCAGTTTCATGAATTGTAAACAACATATCATTATGGTCCAATGTTACGGTATTTTTAAGATAATCATTTCGGAAAATAATCGAAATATTACTATAAAATAACCTATCTTCTTGTTCATCGAATTTAAAAGTTTTAGAATCGCTCTCCGCATCGATTTTTACAATATTAGTTGGGCCTAACATAGCAAAAACAAAAAAATTTCGCAAATTTAAGATAATTTCTATTAATTCAGAAAAAGTAATTTTATTAATTGCCTCTATTATTAGAACAGTTTCTTGTTTAATTAGAATTTCTTTTTGAATTCTTGATAATGTTGGCCCGTTACGGAAAAAATCAATATATATTTTAACTTTATTATTTTCAAATAAATTAATTGGACTTGGTGGCCTGTAAGCTACATTAACTTCATTATTGGTGATACCATTTATTTTAAAACCATGTATATTTGTCCATTCATCTATATTGTTGTAAGTTATTTTTGCTTTCTTGAAAAAAATATTATCAGTTTCATAAAAATGAACCCCTAAAAAGACAACTTCAGGATAAAACACCATTAATGAAGTTGGGGTTAGATTTTTAATTGATCCAATACAATTAAATAAAGTTATCTCTCCATTAAACGTATTTCCCAAAATTAAGTCTATTTTAATTCTCGAAAGCTCCGAAATAGAAACATTTTTCTTATTAGGGAAGAATATTTTAAATAATTCATCTAACGGACATTCTATTTCCAATACTCTATTCTCTTTTTGCAACTTTAGAGTACCAGAGAATCCGACGTCCCTTTTCAAGGGGAAAAACCATTCCCCTCTATATTCAATAGATTCAGAAATCATTTAATAAGTTATTTGTGCCTCCTCCGAAGGCAGGCTTTCGTTGGCCCTGGGGCTGTTGTCCACCGCCGTCACATAATAATAGTAAGTCTGGCCCCGTCTCACCTGGGTATCCACGAAATACGGCTTGGCCAGCAACTGCGGGGTCAGGCGGACGAGCTTGGCCTCTCCCGGCCCGCGCCGGTAGACCCGGTAGCCTGCCAGGTCCAGGACGGGACTGGGTTCCCAATGCAACTCGCCCCCCTGGTTGGTGGCCACCGCCAGCAGGCCCAACAGCGGCGGCGGCGGGGTCAGCTTTACCGGTTTGGCCGTCCGCGTTGGCGAATCCAGGCTGGCCAGCAGTTGGCCTCCCAGACGGCGCACCGCCTGAACCTTGTAAGTATATTCCACCTCGTTCAACACCGCCACATCTTGATAAGTCGTCTGGATTACCGGTTCGGGCCTGACTTTAAGCCAAGCCTCATTTCCTTGGCGGCGCCAGATCAGATAACCGGCCAGGGCCGTAACCGGGGAGGCGTTGCTGAGCTGGGTCACCGGCGGCCAGCTTAACGTCACCTGTTTATCTCCTGCCTCAGCTTTCAGGTCCCGGGGCGCCCGGGGCAGCCAGCCCCAGACGTGGTTCAGGGTGGGAGACCACCCCCCCAGGTAGCCGTCCTGGTCGTAGGCCGCCACCCGGTAATAGTAGCGGTGGTCCGGGACCAATTCCCGATCCTGGAACATCACTGCCTCGCCGCGCACCTCACCTTTCAGCGGATAGGCCAGATTGATGTCGGCGTACATGATAAAGCTCGTATTGGGACAGGGAGTTTCCGCCGACACCCCCTTAACTTCGGCCCGGTAGACCCGGCAGCCGGCCACCTGGGTCAGCGGCTGCCCCAGGAGATTGACCCGGGGCATTAGCCAGCTCAAGACCAATGAATCGCCTTCCTGCGAAAGTTTGAACTCCCGCACCGCGGCAGGCAGGACCTTGTCAGGCGGCAGGGGCAGCATCTTCTTGCCGCAGGCTGATGAAAAAAGCGATAATAGGACCAATGAAAGCAGAAGCCGTGGAACTCCTAAAAATACCTTCTCATATGTCATTCTGAGGGAGCGAAGCGACCGAAGAATCTCAGAAATACGAGATCCTTCGCTTCGCTCAGGATGACAAAATACTGGCCCCTGGCCCCTGACCACTGCCCCCCGGCCCTCACATCTTCTGTTCATACGGATTCAGTCCCAGTTCCGCTTCGGCCCGTTTCAGGGCTTCACGCACCCGTTCCGGCGCAGTGCCGCCGGGGGAGCGCCGCCGGGCTATGGAATTTTCAATCTTCAGCCAGTCGAACAAATCGGCCTGGGCCAGAGGGGCAAATTTTTTAATTTCCTCCAGTTTTAGCTCCCACAGCTCCTTGCCTTTCGATTCGGCGTAACGTACCGTCAACCCCACCTGCTCATGGGCGCGGCGGAAGGGCAAGCCCTTGGTCACCAGATAATCCGCCATGTCGGTGGCGGTGAGGAAACCGCCGTGCGTCGCCTGCGCCATCCGCTCCGGGCGCACTTCCAATTGCGCCAGCAAGCCGGCCATGAGCGTCACTGCGGCCTTGACTGTATCCACCGTATCAAACAGCGGCTCCTTGTCCTCCTGGAGGTCCCGGTTGTAGGCCAGGGGCAGGCCCTTGACGGTCATCAGCAGTCCCATAAGATGCCCGGCCACCCGGCCGCATTTGCCCCGGATGAGCTCCGGCACGTCGGGATTCTTCTTTTGCGGCATGATGGAGGAGCCGGTGGCATAGGCGTCCGGCAGGACCACAAAGCCGAACTCACCCGAGGACCACAGGATGAGCTCTTCGGAGAGGCGGCTCAAGTGGACCATGATAATCGCAGCATGGGAGAGGAATTCCAGCAAAAAATCCCGGTCGCTCACCGCGTCCAGGCTGTTGCGGAAAATCTCCGGAAAGCCCAATTGCTCGGCGGTGAACTGCGGGTCGATGGGAAAGGTGGTCCCGGCCAGGGCCGCGGCCCCCAGAGGCGAAATCTTGATACGGGCCTGCGATTCGCTCAGGCGCTGGATATCCCGCCGCCACATTTCATCATAGGCCAGGAAATGGTGAGCCAACAAGACGGGCTGGGCCCGCTGCAGATGGGTGTAGCCCGGCAGGATGGTCTCCAGTTGATGGCGGGCCAGCCTCACCGCGGCTCGGCGCAGTTCAGTCAACGCCTCGATAAGGGCCTCCACCTCGCTTGACAGATAAAGGCGCACGTCCAGGGCCACCTGGTCATTGCGGCTGCGGGCGGTATGGAGCTTGCGGCCCACTTCGCCGACCTTGGCGGTGAGCCGGGTCTCGATGGCCATATGAATGTCTTCCAGGGCCGGGTCGAAGGTAAATTGCCCCGCCTCGATTTCGGCCCGGATATCCTCCAGGCCCCGGACGATCTCTTCGGCCTCGGTCTCTGAGATAATCCCCTGGCGGGCAAGCATTCGCGCATGGGCCGTGGAGCCGGCGATGTCCTGACGAAATAAGCGCTTATCGAAGCTCAGAGAAGTGGTGAAATCCTCCACGGTCTTCTCGGTCTCTCCGGCAAATCGCCCGCCCCAGGGTTTTTGCGCCATGATGCCAACTCCCTTAATTAAAATAGCGCCGGCGGCCCCGCCGGCTCAGGAACCGCCGGGCGCGGCGGTTCGTAATCTAAAACTTCACGCCCTGGTTGGACCTGCCGGTGGGCGGCCCCCCAGGGATGCAATGGCGCGCTGCAGGCTCTGGAGGCGGAGTTTGAGCCACTGGCTGCCCAGTTGGCGGCTGCGGCACAAATGACCGCAGGCCTCGCAGCTGGCGACGGGTAATTCGCCTTCATTCCGCAGCTTTTGGAAATGGCCGCAGTGGGTGCAGCGCACCACCGGCCGGTAGTCGATCCAGCCGATGTCCTTCCAAAAGCGCCAGGTGCCGTACTTCCAGCGGTAGAGCAGCACAGTATAGAGGCAGCTCAGGCCGATGAGATGGGCCGTGGAAATCAAAAAGGCCCGCCAGGAAAACAGCACCGTCACCCCCATGACCATGAGCAGCCGGGAGGACAGGCGCCAGGATTTCTTCCAGATGGCGGCGTCCGCCAAGGTCCAGGGCAGGCGCACCCCGATCCACAGATTGCGGCCGGGCTGCCAGAAAAGCATCAGGCACCCCAGGGCCCAGCAGAGGGCCGATACCAGGTAACGCGGATAATCCAGGAATTACAGCCTCCATCAGTCTGTAGGGGCGGACCCATGTGTCCGCCCCAGGGCCGACACGCGGGTCGGCCCCTACTTCCCTTCCAGCCTTGCCTTGATCTTCAGGCGCAGGGCATTCAGGCGGATAAAGCCGGTGGCATCGGCCTGCTGGTAGTCGCCCCCGGCCTCGAAGGTCACCAGGTCGGGGCGGTACAGGGACTTGGGGGCCTTGCGCCCCACCACCGTGACGTTGCCTTTATAAAGCTTCAGTCGGACAGTGCCGGTCACCGGTTTTTGCGCCTCATCGATCAGTTTTTGCAGAGCCTCGCGCTCCGGAGCAAACCAGTAGCCGTTATAGACCATTTCGGCATAGCGGGGCATGAGGCTGTCCCGCAGGTGCATCACTTCCCGGTCCAGGGTAATGGACTCCACTGCCTGATGCGCCGCCCGCAGTATGGTGCCGCCGGGAGTCTCGTAAACGCCCCGGGATTTCAGGCCGACGTAGCGGTTTTCCACCAGGTCCACCCGGCCGACGCCGTGCTCGCCACCGATTTCGTTCAGCAGCGTCAGCAGGTTAGCCGGGCTAAGGCGCTGGCCGTCAATCTCCACTGGATCGCCCTGCTCGTAATGAATCTCCAGGTAGTGCGGCTTATCCGGGGCCTCCTGGGGCGATTTGGTCATAACGAACATCTCCGCCGGCGGCTCGGCCCAGGGGTCCTCCAGGATGCCGCCTTCGAAGCTGATATGCAGGACATTGGCGTCGCTGGAGTAGGGCTTCTCTTTGGTCACCGGCACCGGAATGCCGTGCTTTTTGGCGTAGGCCACACAATCGGCCCGGCCCGCCAGATCCCACTCCCGCCATGGGACGATGATTTTCAGATCAGGGGCCAGGGCCTGGTAGGTGAGCTCGAAGCGCACCTGATCATTGCCCTTGCCGGTGGCGCCATGGCTGAGCGCGTCGGCTCCCGTCTTCCGGGCCACCTCCACTTGAGCCTTGGCGATCAAGGGCCGGGCGATGGAGGTCCCCAACATATAGGAGCCCTCATAGAGGGCATTGGCCCGGAACATGGGCCAGACGTAGTTCCAGACAAACTCCTGCTTCAGATCCTCGACGAAGACCTCGTCAGCGCCGGTGGCCCTGGCCTTTTTCTCGATTTCGGCCAGGTCATCGCCCTGGCCCAGGTCGGCGGCAAAGGCCACCACCTTGCACTTATAGGTCTCCTTGAGCCACTTGAGGATTACCGAAGTATCCAGCCCGCCGGAATAGGCGAGGACGATTTTTTTGATGTTGGGCATTGGCTTATTGTTCCTTAAGAAAAGTCTCTATTTCTGTATCAAATCCGCCAACCTTTGATTAATGGTGCATGGGACGCACCTTACATGCTCTATTGATTAAATTGCATCGCTTGTCCATTTGACAAGGGAATGTACCAGCGACGAAACCGCTCTTTGCCACCCTCCACAGGGAACCATGCATACTGCATATCCAGGGTATTTTGTCTGCTGACATCCCACACTACATTGCTCACAAAATAGGCATGAGCCAGACCTTCGTTGAGTTCATAGGAATGCCAAACCGGACCATCATAGGGACTGCGCACATCCCAGCGCCCGTTACTCCAGAAACGGAAAAACCGATCTGGCCCAAATGCAATCCAGTTGACCACTTTTCCTTCCTGGCCATTGGCTGCTGATTGCAGCGCCCGGAGAACCAAACTATCCTCAATTCGATTACGATTCTCAGGCTCCTCATAAACAAAAAGCCCGGCCTGGCAATTTTTGTTACCATTGGATCGAATTTCTTTAACGTTTTTTGATAATTTTTTGATGACATTTTCAATATCAGGTCCGCTCCTTAAAGCGGTTTTTATTTCTATTATCGCCTGCACTGCATCGGGGGTGACTAAAACCAATTCGCCATCTTTGAAAAGGGTCGGCCTGTCATATGAAGTGACCAGGATATCGATTTGATTAGAGCTTTCATTTTTAAAACAAACAAATCCCCTCCCCACTCGCACTGATTCAGGCAGGTGAGTTCTGAGCACCTTGCGGAGCACGGCTTCCTTATGCTCGCCGTCGGTTAGCCAGTGTTGATTGCCTATCAGCCGACGGATCCTATCTTTCGTGGCGTTAAGTTCGCTGGCTATAGATTTATGATATTCGAGAAAATTCCTCTGCTCAGGCATTTATCTGCTCCCTTTGCATGTGTGAAAGGAAAAAAGCGTGGTCAAAGGGTTCAGCACAACAACTGCCTCTATGCTTTATTCATGGTTCATTCACTGGCCCCCGTCTCCCGTCCCCCGTCCCCGGTCAACCCAACAGCCACTCCAACAACGCCTTCTGGAAGTGCATCCGGTTCTCCGCCTGGTCCCAGACCGCGGACTGCGGGCCTTCCAGAACCTCGGCGGTGATCTCCTCCT
>JAMCQY010000192.1 GCA_023381945.1 Deltaproteobacteria bacterium
CACGGCCATGATCCTCTACAAGGACATCCGCACCCCGGGCCAGACCGAGCTCTTCTATAAAGAAGCGCAAAGCGACCCCGGCGTCATGCTGACCAAGGCTGAGATCGAAGGCGTCACCCTGGCCGGCGACGGCAAGCTCAATATCGCCGCAAAAGACACCTTGTTGGGCGAGAATGTAATCTTCGAAGCCGACCTGGTGGTGCTGGCCACCGGCCTGGTGCCGATGACCATGGATGAGCCGGTGATCAATCTCGGTTACCGCCAGGGTCCCTGGTTGCCGGAAACCAATCCGGAGAGCAGGGCCTACGACGGCTTTGCTGATTCCAACTTCATCTGTTTCCCGTACGAAACCCGGCGCACCGCGATCTATGCCGCAGGGACCGTGCACCAGGCCATGACCATTCCCATGGCCATGGCGGACGGCGCCGGCGCGGCCTGCAAGGCCATCCAGGCGGTGGAACACGTGGCCGAGGGTATGGCGGTGCATCCCCGGGCCTGGGACGAGACCTTCCCCGACCCGTTCATGCAGCGTTGTACCTCATGTAAGCGCTGCACGGAAGAATGTCCCTTCGGCGCCATCGAAGAAGACGAAAAAGGCACCCCGTTCTACAAGATCAACCGGTGCCGCCGCTGCGCCACCTGCATGGGGGCCTGCCCGGAACGCATCGTCTCCTTCAAGGACTACAGCGTCGACATCATCGGTTCCATGCTCAAGGCCTGCGACGTGCCGGAGATCGAGGACGAAGACGATCCCAACGTGCCTTACCGGATCATCGGCCTCATCTGCGAAAACGATGCCATGCCGGCCCTGGATGCCGCGGGCTTGCATAAGCTGAAACTCGACCCGAGAATCCGTTTCATTCCCCTGCGCTGCCTGGGGTCCTTTAACATGGTCTGGGTCTCGGACGCCCTCTCTCGGGGCGTGGATGGAATGATGCTGCTGGGTTGCAAATACGGGGACGACTATCAGTGCCACTTTGCCAAGGGCAGTGAGCTCTGCAATTACCGTTTGAGTAAGCTGTCGGAAACCCTGGACAAGCTGGGACTGGAATCCGACCGGGTGCAGCAATATCAGATAGGCCACTCCGACTTCGACAAACTGCCGCAAATGATTGAAGATTTTGTGACCCGGATTAAAGAAGTCGGCCCTAACCCCTTCAAGGAATTTTAGGAGGTATGATCCATGGCAGGCGAAACTGTTATCAAACCTGACCTGCAATTCGTCAACCGGGTCATCGCCGCCGGGGGGGACACGGTCAAAAAATGCTATCAGTGCGACACCTGTTCGGTGGTCTGTAACCCCACTCCCGATAGCAAGCCCTTCCCCCGGAAAGAGATGCTCCAGGCCCAATGGGGCTTGAAGTCGGTGGTGCAAAGCCCGGATATCTGGCTGTGCCATCAGTGCAGCGACTGCACCGTCTACTGCCCCCGGGGCGCCAAGCCCGGTGAAGTGATGGGAGCCCTGCGGAAGATGTGCATCGAGGAATACTCCCAGCCGCCGCAACTGGCCAAGATGGTGAGCGATGGCCGTTTTCTGCCCGTGCTCATCGCCCTCCCGGTAGTGGTTCTGCTCTTCATGCTGAAATTCACGGGGATGATTGGCGTAGGTTCAGGGCTGCATATTCCGGACGGTCCCATTGTCTACTCCAAGATGTTTCCCACTTTCTGGCTAATTGACGCCATTTTCGTCCCCGCTTTCTTCTTTGCAGCGGCGGTGCTGGGACTGGGCGTGATGCGCTACTGGAAAGACCTGAACGCCAACAATCCCTGGAAGGTCCGGGTGGAAGGCAACCTGGTGGGCAACCTCATCGAGGTCATCAAGGATATCTTGATGCACAACCGCTTCCGGCTGTGCGAGACCACCTATACCCGGTCCACCAACCACCTGTTCCTGGTCTTCGGGTTTATTTTCCTGGCCATCGTCACTAGCTGGGGCTTCCTGAATGAATGGGTATTGCACCACGAATCCCCATACTTTATGTTCTCGCCCATCAAGCTGCTGGCTATGGTCGGCACCGCCGGACTGCTCTATGGCATCTACAATATCGTCAAGGATCGCCGGGCCAATGCCGAAAAGGCCGGCTTCGGCAGCTACTTTGACTGGCTGTTGATCTACGTGGTCTTTGCCGTGGGCGCCACGGGCCTGCTCTCCTGGCTGTTCCGCTTGCTGCATATCCCGATCCTGGCGTACCCCACGTACTTCCTGCACCTGTGCAGCGTGTTTTTCCTGTTCTTTTACGCCCCCTACACCAAGATGGCTCACATGGTGTACCGCACCGTGGCCATGCTCTACGCCCGCATGTCGGGCCGGGGCTTCTAAGCGGCGGGACCATCACCGTTAACCACCAAGCCGGCCCCTCGGGGCCGGCTTTTTTGTGTCGGAGAATTTTATTCTGAAAAGCTTCCCGGTTGCTTATACCCCACAAATACCCCACAAAACTTCTTTTTTCCAATTTGTGGGGTAAAGCAGTGGAGCTATACCCCACAAACTTGCTTTTTGCTCTTTTGTGGGGTACAGTCAATTTAAAGGGTTATGACTGTGGTTATTGAGCAAATATGGGATGAGAGCCGTGATTATTACCTCGATTATCAGGCGAGGCTTATAGGAGAATTATTGCTTACTCCAGCAGGCTCAATTAAACGGAAAAATGGCCGGGGAGCAGGATTTTTATATTTGCATAAAAGGAAAGGCCAGAAGTTTGAAGATATTTACCTCGGCAGCGAGAACGATCCGGCAGTCCAGCGACTGTCCGAAAGAATTAAGAATCGGCAGAGATTAATTCGGGAATTGCGCTCCACCAAGAACGCCCTAAAACTTTTGAAGGCTCAGAAGATGGCACAGGCACTAAGGGATTTTACGGAACCGTTGCGGAAACTTTTTGCTGAGATGGAGCGGTTGGGTTTGTTTTCAGCGGGGGTTGAGCTGGTAGGAAGTTACTGTTTTAAAGTATATCAAAGTCATTTTGGAGTCGAATGGTTTCCTTTGCGCACTGTAGATGTGGACTTTGCCATTCCTCTGCCATATAAAGGCCCATCTGCCGATCTGGAAGCCGTACTAAAAGAACTGGGTTTTAGACAGATATTTAATAGCGATGGAACAATATTTTATGAAGGCAACGAATTAAAAATAGAGTTTTTACAACCTCGCAAAGGTGGCGGCGACAAGAAAATAACAAAAGTTAAAGAATTATCTACTAATCCCGTACCAATTCCTTATCTTAATTTACTCCTCGATAATAAGTTAGAGGTGTCATTGCGGGATATCGGCCGGATAGCCTTACCATCGATGCCCGCTTTTGTACTGCATAAGCTTTTAATAGCTTTTATTCCCATTAGAAAAGAAAAGAAAGAAAAGGATCTTAAACAGGCCTGTACGGTAGCTAAAAAGGTTGTTAGGGAAGAAAAATTAATAGAGGAGCTCCATGGCTTATTGAAAAATATGCCAAAAACCTGGCGGAAAAAAATTAATACGTCAGCTCTAAGCATCCCGGACTATGTTGCAGATTGTAATGTGGATTTTCTAAAAATTTTAATTATTCCCGATTGATCAAACTAGAGTTATATTTAATCCTGTTATCTCTTTTTACTGACAACTGACAACTGGCTACTGGCTATTAAAAGGAGCCTCTCATGGACATGAACCAGCTCATGACCCTGTTAATCGCCCAGGGGCAAAAATGGATCAAGGAGCAACGGAACGCCTACCGGCCCAGGGGAAGGAAATTGCCGGACCAGACCATCGCCCAATTTTCCCCGTTTTTTGAGCCGTCGCTGCTGCAAAAGGTCCGGCTGGTGATGGTGCCGGCCCTGGAAAATCCCAAGTTTCTCGAAGCCTACCGCGCCACCTTCGACGAAAAGGCCATCCCCATGCTGGATTTTACCAGCTTTTCCGGCATCACCTATGTGGACACCATCCTGCTGGTTGATGAATTTCCGGGAGCCGACCCCGACGTCACCCTATTCCATGAATTGGTGCACGCCGTGCAATATGAGCTGTTGGGGCCGGAAAAATTCGTGGAACTCTATCTTATGGGCTGGATCAATCAGGGCTTCAATTATGCCGCTATCCCTCTGGAGATGGACACCTACGAGTTACAGAACCGCTTTGAAGCAGACCCGAACACCCCCTTTCCGGTTAAAGATGAAATCTCCCGCAGCCTGGAGCTGATGGTGGAGGATTAAAGCAGAGGGTAGGACAGCCGCTCCCGGCTGTCCCAGGACAGGCGAGGGCGCCTGTCCTACATTACCGCTATTATTTGGAAGGAATTTCTGGTAAAATCAGAGCCTGACAGGGAATAATCCAAAGGAGTAATCGCATGGTTGATATGAATATGAAGGTGGTGGAGCCTCGGAAACTTACCCCAGAGAGCCGTTTCCGGTTTCGCTGCCATCAGGGAGTCTCCTGCTTTACTGAGTGCTGCGGTAAGACCACTATTATCCTTACCCCTTACGATATCTTGCGCCTGAAGAATCGCCTCAGAATCCCCTCCGGGGAATTTCTCGCCAAATATACTCGCAGCGAGGATCACGACAAGTCTGGCTTGCCCATGGTCATCATGGATATGCCCCGGTTTGAAGGAAAATGCCCCTTCGTTAAACCGGTGACTGGCTGCGAAGTTTATACCGACCGCCCGGCCTCCTGCCGCTACTACCCCATCGGCCAGGGCACTCTGATCACCGAACCGGAAGAGGGCAAAAAGGCGGTGGAGGAATTCTACTTTTACGTTCGAGAACCGCACTGCCGCGGTTACGAAGATGAGGCCGAATGGACCGTGGCCACCTGGCGGGAAGACCAGGGCGTGGACCATTACGACGAAATGAACCTGGAATGGAAGACCATGATGCTGCGCCGGGGCGAGGACGGCGGCCCGGTCGCCGACGAGCGGGGCAACCGCCTGTTCGCCATGGTGATGTACGACTTGGACCAGTTCCGCAAATTTGTCTTCAAGAGCCGTTTCCTGCAACTTTTCGCAGTTGATGAGGACATCCTGGAGAAGATTTGGGACGATGACGAGGAGCTGTTGAAATTCGGCTATCAATACGTCAAGACCGTCCTGAAGATCGAAGATGCCTTAAAACTGCAGGAAGCCAAAGTTACCGAAGGGACCACGATGACTTTTTAGTGAGCAGTAAGCAGAGAACAGTGAGCAGTAACCACAAGATTTACTGCTGCTCACTGCTTACAGCTCACTGCTCACTTTTATAAAGGAGACCGGGACCATGACAGAGAAACCGGAATCGGCAATCAATAAGATCCTCAAGGATTATCATACCATTGCGGTGGTGGGCCTCTCTTCAAATCCCGAACGTCCCAGCTACCAGGTGGCTCAATACCTGCAACGCCACGGCTACCGCATTATCCCGGTGAACCCTGGCTGTCAGGAGATTTTGGGGGAGAAATGCTACCCCACCCTCAAAGACATTCCTTTCCCGGTGGAGGTGGTGGACATCTTCCGCAAAGTTGAAGCCATCCCTGCCATCGTGGACGAGGCGATCACTAAAGGGGCCAAGGCTGTCTGGATGCAACTGGAGTTGGAAGAGCCCGTATCTGCTGAAAAAGCCCGGCAGGCCGGCCTGCAGGTCGTAGAGAACCGCTGCATGAAGATCGAACACGCGGCCTGGCAAGAGGCCGGATCTTAATTCACCATCATGGTTAATCGGGGAGACGGTGAACATGGAAACCACCCTCTTTAATAAAGGCGGCAAACCCGTGGCCTATTTCGCCGAGGATTGCACCACCATCTATACCTGGGATGGCCGGGCGGCCGGATATCTTCTGGAGGATAAAATCTTTGGCTGGAACGGCCGGCAATTGGGCTGGTTCGACAACGGCACTGTCTTTGATATCTATGGCCTCAGGGCCGGCTTCCTCAAGAGCAAATCTCCCATCCCCACGGAAATGGAATCCGGCAAGGCCTTAAAGCAGGCGAAGAGCATTAAGGGGATCCGGCAAAGCCCGGTGCCGAAACCTGTCATGTGTTACGGCTATTCCAGCCAATCCCTCGAAGATATTCTGGACGAAGGCGAGGCCTGAAAATTTTTTTGCCCGGCGGCTCGCACCGTCTCCCGGCTTCAATCAAACATTCCCCGGCGAAATCCCCAGCCCGGGTTTGAGCTTTTTTCTTTCGATTTCCTCCGCATTCCCACCAATTCTGAGCCGCTCGCATCTTCTGCATAATCTTTGTAAAACTAAAAACTAAAAACTAAAAACTGGGAACTGGCTACTTTATTATCATTGAAATTCTGGGGGTTATGGATTATGTTGGGCCAGACCATTCCGCCATTGGAAGACGCATGGAACCCCTGGAAAAGAGATATGAGAAGCAGGGTAAGGCCAGGCCTTGTTTCCTGGACCAGGACGATTTGGTCAACCTGGCCCGGATCGTCCAGGAGACCTTTACCCGGCCTGAGATCGACCGCTATTTCCGGATTTCCACCACCCTGAACGGCAGCCGGGTATTTTGCAGTACAATGGCCGATTTCCTGGTCCAGGAAGACTTGCCCGACCGGGTGCACGATCTGACCTTCTGGATTGAGGGTTGGGGTCAGAAGACCAGATTCGATAAAACCATTTTACTCGATTTCAGTGGTTATTCGGTGCAGCTCAAGGTTGAAGGCGTTGACCCGGTTTGGGTTTTCGACAAATATAACCGCATCATGAAATTCCTCAGGGAGAAAAGCGCCTGGTACTGGCCGGTGATTATTTTCGAAAAGCCGATTGTCTTTTGCATCACCATTTTGCTCATCAGTAGTATGATTCTCAATTTTAGACTGGGAAAGCCGGTAATTTATCTAGGCGAGCTGGGGATGCTGGCCATCTGGGCGGTTTCGGTCTTTTATGACACCCGGAAAATTTGGCCCTATTCCCTTTTGAGGCTGAAAGGGTCCGAACCGCTTCTCAACACCGAGACATTTTCCATCGCCGCCCTGTTGATCATCCTGGTATCGGTCCTGATGGGAGGCGCAGCCTTTCCCTTCTTCAGATGATCAGCCGACTGCTAAGTCATCATGCTGGCTCGAGTTAAAAGCGGCGCCCTAAAGGGGGTGGACGCCTACCTGGTGGAGGTCGAGGTGGACCTGGCCCCGGGTATGCCCTATTTCGCCACCGTGGGCCTGCCCGAAGTGGCAGTGAAGGAGAGCAAGGACCGGGTCCGGGCCGCCCTGAAGAACTCCGGCTACAAATTCCCTGGCAATCGGGTCACCATAAATCTCGCGCCGGCCGACGTGCGCAAAGAAGGCACCGGCTTCGACCTGCCCGTGGCCCTGGGCATCCTGGCGGCCCAGGAGATCGTTCCGCAGGAAAGCCTGGAAAAGTATATCATTTTCGGAGAACTCTCCCTGGATGGCCGCCTCAAGCCCACCCGGGGCATCCTTTCCATGGCCCTGGCCACCCGTGAGAAAGGCCTGGCTCTCATCATCCCCCGGGACAATATACGTGAGGCCGCGGTGGTCCAGGGAATCGAAATTTATCCCGCCGACACCCTGGCCCAACTGGTGGAGTTCCTCACCGGCCGGGAGCCGCTGGGCGCTTTCCAGGCCTCGCCTGCCGACAGCGATTATCCGGCGGCCGACTCTGACCTCGATTTCCGGGAAGTCAAGGGCCAGGAGCCGGTGAAACGGGCCCTGCTGCTGGCCGCGGCCGGCGGCCACAACGTCTTGATGATCGGGCCGCCGGGTGCAGGTAAAACGATGCTGGCCCAGCGGCTGCCTTCCATCCTGCCGCGGCTGAACCCGGAAGAGGCCCTCGAGACCTCCAAGATTTACAGCGTGGTGGGGCAGCTCCAGCCCGGCCAGGGGCTCCTGAGGCTGCGGCCCTTCCGGTCGCCGCACCACACCATCTCCGACGCCGGACTCATCGGCGGCGGCACCACCCCCCGGCCGGGGGAGGTGAGTCTGGCCCACCACGGCGTGCTCTTCCTGGACGAACTGCCTGAATTCAAGCGCTCCACCCTGGAGGTGCTGCGCCAGCCCCTGGAAGACGGCGTGGTCACCATCTCCCGGGCCGCCACCGCCATAACCTTCCCGGCCCGCTTCATGCTGGTGGCTTCCATGAATCCCTGCTTCTGCGGCTATTACGGCGACGCCGGGCGGGTCTGCACCTGCGCACCCCAAAAGATTCAGCAGTACCGCGCCCGCATCTCCGGACCGCTGCTGGACCGCATCGACCTCCAGGTGCAGGTGGCCGCGGTGCCTTTTAGAGATTTGGCCGCGGACCCGGGCGGCGAAGGCTCCGAGGCCATGCGGGCCCGGGTCTCCCAGGCCCGCTGGGTGCAGGAGAGCCGCTTCGCAAAGGTTAGGCGGGTCTTTGCCAACGCTCAGATGAGCGCCAAAATGGTCCAGGAACATTGCGCCCTGGGGCCGGAGGCCCGGCGGCTCCTCGAAACCGCGGTGGAGCGCCTGGGACTGAGCGCCCGGGCCTACACCCGCATCCTCAAAATCGCCCGCACCATCGCCGACCTGGAAGGCGAAGCCCACCTCAGCCTGCCCCACGTGGCCGAAGCCATCCAATACCGCAGCCTGGACCGCCAGTTCAGCAGCCCCCAAGGGGTGAAGTTCGCCAAAGAGGTGGGGGAGAGGTATTTGGTTTGATCCTGGGTGTTTTTCATTAAACTGATGAAAGTTAATGGACCCAAGAATTGTATAGATAAATAACAGTGAGTAGCCGTAGGGCGGGAAAGCGAAGCGCATCCCGCCTTCAGTAGTCATAGACTTCAACAATTAAGTTAGACCTAACTTATGTCACAATATATTCGCGCCTTTGTTCCTGGCGGCACGTTCTTCTTC
>JAMCQY010000071.1:0-6636 GCA_023381945.1 Deltaproteobacteria bacterium
GCGACTTACGTACGTTTCAATTGAAGAAGATTGCTGAGGCCAATAAGGTGATAGTTCTGAAACGATTATTGTTTATCATCTATTTTAAAAGTGTCAAGCGCTTTTTTCTTTCTGGAGCCAAATTTGCCCCTTCCATAAATATATCGGTTTGGCCTGCAAGAAAGATTATAACAGAGCTTAAAAAATCTTCCGGTAGCGCTGGCGTCCCAAGCTCGCCAACCTCAGCAGGTCGGCCAGAAACGGCTCACCCCACCACCCGGATCAAAAAGAGGGATTGCACCCGTGGGCTACATCAACTATAAGGAGATGAACTAGTGGGCGATGCGGGCGGTTCGGGAACCGCCATTACCGAAAGGCGGCATATGTATTCCAAAACCCTCAAATACCTGGTTCTGATAAGCTTAATCTTCCTAGTGCTGGCCGGTTGCATCACCGTCAAGGTCAGCCTCTTCGAAGAGCCCGAGCCCCTGAAGGAGAAAACGATCGAAGGCTACGGCCGCGACAAAGTCCTGCTCATGGAGATCCACGGCATGGTCCTGGAGAGTGGACCCCAACGCTTACTTAGCCTCTTCAAGGGGGTCACCACCCCCAGCCGGGTGAAAGAAGAGTTGGACAAAGCCGCCAAGGACCATCACATTAAGGCGGTGGTCGTGAAGATCAATTCTCCCGGAGGCACGGTGAGCGCCGCCGATGTCATCCTCCACGAACTGCAAAATTTCAAGTCCGAGCGCCATGTGCCCATCGTCGTCTGCCTAGAAGGCCTGGCCGCCTCCGGCGGTTATTATGTGGCCCAGGCCGGCGACACCATCATGGCCTCTCGCACTTGCATCACAGGCTCCATCGGGGTCATCGCCATGAAATTCAACTTTCGGGGCCTGATGGACAAGGTAGGGGTGGATACCGACTTGGTGAAAACCGGGGCCTGGAAAGATTTCTGGTCACCTTTCCGGCCTGCCACTCCTAAAGAAAAAGAGATGATGCAGCAGGTCATCGAGCAATTCTACCGGGATTTTATCAATGTGGTGGCCACCGGCCGGAAGCTGAGCCTCAAAGAGGTAAAACAAGTGGCTGATGGCCGCATCTTCACCGCCCCCCAGGCCAGGGACCTGAAATTAATCGACAAGATCGGGTATCTGGACGACGCCCTGAAAGAGGCCCAGGCCCTGGCGAAGATCTCCAAGGCCCGGATTGTGCGCTATCACCGCCCCGGCAGTTACCGGCCCAATATCTATTCCATGCTACCGGAATTAGACTCGGCTGGCCCCCAATTTCTCTATCTCTGGCTAGCCGGAGAAACTTGAAAACGTTCCTAACTGGGCCACCAGACACTTGGAACTCTGCGAAAAATCCCTTCCAACAACTCCGAGTCTCATTAAACCGCATATGATGGAAAGCAGGCGCCCTCGCCTGCAATATACAGCGGTAGCGGCTGTTCTCCATGATTTTCGCATGGGCCTCCTGAAAACGGAGGCTGCTTGCACAGTCTCCAATAATTCAAGCTCTGGCGTCCAAATCCGATAAGAATAAATAGAAGTGGCCATTGCGCCCCAGCAGTGATCGTCTTAAGTTTAACCGGAATTAACCATAAATTTATTTTCTTGATTGGCCGATTTAAAAGTAATAAAATCGACTCCAAATATATGAGTAATAAAAAGAAAAATCGTCCTGGCGGCCGGTCAAACTCGAATTCCGGAGAAACCTCCGAGGAGGGCAAGGAACACTTGGAAGGATTGATTCACCTGGCCCAGGAAGTCGTCTACCAGACCCCGGAAGTCCGCCCGGACAAGGTGGCCCGCCTGAAAGAGGCTATCGAGCAGGGCACTTACGAGATCGATTCCGAAAAGGTGGCCGACACTATCATCGAAGAAGTGCTGGGCAAGCGCTGACCGGAACCTCAGGGGGACAACGGTAGCCGCAGGCCTTGGCCTGCTTTTTTTTGTGAGAAGGGCGCCTGCGACTTTATAAATGAACCCCTGGGGCACAGCTTGCCGTGCCTCTGGTTATTTTCGAGCCAGGACGTGAGCTTGCTTCAGGACCAGCTCCGCAGCCTTCTCAATGTCCTCCCGGGTGGTGGGCCGGCCCACGCTGAAGCGCACCGCGCCCCGGACGACCTCGGCCGAGACCTCCATGGCCGCCAGAACCGGGGAGACGGCCTCCACTCCGGCGTGGCAGGCGGACCCCAGGGAGGCGGCCACCTCCGGGACCCCGGCCATGAGATCGCTGCCGGCCAGCCCTGGAAAAGAGACGTTTAAGGTACTGGGCAGCCGCTCGGTCTCCGGGGGCCCGTTCAGCACCAGGCCGGGGAAACCGGCCCGCAGCTTTTCGTGCAGGAGGTCCCGCAGGCCCCGGAGGTGCGCCGCATCAGCAGCCTGCCGCTGCTTTGCCAACCGGCAGGCCTCTCCCAGGCCCACCATATAAGGAATATTCTCGGTGCCGGCCCGGCGGCCGCCTTCCTGGGAGGCCCCGTGCAGCAATGGCGTCAGTTCCCGGCCCCGGCGGATATACAAGGCTCCCACCCCTTTAGGGGCATAAAATTTATGTCCCGCCACCGTGAGAAAATCCACCCCCAGTTCCTCCACGTCCACCTTGACCTTGCCCACGCTCTGGGCCGCGTCGGTATGCAGCGGCACTTCGGCTTCCTGGGCAATTGCGGCGATCTCCTGGAGGGGCGCCAGGGCGCCGGTCTCGTTATTGCTGTGCATGATGCTGATGAGGATGGTGTCCGGAGTCAGGGCCCGGCGCACGGCGTCAGGGTCCACCAGACCTTGCGAATCTACTGGCAAGATGGTGAGTTTGAATCCCAGGGAATCCAAGAACAGGCAAGGATTTAGCACCGCAGGATGCTCGGTGAGCGCGGTGATGATCCGGCCTTTGCCGCGGCTGAACGCCGTGCCCTTGAGGACCAGGTTGTTGGCCTCGGTGGCGCCGCTGGTGAACACCACTTCATCCGGGGCGCAATTCAAGAGCGCCGCCACCTCGCGGCGGGCCTGGTGCATGGCCTCCCGGGCGCGAAGCCCCAGGGGATAGTCGCAACTCGGATTGCCAAACTCCGGCCCCAGGAAAGGCAGCATGGCTGCCGCCACCTCCGGGGCCACCGGCGTGGTGGCATTGTAGTCCAGGTAGATCATGAAAACCTTCCTTCCAGATCTGGAATTGACCTTGCTTCTGGCCTCTGATATTTTAGCATCAAAATTATAGGGGCGGGTTTTAAACCCGCTTCCATATGTGATAAAAACCCCTATTCATGATCAACGCCCTTTGCCCCGCTTTCTACCGTCTGGGCCGCTGGTTTTGCCGGCAGACCTTGGGGCGCTATTTCGCATTAAGAATCCAGGGCCTCGAAAACCTGCCGGCTCACGGACCCGCCATCATCTGCCCCAAACACCAGCGCTGGGAGGATATTCCCCTCGTCGGCATGGCCTTGCCGCCGCCGCTCCATTATATCGCCAAGGTGGAGCTTTTCCAGCAGCCGGTAATCCGTGACGTGCTGTACGCCTGGGGCGGAGTGCCCTTGGATCGGCACAATCCCCGCGCCACCCTATCCTCTTTCAAGCGCCTGCTGCCCCTGCTGGAAGAGGGGGCCTATGTCGTCCTCTTCCCCGAGGGCACCTATGTCCGGGGGCAGGTCGGCCCTGGTAAGCACCGCCTCATCCAGATGCTGCTGAAGCTCCAGCACCGGGACGGTCTGGGGCTGCTGCCTTTTGTACCCGTGGGCGTGTCTTATCACCCCTTGGAATGGGGCTGGCGGGTGGAGATCAACCTGGGTCCGCCCTGGCGGGCCGCCCAGCCGAAACAGGCCCTGGCCCTCACCTGCGGCCTCATGGAGCAGATCGCCCGCCTGTCCGGGTTTTGATGCCCGGTGCTGTTTGAGCAAGATCGACTATCCCTTTCCTCTTAAGAAATTCTAAAGAATGCCGAAAAATTAATATGAAGGCGCCAGGGGCCGGTTTTTCTGCTGGCCCAGGCTGGATTTTCCCCTTTGCCATGCTTAGATTATAGCCATTCGGAGCAAGGATCGGGGGGAGCGGCCGAGATCGTGAGACCAGGCTGGCAATTTCTTTCCTGGCGCTGGTGGCTGGCGCATTTTCTGGGGTTCGCCCTGGTTTATGCCGCTGGCCGCCTGACCGCTGCATTTTTGAAGGGGTGACGAGATGATTCGCTTTTTCTCTTACGTCCTCTTCCCGAGGTTGGGCTGGTTCCTGCTGCATGCCACCGCGATCGCGCTATTATTTCTCCTGGGCTACACCATGAAATTTTAGGCGGTCGATGAAAAACCTCCGTTACCTCCTGTGGGCAGCCCTGTTGGCCCTGGCCCTGAGCGGCGCCCTGCTGCATCTGCGGATTCACCCGCCGGGCAAATTCCCTTACGCCATCTGGCCCAACCTCTTCTCCTGGACCGCAGTATTACTGGTGTGCCCCTTGTTCCTGTTCCGCTATACCGCGGTTTTGGCAGTCGTGCTCAACAGCTTTATAGCCTATATCGGCATTATTTTAATGGCCGACTTTTCCATCAACGCCACCCTGACCGGGCAGATAAAGGTAATGCCGGGCGTGGATTTCTTCGGCTGGCTTCTGCAAGCCACCTTCTCTGATATCACTGTCCTAATCGGCCACCTCATGGTGGGCCTGGCCCTGTATCGGGTGATCATGACGGAGCAAGTAAGCAGTAAGCAGTAAGCGGTGAGCAGTGAATGGAAAAATCTCAGATCTCTTAATCCAAAAAATCCCTTAATACCCGCCCTAACTCGAATAATCATCCTGAACGCAGCGCACGAACCTCGTATTTTTTTGATAATCAAGCAATGTGTGTTCAAAACGTCAAATTTTTTTATCCTGTGCTTTTCCTGCTAACTGCTAACTGCTTTTATACCAAGTTGCGCCCATCGAAGTAAGACTGTCTTTTGTAGGGGCGCACCCGCGTGTGCGCCCTCAATCAGGGCGGACACATGGGTCCGCCCCTACAAAAAATTACCTATTTGAGCGCAACTAGGTATTAAAGCTTTCACCCGGCCTGCAAGGCATTCTTAATCGCCAGGGCCTTTTCCGCCACGGCCATGGGACTGGCGCCCAGAATACGGATCATAGCTTCTTTACCTAAGTCCCCTTTATCGTAAATGATGTCCGGGGCCGGTTTGCCGGGCTGCAACACCGAGGCTACGCTCCAGGCCAGAGTCCCGCCTTCCCGCCTCTTTACGTCTGCCGGCTCCTCGGTCCGGTCGAAGGAGGCTGCCCGTAAGTGCAACAGTGAGGCCAGGTCTTCGATGCCTGTAACAAATTTGATATTCATGGCGCTGCGCAATTCCGGATGCGTGGCCAGGGCGGTGAGGATGATCGCAGCAACGTGACGGGAGGCTCCAAAGGCCGGTCCCGCCGGGATGATTACCCCCGAGGGGGTCTTCACCAGGCGGCCCGGAAAGGCGGCCACGTCTTGGGGACCTTCGGGGTAAGGGGCGGCAAATCCCAGGTTGGTCATGACTTCGGGGATCAACGGACTGATGTCTTCGGCTTGCAGACGGGCCGCGGCAAGCCGCAAGTCTTCCAGAACTGCGAATCGGGCCAGGTCCCGGGCGAAAGGGGCATACGGGTTTACCGGACCTGAGCCATGGCCTAAGGGCAGGCCGTATTTGAGGGCCTCCCTGGTGATCTGGCGCGCCTGATTCACTGCCTCGGGCAGAGCGAGTCCTTGAGCCAGATAGCAAGCCGCGGCGCTGGCCAGGAGACAGCCGGTGCCGTGTTGGTGCGGAGCGGTCAAGCGCGTGCCGGGCAGGTGATAAACATTCTTGCCGTCGGTCAAAATGTCCACGGGCTCAGCCGTCAAATGACCACCCTTGGCCAGGACCCAGTGCGGCCCCCCGGCCTGCAGGCGGCGGGCCGCCTCTTCCAAATCAGCCGGGCTGCTGATCTTCATACCGGTGAGCCGGGCGGCCTCGGGGACGTTAGGGGTGAGGAGGGTGGTCAGCGGGAAAAGCTGGTCCGTCATGGCGGTAATGCCGGTCTCATCCAGCAGCGGAAAACCGCCGCCCGCGGCCAGGACCGGGTCCAGAACCACCGGGATCGGGCCCAGGTTCTGCAAACGGTCGGCCACGACGGTGACGATATCTTTGGTGGCCAGCATGCCCAGCTTTACCGCCGCTACCGGGAAGTCGCCGAGTATGGCGTCCAACTGCGCCGCCACGACGTCCTTGGCCACCGGGTGCACCGCCTGGACCCCCAGGCTATTTTGGACGGTAAGCGCGGTGGGCACGGTCAGGCCGTAGGTTCCCAATAGAGTGGCCACCTTCAGGTCCTGCTGCAGCCCGGCCCCGGCCCCGGGGTCCGATCCGGCGATGATCAGGACGGTCTTCATGCTTATCTCCGTGCATATGCAAAAAAAGAATATATTTCACGCAAAGTTGCAAAGATGCAAAAAATTCAATGCTATAAAAGCACAGGCGAGACGCCGGTGCCACCAAATTCATAATTATTCAAAACAGAAAACAGAATAACCTGCTTCACAACCGCCTGCCAAAGTTCAAACACCGCCGGGCCTCGCCCACCAGCCAGCGCCGGTAATCCCAGGAAAGATAGGTGTTTCGGGCGATGCGCAGCTCCGCCAAGGCCATGCAAAAAGGGTTGAGGAGATAGAGGCGTTCCGTC
>JAMCQY010000071.1:6646-8212 GCA_023381945.1 Deltaproteobacteria bacterium
CTGAAAAAATGGCCGATAATTTTTTCGGCCGCGGCCGCGTTGCCGGTGCGCCAGGCCCAGGCGTGCTTGAGTTCGCCGGCCACCCAGGAGAGGTCCCAGAGACGGTCGGCGAACCTCAGGCGCTCCAGGTCCAGGGCCACCGCCTTGCCGTGGGACAGGTCTCCCCGCCCGCCGTGGTCAGGGAAGAGAAAATTGGTGGGGGTGGCGTCGCCATGAACCAGCACCTGCCGATCCGAGAATTGCGCCAGCCTTACCTCCCAATAAGTCCGCTCTGTTGCCAGAGCAGCCTGGTCATTGGTGGTCAACAAGTCCACCCCCCGCAGTTGGCGCACTAATTTATCCAGGTATCGCAGGGCTTCGAGGCCTGACACGGCGGTCTCCGGCAAGGCCCGGGAATGAAAAAAGGCGAAGAGTTCGGCCAGGCTTTCCAGACTCCGGCGGAGACCGGGCAGCTCCCCGGACTCACAGGCGCCGCGCATGAGGCGATCCAGGTCCGGCCCTGATACAGCTTCGAGCAGCAGGCCCAGGCGGAGGTCCGGTTGGCGGCCCAGGAGACGAGGAATTCTGGCTAAGCCGTCAGTCAAGCCGAGTTCCGCAGCCCGAAGATAGTTGTCATATTCCTGGGCCAAACCTTTGTCGGCAGGCGTGGCGGCAGGATAAGCGCTAGAGAATTTGCCCACCACCGCCGCGCCGTTGCCGCTAAAGGTGAAGCGGCAGACCTCCCGGGAGGAGGGCAGGGACTGCCGGGTCACCTCCCCGGCCGGGGAAGGGTCGCCGGCCGAGGCCAGCAGCCGCCTCAGAGCCAACGATAGAGGGGAGTCCTGGGGTAACCTGGCCACGGCCGCCCCGGCGCTAATAGCTGTCGGGCGGCTTCCAGGAAACAACCCAGAGCGCCGTTAAATTGAGGATACGGCGGCACCAGGATCTGAAATTTATTAGGTTCCTGCAGAAAATGAAGCACGGCCCGATTGCGGGCCACGCCACCGACGCAGACCAGGCTGGGGCAGCGGTAACGCCGCACCATGGCCAGGGCCCGCCGGGCTACGGAGGCGTTGACCCCGGCGGCAATACGCGCTGGCTCGACCCCTTCCAGCAGATGCCCCACCAACTCGCTTTCTCCGAAGATGGCGCAAGTCTGGGAGATCTCCACCGGGTCCTGCCAGGCCGCGGCGAATTCGGTCAGCGGCATCTTCAGAAACCGGGCCATATTTTCCAGATAGCGGCCGGTGCCGGCGGCGCACCGGTCGTTGGTGAGAAAATCAAATACCCGGCCATCTTTGACGTAAAGGACTTTGGTGTCCTGGCCGCCCACCTCCAACAGGATAAAATGATCCAGACCCGTCTGGCGCCGGGCGCCCAGGAAATGGGCCCGAATTTCGGTGATGGCCGGGAAATTTTTTTGCAGGAGATTCTTGCCGTAGCCGGTAACCACCAAGGCTTCAGGCGCAGGCAGTCCCAGCCGCGGCCAATCGATGGCCAGGCGGCCATCCTCCCTGATGAGATAGTCCCGGTAAAAATTGACGGTGTCCAGTCGCCGCCGGACTAATTGCCCTTTCTGGCCCGAGT
>JAMCQY010000071.1:8222-8666 GCA_023381945.1 Deltaproteobacteria bacterium
CGGCTGCCAAAGTCCAGGCCGCAGGCTGGGCGACCCAGCGGGTCGCCCCGACGAAAATCTTTACGGCCGGAGGACATCGACGAAGGCCTCCAGGCGCATACGCGTGCGGGAATCGAGAGGGGAGGGGCGGTCCCCTTCGATGGTGAGGACCGGAAGATTCAGGCGCTCCCGGATTATTTGGTCGAACATCTGGCGGAAGCAGAAGCTCTGGGTATAGTGCACCAGGCCGTGCAGGCGCCGCGTGCGAATCGCCTCCTCCAGGTCAGCCAGGCGTCCGAAGACGTCGTAGGGGTAGGTGTAGTGCAAATACTGCTCCGTCAGGTCCGGGCCGGCCTGGGGCATGCTGAACTGCCGGGGAAATTCGTGAAATACCACTCCGGCCCCCAGTTCTTCCAGGTAGTCCCAGAGGTCGGTGAAAAGGGGGGGGATGCCGGCAAAGCCCAG
>JAMCQY010000151.1 GCA_023381945.1 Deltaproteobacteria bacterium
GGAGAGGGAAAAAGGAAAAAATTAGGTATGTTATTTGAGTCTCCCAAATTTGGCCAAATTTATTATCTTTTTGATAGCAAGAAGCTTGCCGGACACTCCTGGAGGAAATTGAGAAAGCCGCGGGCGAAAACATTCCATTTCCTCACGCCAGGGATGGACTCATTAAAATCTAAAGGACATCCTTAACGTATCCGAGAGGTCTCTATGATGCGCCATTCTTTCATTAGCGGCATCTTTGCCGTGTTGTTGCTATCAGGCTGCGCGACTGTTCAATCTGCTGTTCAATCGACTGTTCGTTCGAATCAGGAATATGTCGAAGGAGAGCGACTGTATAAATCCCAGCACTATGCCGAAGCACAAAGCCATGCTCTCAAGGCTTACAATGAGGACCCCAGTAACCCGCTATATCAGTCCTTACTGGGATGGGCTTACCTGAAACAGGGAAACCTCGCCGAGGCCAGGCGTCTGTTTACCGATATGTACAACCATGATCAGGCCAGCCTTCCGGCCCTTGTAGGGTTGGCCTGGGTGGAATATTCCAGCGGACAATTGGGCCAGTCGGAGGTTTGGTTCCAGAAGGAACTGGCCAGTGCCAAAGAATACGCCGGCGATCTTCAAAACTTTCCCTATTTTTCTCCTAATGATCAGGATTTCGTCACCTCCTGTCTTTCGGATGCCAACTATGGATTGGGACTCATCGCCCTGGCTAAACATGATTATTCCGGGGCCCAGGCCTATCTGTCGGAAGCCCTGAAATACCCCAATAGTTTCATCGGCCACGAACCCATACGGGCTGCTCTGGAAGAAAGCCAGGGGAAAAAACGCCGGCCGGACTTCGCCTATAACCTTAAGCAGGGCAAGCCGTCCAAGGCTTCGCTGGAGAAGTTAATCAAGACCGACCCTTACTCTGCCGACACTCCTCAGGTCGCGCAGCTCATAGCAAAAAACCAGGAATGGCAACCCCTGCAGAAGGAATTTGCCCGGGCCTATTTCGAGTTGGGAGACTTCAAACGGGCTCAGGAAAAACTGCAGGCTTACCTCCGGCACGCCCCCAGGGATGATGAGGCTCGCACCATGGACGCCTGGTGCGACATGTATTTGGGTCGCCTGCCCTTGGCACTCAGCAAGTTCAATACCCTTACCCGGAGAAAGAAATCGAATATGCAGGCGGTATTGGGTCGCGGGGTTACAGAGCTCTATATGGGGAAGCTCGACCAGGCCGATGCAGATTTCAAACACGTTCAGGATAGAGAACCGAACAATGCCCGGGCCCGGGTAGCCCGGGGGGCGGTGGCGTATTCGCGGGGAGACCTGCCCCAGGCCATCAAAATCTATAACGCTAATCTCCCGTACCTGCCGAAAAAGGAACCCTACTTTTCATGGTCCAGTCACGCCTTAAACAACCTGGGTTGGAGCTATATCCGCACCGGTCAATACCAAGAGGCTTTGCAAACCTTCCAACGCCTGAAGGATCATCATATCCGCCCCATTTATCCTCAGGCGTATGATGGTATGGGATGGACTTACTTGTATATGGGAAAGAACGAAGAGGCTAAACAGGCGTTTCAGCAATCTTTGCAGTTGGCGCCGAACGATGTGGTAGCCAAAAACGGGCTGGCCAAACTTGCCACGGCCCAAAAATGACCGGTGGCACCTTGGTCCCATTGGTGGAAGATTGCTTTAACTTAGCCCTCTTCGCTCCCATTGCCGATGCCGTATTCGCTAAGTTTATTAAAGAGGGTGCGCCGGGAGATGCCAAGTTGACGGGCAGCCTTTGACTTGTTGCCCTGGGTCTCTTCCAGGGTCTTCAGGATAAGTTGCTTTTCCATCTCCCGCATGGACAAGCCCGCCTTGATGGCGATTTCGCCAGGAGCCTCCTCAGTCTCCAGGCTGCGCAGGGTTAAGGGCAGGTCCTGCAGGCGGAGATACTCCCGGGGACACATGATAACCGCCCGCTCCACGGCGTTTTCCAGTTCGCGCACGTTGCCCGGCCACTGGTACCGTTGAAAGGCGTCGAGGACGGCGGGTTCGAGACCCTTGATGGGGCGGTGGTTTTTTTCCGCATAAACCTTCAGGAAATATTCGGCCAAAAGGGGTATATCCTCCCGGCGCTCCCTTAGCGGCGGTATGGTTAGAGATACAACATTCAGCCGGTAGTAGAGGTCCTCGCGGAAACGGCCTGACTGGACTTCCTGGAGAAGGTCCTTGTTAGTGGCGGCAATCACCCTGACATCCACCTTGATAGTGCGGGTGGCGCCCACCGGTTCAAACTCCTTCTCTTGCAGGACCCGCAGCATTTTGGCTTGAGTATTGAGAGTCATGTCGCCGATTTCGTCCAAAAAGATGGTGCCGCCGTCGGCCTGCTGGAAACGGCCTTCTTTGCGGCTCACCGCGCCGGTGAAGGCGCCGCGTTCATGGCCGAAAAGCTCGCTTTCCAGCAGACTTTCCTGCAAGGCCGCGCAGTTGAGCTTTACCAGAGGTTTCTTCTGCCGCGGACTGTTCTGGTGAATGGCATTGGCGATCAGCTCTTTGCCCGTGCCCGATTCCCCCAGGATGAGCACCGTGGCCTCGGTGGGCGCCACCAGGGCCAGGGTCTCGAAGATCTCCAGCATCTTCGGGCTGCGGCCGATGATGCTTGAAAAATCGAACTGGGCGTCCAGCCTTGCCTGCTGTAAAAGACTTCCCTGCTCCAACTCGTGAAGATGGAGGGCCTTGCGTATTTTCAGGGTAAGCTCTTCCATGTCCAGGGGCTTGGCCACAAAGTCCGTTGCCCCCGATTTAATGGCCTCCACGGCGGATTCGATGGTACCGTAGGCCGTCATCATGATGATGGGCATGGCCGAGGTTATTTCCCTCATCCGCCGCAGGGCCTCCAGGCCGTCCATGCCGGGCATCTTGAGATCCAGCAAGACCAGGTCGAAGGCCCGTTCTTGCACGGCGCTCACAGCTTTAAGGCCATCGGGGGCCTCGCTGACCTTGAAGCCCTCATCTTCCAAATAGGCCAGCAGCATCTGCCGATGTCCGGCCTCATCGTCGACTACCAGTAAATTTTTGCTATCCATATACCTGTGGTTCCACTATTCGGGGTAATGGCTTCCAGGGCGTGCCTGAGGCCACCTGCTTATTATAACCTCCCTTAAAGCGAAAACTATTATTTCGGCGGACTTTCAAAAAGAATGCCCTTCCCGGAGCTTGCACTCCACCGGGAAGGGCGCCGGTTATGGAGGGGAATGGTGGTTGAGCTACTTATTACCAGCAGCCCCAGCCCCGATAGTTCGCGGCTGGGTAACTGTAATACTGTCCTGACGCATCAATCGTATCAGCGTATTGAGTGTGCTGGTCAGGGGCGACCACGGGGCAGTAGCCGGTTCCCGTCATGGGGCAGTAATAGTTGCCGGGGCCGCCCAGCATGGGACAATTATAAGAGCCCGCGGCAGTATATGGGCCGTTTACCGGTCCTCCCCACATGCCGCAGCCGCCCCAGCCGCCGGCCATCGCCCCGCTGGCGCCGAGAGTCAAAACCAGGATAGTTGCCATTATCAATATGCTTTTCTTTAACAAAGTTTATGCCCTCCAAATCTGGATTTGAAATATTTTAAAAGCAATAGCTATGCCAAATTGGTCTTTACGCTGAAGTCAAGGATATGCAGGGTTTTTATGAAGCCTCTTCAATCTTGCTGACTAAAAATTTCCAAAGGCAGATTTTTACTGTGAAAATTCTGCGCAGTTTTTGAGGTCGGCTTTAAAGGAAAACAGAAAACCGGTCCTGATTCGCAATCGAAAAACAGCTGGAAAGCCTCCTCATCGAATCGAAGCATCAGGCCTGCGCATTGAGCGCAAATGGCAGCACAGTCATTAGGCCCGGCCAATCGTTGCTCCACAGCCCCACAATCTATACATCTATATTCGTAATTGGGCATATAGCACCTAATTTCCTTGTCCTTTCGAATTTTTCTTGAAACGGCCCCAGCCAGCAATCACTCGTTTTACTGGTTATAGAGCAACTCTCATGCCATGAGGAGGTTTTGAATGTAACTAATGAAAATATGAAGTCTTTTTACTGAGCCAGCGAATCATGGCAGCTGACTAAAAATTGCTCATTTCCAGATGGCCCTTGTGAAATTTCTGCATAGCGATGATCGTAAATAGAAATCAACGGGTTCAATACATAATGAAAGTTCTTCTGCTTTGCTGATAGAGGCGGACCGCGCTAAAAGCGCCTATAATAATAACAAAAAGCCCTTCCCGAAAGCTTTGGGGGCTTCGGGAAGGGCGAGGCGGGTTTTAAGGATTGCCCGGACGGGTGAGCTACTGAGCGTTGCCGGTGTTCATGTTCATGGGCATGGAGCCGCTATGGCCGGAGCCAGTCATGGAACCCTGCTGACCCGAGCCCGTCATGGAACCGCCCTGACCGGAGCCCGTCATGGAACCCTGCTGACCCGAGCCAGTCATGGAACCGCCCTGACCGGAGGTCATCATGTAGCCGCCCTGACCGGAGCCCGTCATGGAGCCGTGCTGGTCGGAGCCCATCATGGAGCCGCCAGCCATCGGACCACCAGCCCCCATCATGCCACCACCAGCCCCCATCATGCCACCACCGCCACCCATCATGCCACCGCCGCCACCCATCATGCCGCCGCCACCGCCCATGGGGCCGCCGCAAGGTCCGGCCATTGCCACGGCGGCAAGCAATCCCATAGCCAAGACGACTACCGTCATTACCATAAACTTTTTCATCTGCTTCCTCCTCTTGGGTTTGTCACCCCGCTTGGGGCAACCTAAGTTGTTAGGAAGCAACAGCCGTGCCAGATGCGGGTCAAGAATGTAAACAATGAACATATCTGAAATGTTCGGCCAGGACGCCGATGCCGCTATTTACCGCCCAGTGAGCAAGAATTAGGCACCTCGGTGATCAAGGTGTAAAAATCCTGCGCAAGGGCGCCGCGGCTAAAAGTAGAAATTGAGGAGCGTCCCTCCGGCATAGTCAGGGGCCCCGGCGATAATGCCCTTCTGGGCGTAAGCGGTGATGCTGATTTTTCTGGTAAAATAGTATTCAAAGCCGAGGGTGGCGTTGAGGTATTCTCTTGAGAATTCCGTGATCTGCGTGGCGAAATTGAATTCGATATAAGGCTTGAAGCTGGAGGTGACCCAGCGGGCATAGCCAACCCCGGAAGAGAAAAAGTTTTTAAGGTTAACGCCGGGGGGATTTCCCAGAACAGTGTATCCGGCATAGCCGTAAACGATGTTCCGGTCGAAATTTTTGCGAAACGCCAGGCCGCCGCTGCCGTCGAATTCCCCCGTGCCCAGGGCCCGATTACGGTCGGCGGTGGGGAATTTGACCGCGCCGTAAACGCTGAGGGCGGGAAAGTCCGGCTTTTCTTCGACAAATATATAGTTGGCCGTGGCGGTCATGTCTCCCAGACCGAAAGTAGCGCCCCGGCGAGTCGCGCCGATGCCGGGAAACACCCCCACCGGCACACCCTCAACGGTGGCGGCGCTGCCATTTTTTTGATATAAAAAGGGGAGGGTTAAGGCTAAAGTCAGGCGCGGGGTGGCATAGAATTTGAGGGTTGTTGGAAAATAGACATAGGTGATGTGGGCGTTGGCGCCATAATCGCCGTAGGAAGCATAGACCCCGCTATGCAAGGAGAATTTGGTGGGTTCTTCGGCCTGTTCGGCATGTAGCGGAACTGCGGCGACCAAAAGAACTGCTGCCAAGAAAAACCCCATCAAGCGTGACATAATTGACAAGCGTGACATAATTGACCTCCTGGTTAATAAATGGAAATTGGTTTTAAATCGGTTAACTATTGCAATTGTGGGGCCATAAGCGCAGATTCGACTGGTTAGCACAGAAACCATCCCCTCAGCCCCGGGCCAGCCGCTTGCCAAATGTATAAAATTTTCACACTAAAATAAAGGATAATTAAAGAAGCGAATGTCGCAACCTTTACGTCAGATCATTGCCGCCATCGTCGGCTCGGTACTGATCCTGAGCGGGGCCCTGGGTTACATCACTTACCGCAATTTCCACCGCGAAGCCGAACTGACCGAAAAACTCATGTTCGACAAGGGCATCACCATTATCCGGTCAGTAGAGGTAGGCGCCAACTGTGGTACAGAGGGGCATAGCTGCGGGCACCTCCAGAATATAGTGGCCTCCCTGGCCCGGGAAAATGACCTGGATTTTCTGGTGATCTTCGACAGCACCGGTAAAATTCTGGCGCACAACGATCCGGCGATGGTGGGCCAAGAGGTTCCCGCGATGACCGCCTATGCAGCCAAGCAAGGCGATCCGGCCAATAATTCCATGGGTCCCGATACTTTTGTGGTCGGCAGCATATTTAATTCGGTTTTAAATATCAAGCCGCTGTCCTCTTCGGACAAGAACCCAAAACATCTTGATGGGGAACAGGGCGCGTATCTTATACAAGTCGGCATCAAGAGGGGCTGGCTCAACGAGGCTCAGCGGGTTGACCTCCATTATGCGCTGCTGCAGGGAGGAATTCTGCTGCTTCTCGGCCTGGCCAGTTTTGTTTTCATCTTCGTTATTCAAAGCTACTACCTCGTCAACCGAACCCTGTCGGGGATGACCACCCTCACTGAAAATATCATCGAAAGCATGCCCAACATGCTGGTGGCCTTTGACGGCTCGGGCAAGGTCATCGAAGCCAATTCGGCCGCCAAGCGGCTATTGGGCCTCACCCGGGGCCAGGTGGTTGGGGATGATTTTCACGATTTTCTTGGGGCCGCCGCCGGGCCCTTGCTTCGCTGCATCAGGGACGGCCAGGTGGTGCTGGACCAGGAACTTTTTTTACATGGGGAAACAGCCATACCGGTCGCCCTCAGCGGCTCCCCCTTAAACTGGGAGGGAGGCGCCGGAGCAGTGCTTATCCTGCGCGACCTGCGCGATATGAAGGCCATGGAAAAAAAGGTCAAGCGTGCCGAGAGATTAGCTGCCATAGGCAGGCTGTCGGCCAGCGTGGCCCATGAAATTCGCAACCCCCTCAGTTCCATCAAAGGTTTCATCCAATACTTCAAAAGGAAGTTCCCTTCCGATTCCAAAGAGCAGGCCTACACCGAAACCATGGTGAAGGAGGTGAACCGGCTTAATAATGTTATTACCAACCTTTTAGATTTCGCCCAAACCAAAGAGCCTGATTTCCAAAACTGCGACCTGGTGGAGGTGGTTCGCCACGCCTTGCGCCTCATCCGGTCCGATGCCCAGGCCCGGGGAGTAAAGATCCTTGAGAGGGTGCCGGAGGAGCCGCTGCTTGCCGAAGTGGATAGAGATCAGCTCATTCAGGTTTTCCTCAACCTGTTTCTCAATGGACTGGAGGCGATGCCGGATGGCGGGACGCTGCGGATCGGCATAAAGACCGGCCGGGAAGGCGATTTTCATATAGAAATATCGGATACTGGGGCCGGGGTGAATGAAGAAGACCTGCCCCAGCTTTTCGAGCCGTTTTTCACCACGAAATCCAAGGGGACGGGACTGGGGCTGGCCGTAGCCCTCCAGATCGTGGAGAACCATCAAGGGACTATCGGCGTGGCCAGTCATCTAGGTGGGGGTACTACTTTCACGGTCAGCCTGCCCGCGGAAGGATCT
Source organism: Deltaproteobacteria bacterium (assembly GCA_023381945.1). The sequence goes on from JAMCQY010000151.1 coordinate 7,610, forward strand.
TTCTCCGCAAATAATTCTGTAGCCCCGGCGTGATTGTGGTATTAAAATTGCATCACAAATTGGGTAAATAGACCATCCCAAATTGGCCCAATAGACCACTTTTTATGAGGCGAGATATGAACTTTTTGCGCCTGATACTGCTGCCGGCCCTTTTGACGCTCTTATTAACAGGGCGGGCTGCTGCCGGTCCCTGCGGCCCAGGCGGCGGGATGATGGGAGGCCCTCCTCCGGGAATGAGCGGCCCTCCTCCGGGAATGAGCGGCCCTCCTCCGGGAATGAGCGGCCCTCCTCCGGGAATGAGCGGTCCTCCTCCGGGAATGAGCGGCCCTCCTCCGGGTGCTTCCGATCCCGGCAGAAGCCGGGAAGCCGGTAGCTCAGCCCCCGTGACTTACGGTACGTGCGCCCCTCCGGCGGGTGGCGAAGCCGCGAACACGAGGCAGGTCATCAACCTCCTCAACAACTACCTGAGGAATCAGCCCAGCCTCAAGGCCGGCAACCTTGCGGCCAAAGGTGATTATTGGGAGGCTGAAATCATCGACAGGCAGGGCAATCTAGTTAATAAGCTCCGCATCGATCCCCGCAGCGGCTATTTTTATTACCAGAAGTAGGACGGCTCACCGTGTCGGAGTAAAAAACCTCGGCTTCAATCAAGCCGAGTTTTTTTTCGGTCCATCGACAGCCTGCCGAGACTATCTTATTAGTCAGTGCAATAAATAGATCAACTTATTTATTGACCTGTGCTATAGATATTGCATGCAAAAAGTTGATGCTCGCTCCATATCATCATCAGCGCAAGAACATCTTCGCCAATTAGCCGTGAAGGCAGTATTGGACGGCAAAAAGCAAAAAGAAGTTGCCCAGCTCCTTGGAATCGCATCCCAAACCGTCTGTAGGTGGCTGAAGGCATATCGGCTGCAGGGGC
>JAMCQY010000012.1 GCA_023381945.1 Deltaproteobacteria bacterium
CCCTGGACTATTCCTGGACCAATACCGCGGGCCCCAAATATGTGGAGCTGTACCGCCTCGCCGTAGAAAAACGGCAGCGCCTTTTGGGAGGGTAGATTTCCATGATTTCCGAGCGCGCTGCCTTTTTGACCCAGATGGTGGAGGTCTTCACTTCCACCGTTAGCTTTGGGGAGCGGGCCCAAAACCTGGTTCACCTTCTGGGCCGGCACCTCAAGGTGGACTTGGCGCTCTATTTCGGTTTGGATAAGGCCAAAGAGGTTCTGGTTCTGACCATCAGCAGCCAGGGTCCGGTGCCGCCTCATTTGCGCCTGGAATTTCACCTGGGCCGAGGCCTGGTCGGCGAGGTGGGCGCCACCCGCAAATACCGGGTGATGCACCGCCCGCAAGTGGAGAGCGACGAGGCCAACGCCGAACTGGAGAAGCTCAATCCTGCCTATCGCACTCTGGCCGCCTTCCCGGTAGCAGATGACAACTTTCTCTACGGCGTCCTGCTCTTGATGGACCGCACCGTCCGGAGCATCACTCCTGCCGAACGCCAAAGCATCCAGCTCGCCTGCCTGATGCTGGCGGGCACGCTGCGCCAGGCCATCGTCCAGGAGGAGGCCAAGAAACGCATTGCCGAGCTCTCGGTGCTCTTCGAGGTGGGCAAGGCCCTCAGCTCCACCATGGAGCTGGATGAGATCCTGGAGCGCATCGTCAGCACCACCGCCAAGGTGATCACTGCCCGGGGAGCGGCCCTGAATATCATCGACGCGGCCACCGGAGAACTGCGGGTCTCGTCCCGTTACGGCCAGATTCCGCCGGAATGCCCAGCCCTGCTCAAGTTGCCCGTGATTGAGGCTGGTGAGCCCGCCCATTTCGAGGGCCAAGCGCCGGACTCGGAAGGTCGGACGCATTACTGCCTGACGGTGCCCCTCACCTTCAAGGGCCCGCTAAAGGGCAACCTGACGGCTTATGACAAATTCAGTCCCGGCGGCGAATTCGTACCCTTCGATCCGGAAAACCGGCAATTGCTCTATACCATGGCCGGGGTGGTGGTCAATGCTATCGAGAACGCCCTTACCTACCAGCAGGTGGAGGATCTGGCTGAGAAAAACGAGCGCATGGTGCGGAATCTCACCACCCTGCAAGAGATTGGCCAGGCCCTGCTGACCACGGTCCAGCAGGACCGGCTGCTGGAGATCATCCTCCAGGGCCTCACCCTGGAGGAGGGTTTGGGCTTTGAACGCGCCGTGGTCTTCATGGTGGACGAAGCTACCCAGACCTTGAAGGGGGCCAAAGGGGCCCGCCGCGCCGCCGGGATGGTAATGAGTGACAAGGCCTTGGTGGCGCCGCCGCCAGAGCCCATCCTGGTGTCCGATTGGGAAGTCCCTCTGCGAGCGGACCAGGGGCCCCTGGCCCTGGCGGTGCTGCGGAAGCAACCCTTCCATTACCACACTACCATTAAAACCCCCGGCTTACCGGCCTCTTTGCAGACCAAATATACTGCCGCGGAGTTTTTCGTCATTCCCCTGGTGGTGAAAGACCGGGCCTCCGGCGTGATCCTGGTGGACAACCAGGATTCCGCTCGCCCCTTGGAAAAGGAGCCTCTGGACGTGCTCCAGATGTTTGCCACCCAAGCGGCCCTGGTCTTGGAAAACGCCCAACTCTACTCCACCATCGAAGCCAATAACCGGGAATTGCTTCTCATGCGGGAGCGCATGCTGGAGTCGGATCGTCTGGCGGCCTTGAGCAGCCTGGCTTCCGGCATGGCCCATGAGATCCGGAATCCCCTGGTGTCCATCGGCGGTTTCGCCCGGCGCATCGCCAAATTGGTGGAGGCCAACTCCCCTTTGCGGGGCTATGTCGAAGTTATCCAGGAAGAAGTGTCCCGCCTGGAGAAGCTTTTGCGGGAGATCCTGGATTTCACTGGGGAGAACCTCTCCTACTACGGAGACCACGATCTGGCCAAACTTATTGACGACACCCTCGTGCTGGTCCAGCGCGATCTGGATGCCGCCAAGATCAAGGTGGCCAAGGAATTTGCTCAGATGCCCCGGCTCCATTGCGATGACCGGCAAATGAAACAAGTATTCTATAACCTCTTCACCAACGCCGTACAGGCCATGCCCCATGGCGGCGTCCTGACCATCCGCAGCTATCCGGTGGAAAGGCCGGACGGCCTCTACGAGGCAGTGGCCATCAGTGATACCGGCGGCGGCATTCCCCTGGAAGTGCTCCATAATATCTTCAATCCGTTTTTCTCAACCAAAGACTATGGCACTGGGTTGGGCCTGGCCATCGCCCAGCGCATTATTTCCCGCCATTACGGCCAGATAGAAGTTAACAACGAAATGGGCAAGGGCGTGACTTTTATCGTCACCCTACCGGTGGCTAAATATTGTCTGGTGAAGGAAGTCGGGCACGAGGCGGTGCCTGCCAGCGCCTTGAAGGTCCCTAAAGGAGGACGGCGGTGAAAAAAATCCTGGTGGCAGATGATGAGATGAGTATTCGCCTCCTTTACAGCGAGGAACTCAAAGAGGAAGGCTACGAGGTCTACCTGGCCGCCAATGGCCGGGAGGCCCTGGAAATAGTGGAAAAAATTCCCTTGGACCTGGTTATCTTGGACATTAAGATGCCGGAAATGGACGGCATCGAGGCCCTTCGGCAGATTAAAGAGAAGCAGCCCGATTTGCCGGTGGTGCTCAGCACCGCCTATGGTGAATACCGCCAGGATTTCGCCACCTGGGCCTCCGACGAATACCTGGTAAAATCTTCGGACTTGGAGGATCTCAAGGCGGTAGTTAAGCGCTATTTGAAAGAGTAAATGGGTTTGGGTGAGATTAATATAAGTTCTGCATTGCTGACGGTAGCAGGTTTATGCCTCTTTGAATCGATCATAAGTATCGATAATGCGGTTATCAATGCCGATGTTCTTTCTACGATGTCTCAGCGAGGGAGACGTTGGTTTCTTTTTTGGGGGCTGCTCTTTGCCGTCGTGGTGGTGCGCGGAGTTTTGCCTTGGTTAATCGTCTGGATGACCGCACCTGCACTGGGCCCCGTGGGCGCCTTTACCGCCACCTTCAGCAATGATCCCAGGGTATTAAAGGCAGTCGACGCATCTGCTCCAATATTGCTGGCTGGCGGTGGGACATTTTTAATCTTTCTTTTTTTTAACTGGCTATTCCTTGAACCCAAAACATATGGCCTGATGGGAGAACGTTTTATTCATTCTCTAGGCATCTGGTTTTATGCAGTAGTTTCAATAATTCTTACAGTCATTGTTTGGTTTGCACTCCAAGTAAATTCTTATATGGCTTTTGGAGCAGTGGTGGGATCAACCACTTTTTTTATTACCCATGGTTTTAAGGAAAATGCCGCGCAGCGTGAGCAGCAGTTAGTTTCCGGCCAAAGTAACCTGTCTGATATAAGTAAAATTTTATATCTTGAAGTCCTGGACGCCAGTTTTTCAATAGACGGAGTACTGGGAGCATTTGCTTTTACACTTTCGGTGCCGCTAATCTTGATCGGAAACGGCCTGGGTGCGGTGGTGTTGCGGCAGTTGACTGTGGCCAACGTTGAGCGGATAAAGAAATACGTCTATCTCAAAAATGGGGCCATGTATGCAATACTATTTCTTGGCGCCATCATGATTTTAGAGAGTTTTGGATTTCATATTCCCAGTTGGGTTTCGCCCGTCATCACCTTTCTGGTAATAGGATATTTTTTTATCAAATCCAGGCGCGCCTTGGCGGAATCCCCTGAAAAATAAGACGAAGAGGCAGGGTTACGACTATGTCAAAATTCAAATTGATTCTTCTACTGATTGTGGCTGTGGCTCTGGTGGATTTCGCCCTGGAAAATCCCGCACCGACTCAGGAACTCAAACTCTTCAAGTTTGCTCTGGGCCAGGTCCCCATCTACCTCCTGGCTTACGGCGGCGTGGTCGTGGGGCTGCTGGTGGGTTGGCTCGGCCATGCACTCCGGATCAGAAAGAAGAGACGGTTAGCCGCCGCAGCCTTATCCCAGGAAAAGCAGGCCCAAGCTCAGCAGGACCAGGAACCCTCCCATTAGCAAAGCGGCAGCCAGGATTTGCAAGATTAAAAAGACCGCCAGGGTCCCCAGACCCCGGCCAATGGACATTCCCAAGGCCCCTTGCAGCCCTTGGTGTAAAATGAACAGAGACAGCGGCACCGCCAGGAAAGAGCCCAGTACAGGCACGAGGGATAGGGCCGAGGCGGCTGTCGCGTAGCAGCAGAGCCGCCAAAACGGTGTCCAGCCCACCCGCGCTCCCAGCAGGGCCGCCGCGGCCCACAGGCAGAGGCTGGCCAGGGCCAGCTTGCTGAGAACTACCAGGGGGATCAGGGGCATCCCCGCAAATAATACTCCGGCAGTTCCAGACAGGAATTCACACCGGGACCACTCCGGGGCCGATCTCAGTCCCTGGCTGGCGGAGAGCAGCAGGAGCGCCAACCAGAACAAGTTTAGCAGCGCGCCGGTGGTCCCGGTGATCAGACCGAAGGCAAAAGGCTCCCCTGGACCGCCCCTGACCGGCCGGGTAAAGAAAAACGCCGGCCGGCGCAGGATCTCTGCCAGGGTTTGATAATACCCCAGCAGGCGTGGCCGCTCGGGGTCCTCCCAGGGCACTGGCCCCTGGGCGGCAGCTTCGAGGCGCTGGCCTTCGGGTGGCGGACCGGAGGCTGGCCCCGGCTCGCCCGGCCATTCTGTCAAGATCAAGGGCGTCTCCGCTCGATCTCTGCCTGGATCTCCTTGGGGTTGGGGAGGCCGTACCAGAACATTTGAGGCCCCCCGGATTTATCCTGGATCATCAGATTACCCACATGCAGGATCGTTTGGATGAGTCCCCGGCGCAGCAGGACGTCCCCGAGGTTCACCCAGGCGATCTCCTGCTGGCGGGGCGAGGGCCAGCGCCAGACCGTTATCAAACCTTTAGGAGTAATGCGGTACTCCCGGCCAAATTTCAGATAAATCACCGCGGCAATGACCAATAACCCCAATATAGTGCCCAACGCCACGGAAAAATTGAACAGCCCGAAAATTTGGACCTCCGGGTTGAACCGCGGGCCCAGTAGAAAGATGGCGATGGCCACATAATAGACAAAAAAGGCCCGCGCACAGGGTTTGATCACTATTTCAGCAGGGGCCTTCTCAGCTGCTGCCATATTCACGCCTCCAAAAAATAGCGCCGGCTACCCCGGCTCGCTTCTCAACGAATCACCCGAAAGTCCACCAGGTCGCCCTGGTAAGGCTGCCAGTCGATCTCAACATTATCCACGTAAGCGTAGGACGGACCCTTGCGGCACCAGGCCAGCATGTTCTCCACCATTCGCCGGTCGCCTTCAAAAACCGCTTCCACCCGGCCGTCTATCAAATTCCGGACCCAGCCGGCCAGGCCCCGGGCTCGGGCCTCATCCCGAGTGGAGGCCCGGAAGAAGACGCCTTGGACCCGGCCCTCGATCAAGACGCGGACTCGCACCTTCTGCTCTTCCGCCATCACGAACTCCCTCGGATTAAGTCTTCAAATTCCGCCTCATCCAGTATAGCAACTCCCAGTTCCTTGGCCCGGTTGTACTTGCTCCCGGGTTCGTCTCCCACCACCACGTAGTCGGTCTTGGCGGAGACGGATGAGGTCACCTTGCCGCCCCGGGCCGTCACCTTACTTTTGGCCTCTTCCCGGGAGAAGCGGGACAGGCCGCCGGTGAAGACAAAGGTCTTGCCCTCCAGCGGACCTGCGGCCCGGCGCACCGGGGTCCGCTCCCTAACCCCGGCCTCCCTGAGTTTCCGGATGATTTCCTGATTTCGGGGATTGTCGAAATACTCCCGGATACCGGAAGCCACCTGCTCCCCGACCCCCTCCACCTGCAACAGTTCGTCTCTGGAAGCTTTCAGCAAGTCATCCAAATCCTTGAAGTGCTGCGCCAGGACCTGGGCGGTGGCCTCGCCGACGTAGCGGATGCCCAGGGCGTTGATCAGCCGCCAGAAGAGAGGATGCTTGCCGCCCTGGATGGCGCCCACGATATTCTGGGCCGATTTTTCGGCAAAGCGCTCCAGGGGCACCAGGTCTCCTTCCGTCAGGTGGTACAGGTCGCTGACGTCTTTGACCAGCCCGGCGTTCACCAGCTGCATAATGATCTTTTCTCCCAAGCCGTCGATGTCCATGGCGGACTTGGAGGCGAAATGCATAATCCCGCGGGTCTGGGACCCGAAGCAGTCGGGATTGGGGCAGCGGGTCACTTTCTCCCCGGCGGGACGCACCAACTCGGTGCCGCACACCGGGCAATTCTTGGGCATCTTAAACGGCTGGGTGTCTTTGGGGCGTTTTTCCAAAATGACCTGCACCACTTCGGGGATGACGTCGCCCGCCCGCCGGATCAGGACGGTGTCGCCCACCCGCACGTCCTTTCTGGCCACTTCGTCTTCGTTATGCAAAGTGGCCCGGCTGACCGTGACCCCGCTCACCTCCACCGGCTCCATCACCGCCATGGGGGTGACCGCGCCGGTGCGGCCCACATTGACCACGATATCCAGCACTTTGGTGGTCTCCTCAGTCGCGGCAAATTTAAAAGCCAGGGCCCAGCGGGGGCTGCGGGCCTTGGCGCCCAGGCGCTCCTGCAAAGCCAGGGAGTCCGCCTTGATCACCGCGCCGTCAATCTCATAAGGCAGACCGTGGCGCTGGTGCTCCAGGCGATGATGATAATCAATGGCCGCTTCGATGCCCACGCCTTGTTCAATCAGCGGGTTGATGCGAAAGCCCCATTTTTTCAGGGTCTGGAGCATTTCCCAATGGGTCTCGAAGCTGCGGCCCCGGACCTCTCCGGTCCCATAACAGTAAATCTCCAGAGGCCGGGCCGCGGTGACACCGGGGTCGAGCTGCCGCAGCGACCCCGCCGCGGCATTGCGGGGATTGGCAAAGGCCGGCTCTCCCTTTTCCAGGCGTCGCTCGTTGAGCTGGCGGAACTCTTTCAGGTCCATGTAAACCTCACCCCGGACCTCCAGCAGCTCCGGGGCCGGCTCTTCCCGGGTGATGACCTGCAAGGGGATGGAGTGGATGGTCTTGAGATTCTGGGTGACGTTTTCCCCCCGGAAGCCGTCGCCGCGGGTGGAGCCCACCGTGAAACGGCCATTTTCATAGACCAGTTCGATGGCGGTGCCATCCATTTTGGGCTCCATGACGTAATGCAGGTCGTCGTCGGTCCGCAAAAACCGCTTTAAACGCTTGTCGAAGTCCCGGGCTTCCGCTTGGCTGAAGGCGTTCTCCAGGGAGAGCATGGGCTGGCGGTGCGGCACGGACTCGAATTTTTCCAGGGGTGCGGCCCCCACGCGCTGGGTGGGGGAATCAGGAGTCACCAAGTCTGGATATTGCTCCTCCAGCTTGCTGAGTTCCTGCAGGAGACGGTCGAATTCCGCGTCGGAAATCACCGGGTTATCCAGGACATAGTAACGGTAATTATGATAATTGATCTGATCCCGCAGTTCTTGCACCCGAGCCCGCACTTTTTGGGGTATGTCAGCCTGTGCCATGACCATTCCTCAAAGGACCAGCAGCAGCCGGCGGCTTGGGATGGCTTTCCCTGTCGATCCCTAGCCGAAAAAAGTCTCTTTTCTGGACATGATAGGGAGTTTTAGGCAGCTTGGCAAGGCAGAAAGGAAGAGGACCGACATGTAGCGTCAATTATTTGACATACCAGGATGAAAAAATCCTGATAAGCGCAGGATTTTCCTCATAACAGGACAGGCTGGAAAGCCGTGTCAAAACTTACCCAGTAGTTCCAAGGAGGCCCTGACAGCCCACAGCCCTTATAGCTCTGGATGAACCGCACCTCCCCGCCTGACCGGTTCTGCCCCGGAGGCCTGCCGGGCCATCTGGCGAATCTCCCCGATGAATTCCAGCACCCTTTCCAACTGCTCATTGATGGTTTGCACTTCTTTGAACTTCGGGTCGTTTTCATCAATTTCCATCATTAGCAGATCGACCAGACCGGTAATTGCGGCCAGGGGCTGGGCCAGGCTGTGCAAGGTGCGCCGGATGTTTAGAGCCAGATCATGATCTGCCGGATTCGCCATAGTGATCATCCTCTGCCCAAATGTTAAGCAAAAAGCAGGCCAATCCGGAAATTTTTGCTCAAACTGGCAGGGAAATAATGGCAAGACCGCAAGGAGGGCTGCTGCGGCGGCGTCGCGGCCAAGAAGCTTTAATCCCGCGGCACCGCCAGCATGCGTTCCACGGCCTTCAGGGCCTTAAGGCGGATCTCCTCCGGGACCGTGATGATGTAGCGGTTTTCCTTGAGGGCGCTCAAAACATCGCCCATGGTCATACGTTTCATGGGTCGGCAGATGAGGCGCTCGGAGGGCGAATGAAAAATCTTGCCGGGATTTTCTTTCTGCATGCGGTGCAGGATGCCTTTCTCGGTGCCGATAATAAATTCCCGGGCCTCGGATTCGCGGACATATTGCAGCATGCCGCTGGTGCTGCGGATGACGTCGGCCAGTTCCAGGACCGAGGGGTTGCATTCCGGATGGGCGATGAAAACCGCCCCAGGGTACTCTCCCCGGCAGGCCTGCACGTCCTCAGCGCTGAGACCGTCGTGGACGTTGCACCAGCCTTCCCAGGTGATGATTTCCACGCTCTTGGGGGTGTGCCGGGCCACATATAGGGCCAGGTTCTGATCTGGCACCATCAAGACGCGGCTCGCCGTCAAAGAATTGACAACCCGGACGGCATTGGCAGAGGTGCAACAAATGTCGCTTTCAGCCTTGACCGCAGCGGTGGAATTGACATAGGTGACCACCGGCACGCCGGGCAATTCCTCTTTCCGCGCCCTGAGTTTGTCGACCTTGACCGACTCGGCCAGGCAGCAGCCCACATCCGTCCGGGGCAGGAGTACGGTCTTGTCAGGGCAAAGGATGGCGGCGGTCTCCGCCATAAAATGGACACCGCAGAAAACGATGACCTCGGCGTCGGTCTTGGCCGCAGCCATGGACAACTCCAGGGAATCGCCCACCAGGTCGGCCACATCCTGGATGGGCCCCGGCTGGTAGTTGTGGGCCAACATGACGGCCTTGCGGCGTTTCAGCCACTGCCTCACTTCTTGCTGCTGGGAATCAAATTCCATGGTTTAAATCCAAAGTATATACTTGATTATAGCCGGAGCCGGCAACTTTCATTTACTGCACCCAGCTTGCCGTTTACTGCCGCACCACCTGGACCCCCGGCGGCGGCTTAAAGCTGAAGAACTCCGGGGTCAGCTTCACGTCCAGCTTTATCTGGGAAAAGGTGAAGCGGGTCTCTTCGCCCAGGGCGTTGGAAAACTCCAACTTATCCACCAGATAGGTCTTGGGGTTGATGGTCAGGGTGAGGCGCTTCAACTCCGCCTGCTCCTTTTTGGGAAAAAGATCGAGGACCAGGCTTTCACCCTCTTTGGGAGGCCGGTTCCAGGAAACGGTAAAATCCCTCTGGAACTGGCCGATGCCTGAAAAGAAGCGCATTACCAGGTCGGAGCGCAGCACCTTTTCGAGCTTGTAGACCATGACCACACTGTCCTGGGGCATGTACATCCAAACCAGGCGGCCGTCGGTGACCACTTCCTTTTTCTGCGCCGCCGGAATTTCGTATTGCCAGCGCATGCGGCTGGGTTTCTGGAAGTACATCCAGCCCGCGGCGCTGTCGGTCTGCTGCATGGCCTTGAGGCGGGACTCCTGTTGGAAGCGCGCTTGGAAGGCCCCGGTCTTGTCATATTGGGCCTGGACCTTGGCCATCACTTCCGCCGGGCTGTCAGCCCCAAAGGCAGCTAAAGGGGTGAGCGCCAGAAGTAGAGGCAGCAGGAACAGGAAGATTTTGATTTTCATTGCGATACCTTGCACAAGGATTTGTCTGGGTTAAACTTAATAAATTTATCAGATGCAATGATTTTCGGCTATAAATGGTTGAAGAAAACACCCTGATCGAAGATTTTGATTACCACCTGCCGCCCGAACTGGTGGCTCAGGAGCCCCTCACGCGGCGCGATGCCTCGCGTCTGTTGGTGCTGCAACGGCAAACCGGAGAGGTAGTCCACGCCCATTTCCGGGACCTGGCTAACTGGTTAGACCCGGATGATTTGCTGGTAGTTAACAACACCCGGGTCTTTCCGGCCCGTTTGCACGGGTTCAAAGCAAGCGGCGGCCGGGTGGAGCTGCTTCTGCATCACCTGCCGCAGCCAGGGGAGAACGGCGCCGGCGGTCTGGAGGCCCGCGCCACCCACCGGGGACGGCTGCGGCCCGGTTTGAGGCTCCATTTCGGCGCCGATTTGCAGGCGGAAATTATCTCCCTACCCGAACCCGGAGTAGCAGAGGTGCGCTTTTGGGCGGCGGAAGAGGTCTTGCCAAAGGTGCTGGAGCATGGGGAAGTGCCGCTGCCGCCGTATATTCAGCGCGCCGCGGCCGAGCCCGATCGAGCTAATTACCAAACCATGTTCGCCAGGCAGACCGGGGCGGTGGCCTGTCCCACCGCGGGTTTGCATTTCACCCCCGAGGTGCTTCAGGAACTGGCCGGAAAGGGCATCAAGACGGTCTCCATCACCTTGCACGTGGGGCCGGGGACCTTCCTGCCGGTGCGCCATGCCGACTATACCCGGCATCAGATGTTGCCGGAATATTTTGAACTATCAGAGGCCGCCGCGGCCCGGCTCAATGAGGCTAAGCGTCAGGGGCAGAAAATCGTGGCGGTGGGCAGCACCAGCACCCGGGTCCTGGAGCACTGCGCCAAGCCTGACGGCTTCGCGGCCCAACAGGGCTGGTGCGGCCTTTTTATTTATCCCGGCTATCAATTCCAAGCGGTGGACCGGCTGCTCACCAACTTTCACCTGCCCAAATCCACCCTGCTCTTGCTGGTGAGCGCCTTCGCCGGCCGGGATTTGATCCTGCGGGCTTATGAGGAAGCGGTCAAAGAGAAATACCGGTTTTTTAGTTATGGGGATTGTATGTTGATTTTGTAAGAAAAGAACTGGTAGAGAGTATGTTCCTGGCCGCCTTCTGAAGGCAGGCGCGGAGGCCTGCCCCACCAAAGGGACCGCCGAGGGCAGCGGTACTATGAATAAATCCACCTGCCGCTTTTAGAAAGGGGGGCTAAAAAGTCCCCCTTTGAAAAAGGGGGATTTAGGGGGATTTGATTTTTGGCTTGTTCTTATGTTTGGATTTACTTTAAAAAAATCCACCGGACCCGCCGCACCCCGATTGGGAGAAATCACCACTGCCCGCGGCGTGATCCAGACCCCCGTCTTCATGCCGGTGGGCACCTATGGCACGGTGAAGACCCTGACGCCGGAAGAGCTCCAAAGCATGGAAGCCGGGATCATCCTGAGCAACATGTATCACCTCTACCTCAGGCCCGGCGTGGAGACCATCTCCCAATTGGGCGGCCTGCACCGCTTTATGCACTGGGACCGGCCCATCCTCACCGACTCCGGCGGCTTTCAGATCTTCAGCCTGGCCTCTTTCCGTAAGGTTGATGACGAAGGGGTGACTTTCCGCTCGCATCTCGACGGCTCCAGCCATTTCCTGGACCCGGAAAAGGTCGTAGCCTTGCAGGAGGCTCTGGGGGCGGACATCATGATCTGCCTGGATGAGTGTCCCGGCTACCCCGCCCCGGAGGTGGAGGTGCGCTGCGCTGCGGCCCGCACCCTGGCTTGGGCGGAGCGTTCCAAAGCGGCACGGACAAGTTCGGAGGCCGCCCTGTTTCCCGTGGTCCAGGGCGGCATGTTGCCGGAATTGCGACGGGAGCAGGCCCAGGCCATGCGGCAGCTCGATTTTGACGGCTATGCCCTGGGGGGGCTGAGTGTCGGGGAGGAAAAGGAACTCACCTGGGAGATGGTGGCCGCAACCACCCCGGAGTTGCCCGCAGACAAACCCCGGTATCTCATGGGCGTGGGCACGCCGGAGGACCTGGTGGCAGGAGTGAGCCGGGGGGTGGACATGTTCGACTGCGTCCTGCCCACCCGCAATGCCAGAAACGGCATGGCCTTCACCGGCACCGGCCGGGTGCTGATCAAGAACGCCGCCTACGCCCTGGACCCGGCGCCCCTGGATGAGGCCTGCGGCTGCTACACCTGCCGGAATTATTCCCGGGCCTATCTGCGGCATCTCTATATTTCCCGCGAAATTCTGGCCTTTCGCCTTTTAACCTTTCATAATTTGTATTACTATTTAAATTTAATGAGTAAAATGCGGCAGGCGATTCTAGAGGACCGCTTCGCCGCTTTTTGCCGGGAATTTCACCAAAATCGTCTTAACGGAGGAAACTCAAGTGTTTAATGTGGCAACTGCTTGGGCCCAGGCAGCCCCGGGAGGAACCGAAGGCGCCGGGTCCTTGACCAGCTTTGTGCTGCCCATGGTCTTCATGGTGGTGATCTTCTATTTTCTGCTGATCCGGCCGCAACAGAAAAAGGCCAAAGAACATAAGGCCCTGCTGGACAATCTGAAAGTTGACGACGTAGTCATCACCAGCGGCGGCATCATTGGAAAAATCGTCAATATCGATGATCAGATCGTCAACCTGGAAGTGGCCGACAGGGTCCGCATCAAAATGGCCCGTCCCTACATCGCCGGCTTTGCTCCCAAGAAGGGCGCCAAGGTCGAGTAATCAGTCCCGCAGGGGCGGTTCTCGAACCACCCTCTAAACTCTATTTAGGATACCTAAAGGTGCCAGAAACCGGAGCGCCCCAGGAACTGATCCGGGAGATCGGCAAACTCCAGGAGTTGGCCCGGGAGTGGACCGCCTTGTTTCCCCAGGCGGCCTCCCAGGGGGAGCATTGGCTCAAGGTCCTGGGGCAGGTGCAGGCCCACGTGAGCGAGGACACCTGCCGCCTGGCGGTGGTGGGCGCGGTCAAATCCGGTAAAAGCACCATGATCAACGCCCTGATCGGCCAGGACCTGCTGCGCCGGGGCGCCGGCATCCTCACCGCCATGATCACCCGGGTGCAGCCTGGACCCGAGCCGCAAGCGGTCCTGCAATTCAAGGACTGGAGCGAGATCAATGGTGAGATCCAGCGGGCCGTAGGAATGCTCCCCAACCCCCGCCTGGCGGAGCGGGCGGCGCTCCTGGATTTGCAGCAGGCCGAAGACCGGGTGCTGTTAAAACAGGTGCTGGCCGAGGCCCGGGGCCTTGACCTGTGGCGCAACGGCAGCCTGGATCAGAATTATCTCCTGCTTCAGTCCTACCTGGAAGGTTACGGCCTCCTCCAGGACCTCCTGCCCGGGACCGGGGTCCTGAAACTCTCAGGTCCGGAACTGGCCCGGCACCGCGAGTTGGTGACCAGGGAGGCCACTGCGGTCTATCTCAAGGACGTGCTCCTTACCATCCCCTTCCCCTGGCCGGCCCAGGGAGTGGAGTTGGGGGACTGCCAGGGGAGCGACTCGCCCACCCCGCAACATCTGGCCCAGGTGCTGGCCTACCTGGTAAAGAGCGATTTGGTGCTTTACGTTATCAGCTCCCGGGTGGGGCTGCGGCAGGCCGATTTTCAGTTCCTCAGCGAACTGCAGCGCATGGGGCTGGCTCCACATATCCTGTCACTGCTGAACCTGGACCTGGGCGAGCATACCTCGTTTGATGAACTGGGCCGCATTAGGGATCAGGTGGCGCAGGAGCTCGGGCCCTGGCAGCCTCAGGTGCGGCTTTATGCCTTCTCCGCCCTCAAGTTGCTGCTGGACCGTAAACAGACCCGAGGCAAGACCCTGGACCCCCGGGAGGCCGCGGTTCTGCAAGTCTGGGGCCTGGACCCCGCCTCTGCCACCTTTTCGGACCAGGAAGCCGCCCGCTTCGAAAACGACCTGCAGGCGCTCCTCCAAGAATTGCGCCATCGTCGCCTGGCCGGGGGGGCGCTCTCCCAGGTGAAGATGGTGGCTCGAGGGCTGCGGGAGCAGTTGGGGCTGGCCCGGGACCTCTTGCAGAAGGGTATGGGGGCCATCAAGGAGATGGAGGCCCGCCTTGAGGCCCGCCGCCAGCCCTTGAAAGGCACCATGGCCAGCCTGAGCCAGACCCTGGAAGGCGCCGGCAGCCGCTTGAAAAAGGAGATCCGCCGCCGGGTGGATCACCAACTGGATTGGCACGGCGGCCCCATAGGCGGCGTCTTGCGGGACTTTATCCGCAAATTCGAGCCCAACTGGGACGAACTCACGGCCGCCGGCACTCCCGCATCCTTTAGGCCCGCCCTCTACCAGCTTTTCCAGGAATTCGCCAAGGCCCTGGCCCAGTTCGTCACCTCGGAGGTCAACATCACCCTGGTGGAATTCATCCGGGACCAGGAAGAATGGCTGCGCCAGGAACTGGGACACCTGTGGACGCCGCTCTTTTTGGCCTTGCAGGAGGCCCTGACCCTTTATTATCACGAAATTGAAGAACTGGGCCTGCCCGCTACGCCGCCCACCCTGGAGGTTGCGTCCATCAACCGGCCCCAAGGTTTGGAAATGCCTTTGTTAACGCTTTCGCCGGCGCCCGGCTGGCGTTTTGCCCGGGAGGTCTGGCTGCGCTCCGGCCTGGGGTTCCTGGGCCGGGCCTGGGAAAGCGTCAAAAAACGCCTGGGCCTGGGCAAGGAGTTGGAGCCCCGGAGCCAACTCCAGCGGGACCTGGAGCGGGCGCTGATCTCCCTGAAGGATTGGCTCCATGAAGAGGTCCAGGTGCAGCTTTTGGATTACCGGGAGCGCCTGAAGTTTCAGTACTTCTTCCCCCTGGTGGATCAGTGGCTCAAGCAGCAGGAGGCCTGCCTGGAAGACACCCTCGGGTCGCTCCTGGGCAGCTTATCAGGCCTCACCGCCACCGTGCACCTGGAGGAGACCGAGCGCCAGGCCCGGGAACAGCGCCTGGAGCAGATGATTCCCGCGGTCCAGGCCATCGAGGGGCGGCTGGCCGGGCCTGTGGCCTGAAGGCCGTAGGGGCGACCCGCTGGGTCGCCCCTTTACAGAGAACAGCCGGGGGCGGCTGTTCTCCATTTTCTCTTGCGTCTTATCTTTGCGCCTTGGCGTCTTTGCGTGAGATCATCATCCCATGACCGACAAGCTCCCCTGGCTGGCCCTGAAATGCATCCCCGGCGTGGGGCCGGTGCTGTTTCAGCGCCTGCTTGCCAGGTTCGGAACTCCGGCCGCAGTCTTTCAGGCCCGCTGCGAGGATGTGCTCGGCATTAAAGGGGTTAACCGGGACCTGGCCCGGGATATCCTGGGTTTTCGGGCCTGGGACCGGGTGGAGGCGGAGCTCGCCAAAATGGCCAAGGAGGGGGTTGAAGTTCTCCTGCAGACCGATCCCCGCTTCCCCGCCCGCCTGAAACAAATCCCTTATGCACCCCCCCTGCTCTTCCTCAAGGGAACTCTCCTGCCCCAAGACGACTTGGCCCTGGCAGTAGTTGGCACCAGGGCCGCGTCTTACTATGGCCTGAAGACCTGCCGCCGCCTGGCGGGGGCCCTGGCGGTGCGGGGGGTGACGGTGGTGAGCGGCCTGGCCCGGGGCATCGACACCGCGGCCCACCAGGGGGCCATGGAGAACAGCGGCCGCACCCTGGCGGTCCTGGGCTGCGGACTGGACGTGGTCTATCCCCCGGAGAACCAGAAGCTCTACGTGCAAATCCCGGCGCAGGGCGCCCTGATCAGCGAATTTCCCCTGGGCACGCCGCCGGAGGCCAAGAATTTCCCCATCCGCAACCGCATCATCAGCGGCCTGTCTCTCGGGGTGGTGGTAGTGGAGGCGGGGCTCAAGAGCGGCACCGGCATCACGGTGCGCTACGCCTTGGACCAGGGCCGGGAGGTCTTCGCGGTGCCGGGGCCGATAGATTCGCCCACCAGCCTGGGGCCGCACCGCCTCATCCAGGACGGCGCCAAGCTGGTGCAGGACCCTGAAGATATCTTTTCGGAACTTCCTGGCCTGGCCAAAGGCAAGGGCCAGCGCCCCCTGTTTGGCGCTCCCGGCCGGGTTAAGGAAACGCCGGCCGCCGGGGGCGGCGGCCCTACACCGGCCACCATCCCCCCAGCCGCTCCTCCATTCAGCCCCACCCCGGAAGACCCCCTCCTGGCCCTGCTGGGCTCGGACCCCCTGCCCCTGGAAGAAATCGTCCGGACCACCCGCCTCGCCACCTCCGAAGTCCTGAGCCGCCTCACCATCCTGGAACTGGAGGGCCTCATCCGGGAACTGCCGGGGAAAAGGTATGTGTTGGAGAATTGATAAATTGGTGGGGCGGGCCTCCGTGCCCGCCATAAGGCGGCCAGTGGCCGCCGGAAAAATTCACAGGCGAGAAGTCTGTGCTACCAATTGATGGTATTTCCGATGTCCACTGCACGCAAGACCTATACCATCGCTGAATCCCGCGCCTTTGTGGAAGTCATGGAGATCGAGCCGTACGCCTCCGGTCCCCTGGATGGCTTGCGGTTTGCGGTCAAGGACTTGATCGATGTCGGCGGGTATAAGACCGGCTGCGGCAACCCCGACTGGGCCAGGACCCATTCGGTAGCCGCGGTCAACGCGGTATGCGTGGACCAGTTGCTCCTGGCCGGGGCGCGCTGTGTCGGCAAGGCAGTCTGCGATGAATTGGCCTTCAGCCTGGACGGCGAGAATGTGTTCTTCGGCACCCCTTTGAATCCCAGGGCGCCGGAGCGGGTTCCAGGCGGTTCTTCCAGCGGCTCGGCCGCGGCGGTGGCCTGCGGCCTGGCGGATTTCGCCCTGGGCACCGATACCGGTGGTTCGGTGCGGGTCCCAGCCAGCAATTGCGGCCTCTTCGGGATACGCCCCTCCCACGGCCGCATCTCCGTGGCCGGGGTCATGCCTTTTGCTCCCACCTTTGACACCGTGGGCCTACTGGCGGCCTCCGCCGAGATTCTGGTCCGGGCCGCCGCGGTGTTGTTCTCGTGCCAGGTCCCGGTCCGGGTGGAGCCCACCGCGGTCTACCTGGTGCAGGAGGCCTGGGAAACTGCCGACCGTGAGGTCCGAGAGGCCCTGGCTCCATCCCTGGAACGGCTGCGCAGCCTGTGGGGGCTGAAGGTCAAGGAGGCCTCAATCCGGCCCATCGATGAAGCCGCGCCGGAGAACGGTTTGCAGAACTGGTTTGATACCTACTGCACCATCCAGTGGGCCGAGATCTGGAGTTCGCTGGGCGGCTGGATCCAGGCTGTTAAGCCTGAGTTCGGACCCCGGACCAAGGTGAACTTTGAACTGACCCGGACCCTGGACCGGAGCAAAGTGCCCTCGGCCATTCGGCAACGGGAGGAGTATTGCCGGCGTCTGCAGCATTTCCTGGCCCCCGAAGGGCTGCTGTGCCTGCCCACCACCCCGGCTCTGGCTCCCCTTAAGCTGACCCTGGGTGAAAACCGCACCCAGGGCGGTTACTATCCCCGCACCCTGTCCCTCACGGCCATCGCCGGCCTGGGAAGGCTGCCCCAGGTGACCCTGCCCCTGGCGGAGGTGGGCGGCGTGCCCATTGGCCTCTCCCTGCTGGCGGCCCACGGCAACGATGCCTTCCTGCTCAGGGCGGCGCAAATGCTGGCCGAGAGGCTTTAGACCGAGCTGAAACCGGTTTTACGGGTCATCGAATAAAACGGTAATTTGACTTTGGGACGGCTGACCTTATTTTTTTCCATGGCTGATTTCACCGGCAAAACCTTGATCCTCACCGGAGCCTCGATGGGCATGGGAAAGGCCTTGGCCCGGCTTTTGGCTCGGGAGCAGGGAGTGAACCTGATATTGAACGCCCGACATGTGAAGCCTCTGGAAGAAGTGGCCGCAGCCTACCGCCAGGCGGGGGTCCGGGCTCGCGCCGTGGCCGGCAATGCCGCCCGGGAGCCGGTGGCGTCACAACTGGTGGCTGAGGCCATGGAGTTGGGCAATTTCTACGGCTTCATCCATGCCGCCGGAGTGCTGCGCCCCGGGCCGCTCCTCTGGGAGCTATCCGCGGCGCACTTCAAGGAAGTGCTGGATTCACACCTCACCGCCGCGCATCAATTGATCCGCCAGGCAGTGCCGGAGTTATTAAAGACAGGCGAAGGCTTGGCGGTCTTCTTCGGTTCCGGAGCCGCGGTCTCCACTCTGCCCGGGATCGGCGCCTATTCGGTGGCCAAGGCCGCTGAGGAACACCTGGCCCGGCTTTTGTCCGAGGAGGCCCCCCAGATCACCAGCTTCGTCTTCCGGCCTGGAATAGTGGAGACCCGCATGCAGCGCCAGGCCCGCCGCGCCCGTGGCGGGGCCGCTGAGATCGTGCAGCGGCATTTCGAGGATTATAAGAAAGAGGGAGTAGTCATTCCTCCGGAGAAAGCTGCCCGGCGGCTGGCCGAAATCCTGACCCACAACCCCCGGCAATATCAGGGTAAAATTGCCCAATAGAGGCGCCGTCGGTATTCAGCGGCCAGCTTTTTCCCAAGGTTTTATTGACAACGCCTCTTGACAGACCTACAAATTTGAGCGACCCTTTATCCCTGCCGGAATAAATCGCGTCATTGCTGATAAATCCAAAATTCGGTTATAATTTATCGATATGCCCAAATCTTTACTAATTGTCGAATCGCCCACCAAGGCCAAAACCTTGCAGAAATATCTGGGGAGCGACTATGTGGTCCTCTCCAGCAAAGGCCACGTTAAGGACCTGCCGCCGCATGAACTGGGAGTCGACCTCGAGCGCGACTTTCAGCCCAAATATGTCACCATTTTGGGAAAGGCGAAAGTCATCCAGGAGCTAAAAAAAGTCGCGGCTGATATTCCCGAGATCTATCTAGGCCCCGACCCGGATCGCGAAGGGGAGGCCATCGCCTGGCACATCGCCGAGGCCCTGGGGGAGAAGAACCATAAGTTTCACCGGGTTCTGTTTCTGGAGTTGACTCAGAAGGCCATCAAGGAGGCCCTGGCCCACCCCGTAGCCCTGGACAAATCCCGGTTCGAGTCCCAACAGGCCCGGCGCGTCCTGGACCGGCTGGTGGGTTATCAGATCAGCCCCCTGCTCTGGCAAAAGGTTAAGATGGGGCTCAGCGCCGGCCGGGTGCAATCCGTGGCCTTGCGGCTGGTGTGCGACCGGGAGCGGGCTATCCAGGCCTTTGTGCCGGATGAGTACTGGTCCCTGGACGCCTGCCTGGCAGGCAAAAAACCGCCGCGGTTCCTGGCCCATTTGCTGAAGCATGGCGCCAAGGCCATCAAGCCCGGCAGCGCCGGACAGGTGGAGAAGATCCTGGACGACCTGGAAGCCGCAGAATTCCGGGTGGCCAAGATTGACAAGAAGCCGCAGCGGCGGAATCCCTCGCCGCCTTTCATCACCAGCAGCCTGCAGATGGAGGCCAACCGCAAGCTCCGGTTTACCCCCAAGAAAACCATGTCCCTGGCCCAAAAACTCTATGAAGGCATTGAGCTGGGGGACGAGGGGCCGGTGGGTCTCATTACTTATATGAGAACCGACTCCACCCGGATCTCCGGTGAGGCCCTGGAAGCGCTGCGCCAATTCATTGGAGACACTTACGGGGCTGACTATTTACCCAAAACGCCCAATAAGTACAAGAGTCCCAAAGGGGCGCAGGAAGCCCACGAGGCCATCCGGCCCACCGGCGTCAGCCGCCGGCCCCAGGACATGAAGCCGTTTTTGGGCCGGGATGAACTGGCCCTGTATGACCTCATCTGGCGCCGTTTCGTGGCCTCGCAAATGGCCCCGGCCGTCTATCAGCTGACCACTGTGGATATCGAGGCGGCGGGCTATCTATTCCGGGCCACGGCCTCGGCGCTGCAGTTCCCAGGCTTCACCGCGGTCTACCAGGAGTCCAGGGAGGCCGAAGAGGAAGAGACCGCAGCCAAACTGCCGCCTTTAAAGGAGGGCGAGGTCCTGGAATTGCGGGATTTTGATCCCCAGCAGCACTTCACCAAGCCTCCGGCCCGCTTTACCGAGGCGTCTCTCATCAAGGAACTGGAGGTCCAGGGGATCGGGCGGCCCAGCACCTACGCCACCATTCTCAGCAACCTTCAGGATCGCCTTTACGTGCTTAAGGAAAAGGCCGCGCTCCGGCCCACGGAGATGGGCCTGGTGGTGAGCGATTTGCTGGTGGAAAACTTCCCGGACATCCTGGACTTGAAATTCACCGCTTCCATGGAAACGGATCTCGACCGGGTAGCCGAAGGCCGGGTCTCCTGGCTGGAGCTCATGCGCAACTTTTACGGGCCTTTCGCCCGGGACCTGGAGGCGGCCAAGGGCGGGATGCGCAAGGTGAAAAGCGTGCCCAGCGGGATCAGGTGTCCCGATTGCGGCAGTGAGCTGGTGGTGCGTTGGGGGAAAAACGGTGAATTTTTGGGATGCTCCGCCTATCCCAAGTGCCCCTTTACCGGGGATTTTACCCGGGACGCCAAAGGACGCATCGTGCTCCAGATGGAGGGGGGCGCAATGGGCGCCAGTCCGGCCGGGGAAGGCGAGGCACCGGTCCGACCCAAGAGCACGATCACCGGCCTAAAGTGTCCCAAGTGCCAAAAAGAACTGATCGTTCGCCGCGGCCGGATGGGTGAATTCCTGGGCTGCTCCGGTTACCCCAGGTGCAAGTTCACCTCGAATTTTACCCGTGACGCCCAGGGCAACGCCGTGCTTCTGGATAGGGAGGCCGAAACCGCGGCTTTCCCCTGCCCCCGGGAGGGCTGCGGCGGCGGCCTGCTGAAACGCCGTTCCCGCCGGGGCATCTTTTACGGCTGCAGCAACTACCCCAAGTGTGATTTTACCCTGAACCAGGCCCCCATTGAGGAGCCCTGCCCCCAATGCGCCTTCCCCTGGCTGATGAAAAAGGGCAAAAAGATCCTCTGCCCAAGAGACGAGTGCGATTATCAGGCAGCGGCGGTGGTTGAGGCCACAGGATGAAGATCGTTTTCCGTTTCCAGTTTTCCGTTTTCCGTAAAAACAATTAAACCCCCACCGGAATTAACGTATCAAAACCACCAAGATACTTATTCTGTCGAATCTCCGAGTTAAAAAATGACCACGGTAAACGGAAAACGGCAAACGGCGAACCGCATTTCCATCATCGGCGGGGGCCTGGCGGGGGCGGAAGCCGCCTGGCAGGCGGCCCGGCGGGGCGTGGCGGTGCGTCTTTATGAAATGAAGCCCCGGAAATTCTCCCCAGCGCACAGCTCGCCTCTGCTGGGAGAATTGGTGTGCAGCAATTCGCTGCGCTCCCACTCCCAAGACAGCGCCGTGGGTCTGCTCAAAGAGGAGATGCGCCGGCTTAATTCCTTGATCATGGCGGCGGCTGCCGCCACCCGGGTGCCGGCTGGCAAGGCCCTGGCGGTGGACCGCGGGGCCTTCGCCGCGCACCTCTCGCAGGCCCTGGAGCAGGAACCGCTGGTTTCGATCGTCCGCGAGGAAGTCTCCGAACTGGATATTGCCGAGATCACGGTGGTGGCCACCGGTCCCCTCACTGCCGATCCCCTGGCGGCAACCTTGGGACAGCTCACCGGTCAGGAGCATCTCCATTTTTATGACGCCATCGCTCCCATCGTGGCGGCGGCCCCCCTGGATATGACCAAGATTTTCCGGGCCTCGCGCTACGGGGCCGGGGATGACTACCTCAACTGCCCCTTCAGTGAAGAAGAGTACGCCGCCTTTTATCAAGCCCTGTTGGCGGCGGAGCAGGCGCCGCTGAGGTCTTTTGAAGAACCCCGCTATTTCGAAGGCTGCCTGCCCATCGAGGTCATGGCGGCCCGCGGCTATCGCACCCTGGTTTTTGGCCCCTTGAAGCCGGTGGGGCTGACGGACCCCCGGACCGGGCGGCAACCCTTTGCGGTTGTGCAACTACGGGCTGAAAACCGCGAGGGGACTCTCTATAACCTGGTGGGGTTTCAGACCAAGCTCAAATATCCGGAGCAGGAACGGGTCTTCCGGCTGATCCCGGGACTTTCGCAGGCCGAATTCGTACGCCTGGGCTCCATCCACCGCAACACCTTCATCCATTCACCCGGCCTGCTGAGCCCTTATCTGAATTTCCTGCAGCATCCCCGACTCTTTCTGGCGGGGCAGATCTCCGGGGTGGAGGGCTACGTGGAGTCCGCGGCCATGGGCCTGCTGGCGGGGATTAACGCCGCCCGTCTGGCCCGAGGGCAGGACCTGGTTACCCCGCCGCGGGCCACGGCCCTGGGGGCCCTGGTCCATCATCTGACCAACACCGAGACCAAGGATTTCCAGCCGATGAACGTCAATTTCGGACTGTTCCCGGCGCTTGAAGGGCGCATCCCCAAGAAGCTCAGAGGCACGGCCTATGCGGAGCGGGCTCTTCAAGAACTGGCGAGTTGGATAAGGGAAAAAGGGATATCAGGGCGGCCTGTGGCCGCCAAAATATCGGCGGGCACAGCCAGCCATATAAACTCTGACTGGGAGGGGGTAACATTTAAGGGCCCTGGAGGTTAAAGAATCCTCCCCAGCTAAAGGCCCTGGATTTCCCCACAAATTCCTGGGTAACCTTAATGGTGTGGTGACGTGCGGAGACTCCCACCCCAATATGGGTAAACTCGAGGTCCAGCAGGTTCGCCCGGTGGCCGGGGCTGTCCAGCCAGTCGTCCACGATTTCCTGCGCCAGCCTCTTAAGGTTGGGGTAATGATAGCCGTAAGAGAACCAAATATTTTCCCCCATCATAAATACTCGGTGATGATACTGCTCCGTTATCCGGTCATCGAATTCCACCCCATCGGGCGTCGTATGGTCAAAAAACCGGCGCACCAGCATATCATTGCTGAAGTTTCGGGCCACCTGCCGCAATTCAGTGTCTTTGATTAAGGGCGTCAGGCCCTTTGCCAGTCTGGCTTGGTTGGTCATTTCAAAGACCAGGTCTTCCACCTTTTCCAGATACTTAATCCCCGGCGGCGGCAAAACCGGCTTGGTCTGGTAGGACACCGGCGGGGAGATTGCCTGCTTGACGAGAGGCATCGCCTGGGGCCAGACGGCAACCAACGCGGCCGTCAGGAGACCCACAATTATCAGCTTTATGAGACTGGATTTCATATAATTTTCTTGGCTTACCTAAAAGGGCGACCCAGCGGATCGCCCTTAAGAAAAATGAACGGTTGTATGAACTCGAAACTCTCAATACAGCCGGCTCACCAGCTTGCCCTGGCGGTAGAGGGAGATATGGGCGTCCTGAGAGACGCAAATGCCAAGTACATGTGGAGCATAGGCCGAGAATTCCCGCGTCACCTGGTGGCGCATGCCGCTGCCCAGATCATCCTGGTCCGGCGGCAGGCCCACCGCGGTGGGGGTGAGGCGGGCCCGGAACTGGCAGGCCTCCAAGCGGTCGTTGAAAATGACCGCGCCGTCGGATTTGGACAGGCCCAGGAGGTGGTGCAGCCAGCGATCATGCATGGGGACCGGTGCCGCCAGGTGCATCTGCCTTTCTATGGGGGTCTGGGGGTCGGCCAGTTGCTCCCGGGTCAGGCCGATGAGCAGGATGGCCCCATGGCCGCTACGGCGCAGCATCTCCAGAAGTCTTTTCAGGTGGCCGGCAGCGGTGGAGGCGTGGATGCCGGGGCAGACTTCCTTTAACTGGCGTTCCAGCTCCTGCCAGAAGGCGTCCTGGAACAGGGGAATATGGAGGTGGCCATGGCGGTATTCCAGGACCGACAGGGGAATGCGGCGGTTTTTGCGGCCCTGCAAGGCCACCCAGAAGCTGACCCAGCCCCGGTGAGAGATGGTAGCCAGGGGCAGCACCGACCGCCAGGCGCCGGAGGTGGCGAGTTGGCGATGTGTTCCCCGGTTGATCTCCAGGAGGCCGACGATCTTGCCGCGGTGTACCGCCAGAAATGTGGAGCGGCCGTCGGCGTTGAGCAGGAACTGCCGCAGGGCCTGGACTCCCAGGTCCAGGGGGGTGAAATTTTCTTCCCGGAACCACAAGAGGGACCGCCAGCGTTTCCGGAAGGATTCCAGGGGCTGGTCAGCGGAGAGAAAGGCGAAGCCCGTAAAGAGTCGCGCTCCTTCCACGGAATAATAGAGCAGACGCTTGAAAAGGCGCCAGGCCCGAATGATGGCCTCTTCCCGGACCCCGCCGGGCATTTCGCAGCGCCGCAAATCCGCGCCGCTGTGGAGCATGGAGCCGATGTAGGGGTTATCCTGGGCATCCAGTTTGATGGTGGCGCAGGGAGCCCATTCCAGGCTTTGCAGGTAGCCGGCCACCACCTGTTCCTCCAGGGAGTACGGGGTAAAAAGCGACAGGCTGCCCCGGCCTTCCGGTGTCAGAGATAACTGATGCAGCACCAGGCGCCCGAAAAGAATGCTGAGAAAGCGAATGTGGAAAGGCGATAGCAGAAAAGTGGTTTGCAAAGTGTGCAGGCGCAGGTCCAGGGTCAGCCCCGGCAGTTCCAAACGGATTACATGAGATAGCCCTTCCCATTCCCGGGCCGCCAGGTTGGGATAGATGACCCCCTTAACTTCAACTAAGTTGCGCTGGAAGTACATGGCAAAACAGGGGAATAGTTCCAGCCCCCGGGCTTGGGGGGGCACAATGCTGCTTGGTTCGCCGTCCCAGTCCACGTTACAGGCCGTGACGTCGAAGATCAGCCGCAAGACTTCCGGGGTGGTTACCAGGGACTTTAATTGTTCGGCAAAAGAAAGCGACGATCTGGAGAGAGGCTCTGGCATTAATTAACCTTTATCCGCAAGGTTGAACTGAATATATAAATATAACACCGCCTCGGCGGCTTTCCGGCACAGGCTTGGAAGCCCGCCACGACGTAAAAAGGCAACCATCGTTTATACTTATATTTTCGCCATGAATGCCCTTTTGGTCAAGGGCGGCGAGAATTTTGACAGAAAGCCGCCAAATCCGGACAGGACTGGCGGAGGCGGGCGGCGATTTCGGGCCAGTCGAGAGTTTGGAGTTGCCGGTCGAACAGGAGCCAGCGCCCCTGGGCCATGACATGGCGCACATCCGCGGCCCGGGCGGCATAGGCCAGGTGCGAGAAAGGGTCATAAAGCGGCATCAGATGGGGGAGGTTAAGGTCCAGCACGATGAGGTCGGCCTCTTTGCCTGGAGTCAGGGTGCCGATATGGCCACCAAGGCCCAGGACCTGGGCCCCTCCCCGGGTGGCCAGGGCCACGACCGCGGCCGCGGGCATAAGCGTCGGGTCAAGGCTCCAGACCTTGTGGAGGCGGGCCGTCAGGCTTATTTCACCCCACAGGTCGAGGTTGTTGTTGGAAGCGGCCCCATCGCTGCCCAGGCCCACGGGGACCCCCCGCTTGAGCAGCTCCGGAATGGGGGCCACTCCGGAGGCCAGCTTCAGGTTGGATTCCGGGCAGTGGCTCACCGCAACCCCACGGCGGGCCAGGATTTCTTGATCCTCAGGTTCCAGCCAGACGCCATGGACCGCCACGGTCAACTTATCCAAGACTCCCAGCCGGTCCAGATAGGCTACGGGAGTGAAACCGGTTTTCTGCCGGCTGTCTTCCACTTCTCCCGATGTTTCGGCCAGGTGGATGAACCAGGGAACTCCTCGGGAGCGAGTCAGGTCCTTGGCTTGCATCAGGGTATCGGCCCCGCAGGTGTACGGGGAATGGCAGAAGACAGCCGAGGTGATGCCCTGCTCGACGAAATCCGTCCCGCCGGCGAGAAAATCAGCGGCCACCTTGAGATTGTCCCGGGGATCGGGTACGCCGGGGGCCGGGAAATCCACCACTCCCTGGGCTGCCACAGCCCTGAGACCCGCCGCGGCCAGGGCCCGGCGCACCTCGGTCTCAAAAAAATAACCGTCGGCCACGGTGGTAATGCCCCCCCGGATCATCTCAGCCGCCGCGGCCAACGTCCCCCAATAGGCCTTGTCCGGGTCGAGCCAGGCGGCTTCGGCGGGAAAGATGAAATCCGTGAGCCAGGTGGAAAGCGGCAGGTCGTCGGCCAGGCCCCGGAACCAGACCATGGGGGCGTGGCAGTGGGTGTTCACCAGGCCGGGGAGCACCAGGTAACCACTGAGGTCCAGCGATTGTTGGGCCGGAGGGAGATTTTCGACGGCAGCCATGGCCCCCACGGCGATAATCCGGCGACCCTTTACCGCCACGTAACCGCAGGCGATGGGGGCAGCCCCAGGCTCCAGGGTGAGGATCAGGGCATGATGAAGGAGTATATCCGCGTCCATTAAAGCCTTGCAGGGGCAGCTCGCGAGCCGCCCCTTCCGAACTCCGCAGAGTGAAAAAAAAGGTTTAGGAAACGCTCAGGCAGTTACCCGCGGCGCCGAGGAGCAGTAATTCGGGTCCTCCTGGTACTTTTCCTTGATGGCCACAATGGTGTCGTGAACCTCCAGGAAGGCCTGGACGACCTCCGGGTCGAATTGCCTGCCGGACTCCTCCCCGATAATCGTCAGAATCCGCTTTTCCGGCATCGGCTCCTTGTAACTACGCTTGGAACCCAGGGCGTCGTAAACATCAGCCAGGGAGACGACGCGGGCCGCCAGGGGAATCTCCTCGCCCCGTTTTCCCGGGCCCAGGCTGACCTGCGGGTCGTAAATATCAGCGATACGGCCTGGATAGCCGCTGCCGTCCCATTTTTCGTGGTGATTCAGAGCAATCTCGGCGGACAGGATATCCAGCTCGGATTCGGCGTTCTGGAAGAGGCGAGCCCCGAGGATCGTGTGAAACTTCATAACGTTGAACTCTTCAGGGTCCAGGCCGGCTGGTTTCTTCAGGATCAAGTCCGAGATGGCAATTTTGCCGACGTCATGCAGCATCGCCGCGATGCGCAGCAGGTCTTTGGTGATCCTGATCTCCTCCGGAGGCACCCCGCGGTTGCGGGCCCACCTGTGGTAAATCTCGGCGGCATAAGCGCCTACCCGGTTAACGTGAGGCCCGGTCTCTTCAGGGTCCCGAAGTTCCGCCATCTTAATCATCCTCAGGATGACTTCCCGGGTGAGGCAGGCCCGTTCGATGGCCGCGCCGGCGTTGTCCGCAAAATAATTCAAAATCAACTCATCATGTTCGGTGAAGGGAATGACTCCGCCATTTGCTCCCTTCGCGTTAATAAGCTGCAAGACCCCCACGATCTTCTGCCGGCTGGTCCGCAGAGGCACGCCGATGATGGTTTGGGTGCGGTAGCCCGACTGTTCATCGAAAGATTTGTTGAAGGTAAAGGGCAGGGCGGGGGGAAGATGATAGGCGTCGTCGATGATGAGCGGCTTGCCGGTGAGGGCCACGTAGCCGGCCAGGGATCGGTCGTCAATGGGCAGAGTATGGCCGGAAAAGAGATATTTGCTGCTGCTCTCCGGGGCGAAAAGGCTGTCGTTGTGGATATAGGTGAAGCGCAGCAACTGCTTTTCGACGGTATAGATGGAGCCGGCTTCGGCATTAGTGAGGCGGCGGGCCTGCAGGAGCACCTGGTCCAGCAGGGTGTCGAGATCGTTAAGGTGATACAACCCTTCCATAATGTTGAGCAACTTGGCGACCAGATCATTCGGCCCGCTCTGCTGATCAGTCAACGTCTCGAAGTCTCCCGCGAGATTGAGGCGGTTGAGGCCGAGGCCAGGCTGATATCCACCGGAGCGCCGCTCTGCTCTTCCACCGCCTTAAGGAATTTGGGCCAGTTGATCCGGCTGTTCAGATTGCGCTCCTGCACTTTTTTCATGGCATATTGCAGCATATCCGGGATCTTGGAATAAATATCCTGGTGCACCTCCACAAAGATGCGCCCGTTGAGATAGCCGATTTTCACAGGCTCATAAATCATCAAAACCGAGGTGCCCATGGGGGTGATATCGAAAAGCTTTTCGATGTCTTCAGGATAATGGCGGATGCAGCCGTGGCTTACCAGGCGGCCTACACCCATGGGGGCGTGGGTGCCGTGGAGGCCATAATGGGACAGGCCCATCCAGCGGCTGCCCACGGGACAGTCCTCGCCGGGAGGCATATAGGCCATGCCGTATTTGGCCTGGAGACCGGGAGGGATACGCCAGCCGGGATCCACCGCTTTGCTCTGCACCTGGAACTGCTTTCCGATGGGTGTCTTGTAATCCAACACCCCGATGCCGATGGGATAGGTGATCACTTCGCCCCGTTCCGGGAAGAACCGGTAGCCCCGCAGTTCGGCGACGTTAATCAGATAGCCGGGGTAGGAGGAGCGCTCCGGAATGATCCATTGGGTGGGGATGGTGATGTCGGTGTCCCAGGGCAGGTAGAAATGGTCCAGATTGCGGTGGTAATAAGCCAGTTCCCAAAAGCCCAGATCATACTTTCGGGCGATTTCATAAAAATTCTGATAGCGGACGATATGGTGGGTTTGGGGCTCGCCCACCACCGTCACCGCGTCCGGGTCAAATCCGGAGCCGCTGGGCAGGCGGTAGTGGAACGGCCCCGCCCCCCAGGCCGAGGTGCTGCTCAAAAATCCCAGGAGTAGGAAAAGGCCAGGAACTCTCAGGAGTATTGACATGTTCTCAATTTTATATGAAATAAAGGATGATAGAAAGTGGAAAGGTATAGACCCGAAGACCGCAGTAAGAGTCAATTTCTTTCCTTTTTCTGCCATTGATAAATCTTAATGTAATTCTCCACCTGATCTTAACCACAGTAACCTGGTGCAATTATGCTAATTTTAGACAGTCATACCCATATCTTCCCGGATGAAGTCATCCACCGCCGCGAAGATTTTTTTGCCGACGAGCCCGCTTTACGGCTGCTGTATGAATCTCCCAAGTCCAAAATGGTGGGGCCGGAGGAAATGTTGGCCGCCATGGAGGAAGAAGGCGTCGAGGCCTCGGTGATCCTGGGGTTTCCCTGGCGGCGGGAGCGGCATTGGCGGCGGCACAATGAAGTGATTCTGGAGGCCCAGCGCCGCTGGCCCCAGAAGTTCTTCGGGTTTTGCGCGGCGCATCCGGCAGTAAACGGCGGCGTGCGCGAGATCGAACGCTGCCTGGCCGCCGGCGCCAGGGGCATCGGGGAACTGGCCTTCTATATGCGGGATCGCCGCGAGGATATCCAATCCATCCTGGCCCCGGTGGCCGAGCTTTGCCAGCACTACAAGGTGCCGCTGATGCTGCACGCCACCGACCGGGCCGGCTCTGAGTATCCCGGCCGGTCGCTGACGCCGCTGGCCGCGGTTTACCAGGTCATCAAGGCCTTCCCCGAGACCACTTGGATTTTGGCGCATTGGGGCGGGCGGCTGCCGTTTTACGGCCTGCTGAAGAAAGAGGCCCCCGAGACCCTCAAAAACGTTTACTACGATACTGCCGCCTCGCCTTATATCTACCGGCCGGTGATCTACCGGGTGGTAGCGGACATGGTAGGCCCCGAAAA
The DNA here is from genome assembly GCA_023381945.1 of Deltaproteobacteria bacterium. The sequence continues at coordinate 29,212 of JAMCQY010000012.1, forward strand.
GGTGCTGTTCGGCAGCGATTATCCCCTGCTGCCCCCCAGCCGCTACATCAAAGAGATGGAGGAGGCCAACCTGCCGGAGGACTGGCAGGAGATGATTTTGGGAAAAAATTTGACGAAAATGATGGGATTGTAGCTTTCAACCGTAAGGCGGGAAAGCGCAGCGCATCCCGCCGGCTTTCAGCGACCAGCGGTCAGCTTTCAGCTAAAACCTGGAAATTTTGGCTCCTGCGAAAATTGAAAAGGTCTTGTAGGGGCGGCTCCCGAGCCGCTTCTTTGAGGACTTGGAAGAGATGGCATTTAAAATGTAACCGGAGCCTTAGCTGCGATAGAGGAAGCCTGCGGCTACATACAACTTGCCCTCGATCCCAAGTTATATTTAGAGATCAATAAAATTACATGAAACCATCCAAAGCACCTACAAAACCAACTGCGGGTTGTTGTGGAATTTGCGGGGTTCATCATGATCAAGATGTGCCTTGTTTCGATCTTACTCAGCAGGCACTAAAGGATCTGGGCATTCCCAGAAAGAGATGGCCATCATCGGAAAGGAAATTCAAAGGTCTGGTTAAGAAGTCCAACAAGATTTTTATTATTATTCTTGTAATTTCCGCAGCCTTTTGCCTATTTTGTTTTTTTCTTCTAAATGGAGGAGTAAGGTGAGGTCCAGTTCTCTCTATTTGTCAAAAAACTTAAGCCAATGTTGAGGGCGCACTGCGCACCATTCATTGGGGTGAGCCAGGGCGAAATTGGTGCGCGGTGCGCACCTTACGGATACCAAAAATGTAGGACAGGCGCCCTCGCCTGTCCGGGGACAGCCGGGGGCGGCTGTCCTACATCAAAAAGCTGAAAATTGAGGAATGAACTTTGGAGCAAATATCCGACGTACTGGTAATCGGTTCAGGGCTGGCGGGACTCGGCTATGCCCTGAAGGTGGCGGATTTCGCCCAGGTCAATCTGATCACCAAGCGGGGGCTGACGGAAACCTCCACCAGCAAGGCCCAGGGCGGCATTGCAGCAGTGTTGGGACCGGATGATCGCTTCGAATATCACATCCAGGACACCCTCACCGTGGGCGAGGGCCTGTCGCATCCCGATATCGTCGAATTGGTGGTGCGCCAGGGGCCGGAGCGGGTGCGGGAATTGATCGACCTGGGAGCGCATTTCGACACCAATAAGGAAAACGGCTATGATCTGGGCCGGGAAGGCGGCCACTCCCGCCGCCGGGTGATTCATGCCCAGGACATGACCGGCGCCGAAGTGGAACGCATCCTGTCAGAAAAGGTCCTGGCCCATCCCAATATCCGGGTGTTTGAGAACCACATGGGCGTCAATCTCATCACCCTCGAACGGGTGGTGCGCCAGGGCCGGGTGGTGACCGAGGCGGAGCGCACCTGCCTGGGGGCTTACGTCCTCAACAAGGAGACCGGCCAGGTGGACACCTTCCTGGCCCGCATCACCCTGCTGGCCACGGGCGGGGTCGGTAAGGTCTATCTCTACACCAGCAATCCCGACATCGCCACCGGCGACGGCATCGCCATGGCCTACCGGGCCGGGGCAGTGATCGGCAATATGGAGTTCGTCCAGTTCCACCCCACCTGCCTGTATCATCCCGAGGCCAAAAATTTCCTGATCTCCGAGGCCCTGCGGGGCGAAGGGGCCATCCTCAAGGACCAGAAGACCGGGCAGCCCTTCATGGACAAGTATCACCCTCTGAAGGACCTGGCCCCTCGCGATACAGTGGCCCGGGCCATTGACGCGGAGTTGAAAAAGAGCGGCGCCGATTTCGTCTATCTGGACATCAGCCACAAGCCGGCGGATTTTGTCCGCAGCCGCTTCCCCAATATCTATCAGCAATGCCTGGAATACGGCATCGATATTACCGCAGAGCCGATGCCGGTAGTGCCCGCGGCCCATTACATGTGCGGCGGCGTGGCCACCGACGCCTGGGGCCGCACCACCATCACCAACCTCTTTGCCGTGGGGGAAGTCTCCATGACCGGGTTGCACGGGGCCAACCGCCTGGCCAGCAACTCCTTGCTCGAGGCCCTGGTCTTCTCACACCAGGCCGCGCAGGTCGCCCGGGAAGAACTCCCCGGGTTGCTCGCCAAACCGCAGGTATCGGTGGCGGCCTGGAATACTTACGGGGCCGTAGACAGCGAGGAAGGCGTGGTGGTTTCCCACAGCTGGGATGAAATCCGGCGCTTCATGTGGAACTACGTGGGCATCGTCCGCAGTGACAGCCGCCTGCTCCATGCCAAGGCCCGCATCGAGCTGGTCCTGAAAGAAATTAACGCCTACTACTGGAAGTTTCTTCTCACCAGCGATCTCCTGGAACTGCGCAACATTGCTTACGTCGCCGATCTGATCATCCGCATGGCCCTGAGGCGCAAGGAGAGCCGGGGGCTGCACTATACCCTGGATTATCCCAAGATGGATGACGACAACTTCCACCAGGATAGCCTGATCTCCAGGGAGGGTTGGCAATGATGGCGTATTGAAGGGACGGTTCTCGGACCGCCCTTAGCTTTGTAGGCGATGCCAAAAGAGGCTCTTGCAAAATTGCCTTTTTCTGTCATCCTGAGCGAAGCGAAGGGTCTGGAAATTGAAAAGACGAGATTCTTCGGTCGCCTACCGGCTCCCTCAGAATGACAGGAAAGGAGACTTTTGCAAAAGGCTCAAAAGTTTTTTCTTATCCCCCTCACCCTAGCCCTCTCCCCCCGCTGGGGGGAGAGGGAATAAGAGGAAAGAACTTTTGGCAAATGGTATAATTGCAACTTGGTATGAGAAGGGTTTGTAGGGGCGGGTTTTAAACCCGCCCCTACGTTTGTATATCCCGCACAGGCTGGAAAGCCTGTGCTACCGGTAAATTACGGAATCGCATCCTCGATCTTTACACCTTCCTTCTTCAGGGCTTCGACAATGGAAGCCAGGTCGCCTTTCTCCAGGCGCACGTAATAAGCCCGCTGGTGACCCTTGACGGGCCCCATGGCCAGGTTAAGGATTTTGCCGCCGGCTGCTTCGATGATCTTGGTGGCCGCCTCCAGGGCCTCGGGCTTATCTTCCAGGAGCAGGTCCAGGCGAGAGCTGTGGCGAATCAGGCTCAGCAGGGTGAGAAAAGCGCTGATCACGTCCAGCATGGTGATCACCCCCACCAGCTTCTCTCCCTCCAGGACCGGCATGCCGCCGATCTTGTGTTCCATGATCAGCCGGGCCGCTTCCTCTACCCCGGTGTCCGCCGTGACGCTCAGCGGCGCCTTGATCATGACGTCAGCCACGGTGATCTTCTCCAACATGGAGGCCAGGAGCACTTCCCGGAGGTCCCGGGAGGTGATCCAACCCACCATGCGGCCGCCCTCCAACACTGGCAGGTGGCGAATCTGATGCTTCTGCATCAGTTGCAAGGCCTGACCCACCCTTTTGTCAGGGGAAATGGTGACGATCTCCTGGCTCATAATCTCGCTGACCCGCATCCGCCGCTCCTCCTGACCGCTTAGTTAGTCCCCACCTTAAAACAAGGCGGGAAAATTTTCAATGAAATTGCGGCGTGGCCGAAGTACCCATAAATAAAAAGCCCCTCCTGGGAAGGGGCTCGAAATCTGCACGTGTAGGGAGGTTATCGAACCGCCCGAATATTTAGTTGGTGGCCAGCATCGTCTGCAGGGTGGAGATAAGATGCTCGGCCTCACCGATGTAGGTGCCCATATTGGCCCGGTGATTGGCGATCCAGCCGTCCTTGTCGCCGTTGGTCACCATCCAGGGAGACAGATGCGCGGCCTGGTGCAGGGCGTGGATGGCTTCTTCCAACAGCTTGTGGGAGTTCTTTTTCTGGAGTTCCTGGTCGAATTCCTTGCTCACTGCTTCCAGCATCTCGGCCATCCCCAGGGCGATCCCCCGGGAGAAATAGAAATAATCATCGGTCACATACCAGGACACCGGTTTGCCGTCAGCTTCGTTATCCTTGATGATATTATGGAAGCTGCTGCCGAGGATGTCTTTATAGTTACTTAGCAAGGCAATGAGGTTATCCACCCGAGTGTAGAAGCGGCCGCGGCCCTTGTGGAGGCCGTCGATATAGACCTCCAGGTCGTGCATGGCTTCCCGGTACTTGCCCGAGGCCGAGGGGAACCAGTACTTGTCGGGGCTCACCATGAAGTAGTTCATGGCCTCGTTAACCTGGGGATTATAGGCCTCGGTGGTGGCAAAGCGGGTCATATTTTCGTTCATCACCACGATGGTGCGCCGGGCTACTTCCAGGACCCCCAGCTGAATATTGTTGACGTTGTCGGTGAGCCCCAGCTTGCCGAACAGGATGCTGTTAGGGCGCCAGCCCAACCAGGTGCCATTGACCTGGTCATCCATGATCTTGATGAGGGCCCGGGTGAAGACCTCGCCCTTGGCCATTTCCCTGGGGGCTGCCAGAGGGGCCGGGGCGGCATGAGGCGCTCCCGGGGCCGGCTGAGGCGCGGCCTCCGGTTCCTTGGCTTCCGGGGCTGGCGGCGGGACTAAGAGAGGTTCCGCTTCTTTACCCTTCGCCGGACCCTCTTCCTTGGTCAGGCTCGCCAGCGGCGCCTGGGCCTCGATGGCCGGCTTGCTCTTGAACATCGCTTGCCAGGCGGACAAGGCGACGAAAAAGAGAACAATCACCAGGACTACCAGGAAAAACCGGTAGCGCAACAGACGGACCAGCAAGCTCTCAACCGGCGGGGTGGAGGAGGGACCACCCGGCTTTACGGGTACGGGCAGGTGTTCGTTATCTCGTTTGGGGGTCATGGTAGAGCACATCCAGCCTTTCGCGGGTCATCGCCGAAGACCTCGGCGGTGAACAGATAAATCTTGGTATCCGAGTCTTTCCAGGAGATGGGAGACAAGCCGGCCTTGCAGCAGGTCTGCGCCAGAAACATGTCCCGGTCCCACTTATATTCCGTGGCCACCTGGGGCAACAGCAAGCCCCGGCACGATCCCTGGACGATGTAGAGGCCATGGGTGCCCACTTTGATTTCATCGAGGTTATTAATGAGGCGCATCGGGCTCAAGACGGAGATCTCCACCTCCAGGTCCGCCAATTCATCTTTTCTTAAGGGACGGAAGCGAGGATCATGAAAGGCCGCGGCCGCGGCCATCTCCCGTACCGTCTGGCCCAACGGTTTGACGGCCTCCAGGAAGCCGATGCAGCCCCGCAGCTGGCCTTGGCGGTGCAGCGAGACGAAGGCCCCCCGGGGCTCGCACAGCGACCGGGAGAGGGCTCCCAGGGCCGGCGCCGGCTTATCCGCCAGGTGCGCCTCGATGCTGGAGCGGGCTATCTGCAATAATAACTTTTTGTCGGCATCGCTGAGATTCATGTCCGCCTCTCCCCCCCAGGCCCGTATGGTGGGACCCCACAGGGCCATGGTCCCCAGAATCAGCAATACGTTAATAAACAGGCGGCGATTCATGGTTGGGGTTCAGAAAACCGGGGCCTCTAACGCCTGGAATGTATTGCTTATTATCTAACCAGAATTGTCCGGCCTGTCAATGACAAACGGACGGGCGTGGCGGCGGCAATCACCGGCATTTGCCTTGCTTCGCAGCGGTAAGTCTGATAAATTTAACAAAAAAAGCCTCCGCCGCAGCTCCTATGCCTCTATAACCGGCGTCTGACTGGCTCCGATGAAAACCTATCCCATTTTTATCCTTATTGAAGATAAGCCCTGTTTGGTGGTGGGCGGCGGGGTCGTCGGCGAGCGCAAGGTCCTGGACCTTAGGACCGCCGGCGCCCGGGTAACGGTACTGAGCAAGGCCCTCACTTCGACCCTGGCGGAACTGGCCCAGGCGGGCGAAATTCGCTACCTGAACGAGACTTTTACCCCCGACCATCTTGACGGCATGGTCCTGGTGATGGCCGCCACCGACGATCGCGAGGTGAATGCCAAGGTCAGCGCCGCCGCCCAGGAACGGGGCATCTGGGTCAATGTCGCAGACGACCCGGAGTATTGCACCTTCATTGTCCCGGCCCAGGTGCGCCAGGGAGATTTGACCCTGGCCATCAGCACCGGTGGGGCCAGCCCGGCCGTGGCCCGGAAGCTGCGGCAGGAACTGGAGCAGCGCTTCGGCCCCGAATATAAGCCTTATCTGGCCCTGCTTAAAGAAGTGCGTTACCGGCTGCTCAACGAGCGCCGGGGGCACCCGGAGAATGCCGCGTTGTTTCACCGCCTGGTGGACAGCCCCCTCTTAGAGGCCGTAGCCCTGGGCGACCGGGCGAAGGTAGTGGCCGTACTCCATGAGGTTCTGGGCGATG
>JAMCQY010000423.1 GCA_023381945.1 Deltaproteobacteria bacterium
GAAGAACACCTTCCAGTTCAGCAGGTTGGCCCAGTGGCCGGTGGCCCAGACTTCTTTGACGGTGCCCACGAAGAAGGTAAAGATAAAGGTCCCCACCAGGATGCCCAGGCCGGTGCCCCAGAGATAATCCCGGAACCTCACCTTGGTCAGACCCATGCCGAAGTTCATGGGGGTGAAAGGGAAATAGACTAGGCGCAGGTAGAGCACGGTGGCGAAGCCGTTCCTCTCAATGGCGTCATCGTATTGCCGGAGCCGGTCGCCGATGAGGGAGGCGGCGAATTCGCGGCCCAGGTAACGGCCGATAAGGAAGGCGCCGGCCGCCCCCAGCATAGCGGCAATCCAGACATACAAAAAGCCCCAGTAGGGGCCGAAAATCGCGGCCCCCAGGGTGGTCAGCAGGGTGCCCGGAATAAACAGGCAGATCCCGGCGGCATAGATCAGGATGAAGGCCAGGGGCGCCCACCAACCGGCGGTTTCAAGGAGGCTGCCCAGCCTCGACACCGTCAGGAAGTCCTTGATGGAGGTATAGCGCACCGCCAGGATAGCCGCCACCACGAAGACCGCCAGGATAGCCGCCTTGATCAGGGCCATTTTGCTGATTTTGCTCATAGGATAGACTCTTCAAAATGTCGCGCCGGCGCCTTGCCTGCCGGCACCTGGCTTTACGGTTTCTAGCTCATCTGCCGAATAGGCGCCCCAGGAATCCCTTCTTTTGGGGTTCCGGCGCGGGCAGGCCCAAATGCCGGCAGATGACGGTTTCCAATTTATCTTCGGCGACATCGCTGCCTTCCACCACGATCTCTTCCCCCACCATCACCGCCGGCGCCGTGGGCAGGTCCAGTTCGAAGTACTCGTCCGTCTGATAAGCGGCGATGGGTTTAGACGTGGTTTCGATCTCGACCTCGTACTTTTGGCCCAACCTGGGCATCATTTGCAGGAAATGCTTTCACGGCTTGCCATTAGGCTCGTTCAGGAAAAATCTGACCTTAAGCATGATTTATTCTCCTTATTATCGGTATTTTTCAAAAAAACCTTGACAAGGGTTTGCAGCGGTAATATATATTTAAGCATTCACTTAATTGCTTAATTGGTAATCGTTCATGGAATGGGAAATCTCCGAAATGTTCAAGGCCCTGGCCGTGGAAACCCGGGTAAGGATTCTTGAACTCTTGAAGACTCAAGGCCCTTTGGGGGCCAAAGAAATTGCCAGACTGACGGGCATTACCGCCGCGGCGGCCTCGCAGCATCTTAAGATTCTGAAACAGGCCGGGCTGGTCAGGAGCGAGCGCCAGGGATACTGGATTCCGTATGCCGTTAATCCCGAGGTCTTGGAAGAATACCGGCGCCGGCTGTCGGAGGTCTGCACCTGCGGCTGCCGGGGCAGCGGCCATTGGCAGGAAAAAGAGCGACGCGAAACCCCTCTGGATTCCTTGAAGCAATATGAGCAGGACCTGCAAAATGAACTGGAAAATGTTCGCCAGAGAATCAAAGAGCTGAAGTCGAAATAAGCGGGCCGCGCTTTTTTTTCGCTTTTTAATTAAGTTATTAATTAAATACCTAAACAGAAAGGAGGTGAGTAAGATGGCTGAGCAGAAAAGCGCCTGTGGCTGCGGCTGTGGCCTGAAAAAAGGCAACGCCGATGGCGCCAAACCCCAACCGCAGGCTGAGGAAAAGCCCAAGGAGAAGTAGATCACTTGATTAACCTTCCCAAGGGGGAGGGTGAGAAACAGACCCCGCCCCCTTGGCTTTTATCATGATTCTCTGTTTGCCGCGCCTGCCTGCCCACTTCATTCCTTTTAAGACCGAAGTCCCAGATGCCGCCTGATAACCGCCTCGATTTTCTCTTCCGAGATACTTGGCCCCTGGCCAGCAATTTCGTCTTCCACCATCACCGCCGGGCCCTGCTGGTCCGGCGAAGCCCGATATGCCACGCTCTGGTATGCTTTTGCTTTAGCTGATAGCTGAATGCTGATAGCTGACAGCTAAAAATCAAAAGCTCGTCCGGGCGGCCAGCAGGCCGGTGGCCAGATCTTTCAGCGCCGCCAAAATTTTCAGGATCCTGGGGTCGGCCAGCTCGTAATACACGAAGGGGCCGCTCCGCTCCACCCGGACCAGCAGGGCCCGGCGCAGTTCCTTCAAGTGGTGGGACACCAGCGGCTGCGACAGGTGTAGTTCCTCGACAATCCCGGAGACGGACTTTTTGCCGGCATGGACGCACAGCAGAATCCGCAGGCGATTTTCATCCGCCAGAGTCCTGGCCACAAAGGCCACCATCTCTAAAGATTGCTCCAGGGGCGTCCCTGCCTCAAGATTCCCAGAGGCGCCCGAGGGCTGTATGGAGACCGGGGTCTTGATAATCCTGTTCCTCATCCCTGGGGAGACTAGTAGTTATGATTCTTTTTGATTTCTACATCGAGGGCCGCGGCCAGGGCTGCGGTACAGCCATCCGCGGCGGCAATGACGATCTGCTTGGCATTTTTCTGCCGCAGGTCGCCGATGGCGAAGATCCCAGGGATATTGGTCTGACAGCGCTCATCGGTCATCACGTAGCCCTCATGATCCAGGCGAATCCCGGCGGGCACCAGTTGATTATTGGGCATAAAACCGATGAAGATGAAGACACCGTCAATAGCTAATTCCCGCTCGGCCTTGGTCTGCGTGTCCTGCAAGTCAACCGCGTAAACGCCTCCAACGTTGGATTTAACTGCGGTGACCACGGTGTTCCATAAGACCTCGATTTTCTTCTCGCACTCAACCCGCTGCTGGAGAATCCGGCTGGCCCGAAAGGCGTCCCGGCGGTGAACCAGGTAAACCTGCCGGGTGATCTTGGCGAGGTAAAGGGCCTCTTCCAGGGCGGTGTCGCCGCCGCCCACCACCACCACAGTCTTGCCCCGGAAAAAGAAGCCGTCGCAAGTGGCGCAGTAAGATACCCCCCGGCCGTAATATTCCGATTCACCAGGAATTTGGAGCTTTCGGGGGCTGCCGCCGGTGGCCAGGATCACCGCCAGGGTATTTAGCGTGTCACTGCTGGCTAACCGAATGGTATGAAATTTTAATCCCGGTTCCACTGCGACCACTTCGGCGTTTTGCACTTCCAGCCCGTAAGCCTGGGCGTGCTGCAAAAACTTTTGGGACAGGTCAAAACCGCTGATATTCTCAAAACCTGGATAATTTTCCACGCTCTCGGTCAGGTTAATTTGACCGCCGGGCAGCCCCTTTTCAATCAGTACAGCCTTCAGCGCGGCGCGCATGGCATACATCCCGGCAGTCAGGCCACCGGGACCGCCGCCGATGATCACCAGATCAAAGAGTTCAGTTTCAGCCATCAACAGGGCCTCCTCAATATATTAATATACACTAATATGTTTATTCAAACTTTGTACTTTGTCAAGGAAAAATTCATTTTGTTCTCCAGTCCGATTATTGCTCCAGGCGCATTTTATGGAAATCCCGAGAATTTAAAGATTGCTTGAAGAACCGAGACCCATTAAAATGCGGGGCTTGAGACGGCGCAGGGAGGGCTGGGAAAGGAGGGGCGATTGCCTAAGCGTTGGATTTTCATGTTGGCGGCCCTGTCCGTACGGATGGGATTGCTGTCTTTTCCGGCCAGGGCCATTGAACGGGGTTATCCGGCCTATGCCAACGGTGCCCAGACGTTCTTTTCCGGTTACCTGCCGCCCCCGCCTCCCGGACTCTATATCAGCTACAGCTCGTTCAATTATCAGACCAACAAGTTCCAGGGGCTGCCAGGTTTTCTGGGATTTCATATGGAAGGGGTAGGCAACACTTTAGGATTCACTTACGTCGCTCAGGGTAAAATTCTGGGAGCGGATTACGCCGCTTCTGCCGCGGTGCCGCTGGTCTATTTCGGGGAAAGGATCAACCCCAATCTCACCCTCAATAATCCCCAATTAGCCACTTTGGTGCGGCTCCTGAAAAATCCGCCGCAATTGGGCAACGCTTATCCCCGGAGCAGCAGGCCAGGCTGGCGATTTTCTTGCAGACGCCTCCGGGGAAATTGGGCCTGGCCCAAATCCAACAACGGGTGGACGCTTTGAAAGATGCCTTCGGGGGAAAAGTTCTCAAAATTAAAGATGTGTTAGCTGCCTTGCCGCGTCTTCGCAAGTTCCTGAGCGATTATCAGAGGGTCTGGGGAATACCACCCTCACCCCCGTAGCCCTGGGCTGGCATTTTGGGGATTTCCATCTGTCTCCTTCGTTCAACGTGCTTTTGCCCGGGACTTATCATCGAGATTCCTACGCCAGCCCCTCCCAAAACTATTTCACCTTCATGCCGGCGGTGGGCATGAGTTGGCTGCCGAAATGGGGGCTGGAGGCCAATCTGGTGCTGATGTATGATTTTCCCACTGCCAATACCAGTCCGTTGGTGCCCATCCAAAACTCTTATCAGTCGGGTCAAGCCTTCCATTTCGATTATTGTGTGGATTATGCAATCAAACCGTACCTGCGGCTCGGAGCCGCGGGCTATTACTACCAGCAAACCACCCCGGATGTGGCTGACGGCGACACCATCGGCAATCATGGCCGGGTCTTCGGTCTTGGTCCGGCCATACAACTCAACTTCAGCAAGAACCTGTCCGTGCAGTTGGTTAATCAGTGGGAAATGGCTGCCATGAACCTCACCGAAGGCTACCGGGTGTGGTGCAATGTCAAATATGGCTTTTAACTATTAGAACCGTTTTTCCAAAACCCCAAACTCAAGGAGTAGCTGAATGCCGGCCCTGTTCCTCATGTTGATGCTGACGTTGATTCCTGCCCTGGTGAGCACGCCTGCCGCCGCGGCGCCTAAACAAACGTCTGCCGATCTCGAAAAAATCGCTGCGGATGCCTACGTCTTTGGTTATCCCCTGGTGCTCATGGAGACCACCAAAAAGGTTTTGACCAATACCGAAAAACCTGCATTAAAAGCCGCACCCTTGAATCAATTCGCTCATATCGCGACATTTCCGCGGCCTGAGGATAAAGAGGTGGTCCGGCCCAACGTGGACACCCTCTATTCCTTCGCCTGGCTCGACCTGTCCCGGCAACCGGTGATTCTCCACCTGCCCGAAATGAAAGGGCGCTACTACTTGATGCAGATGATGGACGCCTGGAGCAACGTCTTTGCCTCAATCGGCGCCCGCACCACCGGCGAGCAGGAGGGCAATTTCGCCATTGTCGGGCCCAAGTGGCGCGGCGGCTTGCCTGCTGGGGTGAAAAAAGTGCAATCTCCCACCAACAGCGTGTGGATCCTCGGCCGCACCTTGACCCGGGGGCCGGCCGATTACACCGCGGTGCATATCATCCAGGGGCAATACACCTTGACGCCGCTCAGCGCCTGGGGCAAACCATATTCTCCACCCCCTGGGAAAGTGGACCCTGCGGTGGATATGCAGACGCCGCCGGTGAAGCAGGTGGCGCAGATGGATGCGATGACTTTTTTTAAACCTCTGGCGGCCAGCATGAAGATGGACCCGCCTGCCGCCGCTGATTTCCCCACTTTGAAAAAATTAGCTATCCTGAAATTGGTATCTGGTAAAGATTTTCCGGCGAAGCTCAAACCGGCCGTGGCGCAGGCCCTTGAGGCCGGGGTTAAGCAGGGCCAACAGCGCGTCGAGGCCAAGGCCATGCAGATCGGCATCATGAAAAACGGCTGGCAAATACCCCAGCCGCCCATGGGAGCCTACTGCACCGACTATGAACAACGCGCCGCGGTGGCCTTATTTGGTTTGGGAGCTAATTTGCGGAAAGACGCGGTTTATCCCACTTCGTATTGGGACCAGGAGGGCAAACAACTTAACGGCAAGCAGCGTTATGTCCTGCACTTCGACAAGGAGCAGTTGCCGCCCGTTAAGGCCTTTTGGTCGCTGACCATGTACGACAAGGACACCTTTCTGGCGGCTAATCCCATCAATCGTTTCGCCTTAGGAGACCGTGATCCCTTAAAATACAACCCCGATGGCTCCCTGGACCTCTATATCCAAAACCAGTCGCCGGGGGCGGAGAAGGAAGCCAACTGGCTGCCCGCCCCGGCGGACGATTTCAATGTCACCTTGCGGCTCTACTGGCCCAAACAGAGTGTCCTGGAGGGCGCCTGGGTCCCGCTGCCCCTTAAGCGGGTGGAGTAATACCTGTCTAATTGCCGGGGTGCACCCGCGTGCGCCCTCAATAAGGGCGGACACCTGGGTCCGCCCCTACTTCAGGCCATAAAAAGGAGAGCCGGTACACCAAGGAGCAATACGTCCTGGCCCTGGAGAACGGCGCCCTGAATCAAACGGCCAATAAGCAGGTGCAGGGGGCCGATGCCAGCGTTACTCTGACCCGGGCAACTTTTGATCAAGTGATCCTGGGCGGCAAGCCGGCGCTCGAAGCCAAACTGGCCAGCGGAGATCTAAAAATTGAGGGGCTGAAAGAAAAGTTGGGGGAATTATTTTCTTTATTGGATAACTTCGATCCCTGGTTCAACATTGTCACCCCATAGGCCGGACAGGTTTCACGCAAGGACGCAAAGTCGCAAAGAAAAGACGCAAAAAATAAGCGGGATGCGCAATAGCGCATCCCGTTTTTTATCAAGAAACTACTTTACAAAATTTCGGCATTGAGAACTGAGAACTGACAACTCACAAAAGCCTGGCGCCCAGCTCGGCCACCCCTGACCTTTCACCCTTAATCAAAGTAATGTGCCCGGAGATGCCCTCTTCCTTGATCCTTTCCACCAGGTAGCTCAGGCCGTTGGAAGATGCGTCCAGATAAGGATGATCGATCTGCTCAGGGTCGCCGGTGAAGATGATCTTGCTGCCGCGGCCCACCCGGGTGAGAATGGTCTTGATGACGTGGGGGCTGAGGTTCTGGCTTTCGTCGCAAATGATGAACTGGCGGGGGATGCTGCGGCCGCGGATATAGGTCAGGGCCTCCAGCTCGATCTTGCCATTGCTCAGCAAATATTCGGTTGAACCATTGGGCCGAATATGTTCGTTGCAGAGGTACTCCAGGTTGTCGTAAATGGGCTGCATCCAGGGCCGGATCTTGTCTTCCTTGTCGCCGGGGAGATAGCCCAGGTCGTTGCCCAGGGGCACGATGGGCCGGGTGATCAGCAGCCGGTTATATTTGCCGTTGTCCTCGAAGACCTTTTCCAGACCCGCGGCCAGGGCCAGGATGGTCTTGCCGGTGCCGGCCTTGCCCACCAGGGTAACGATCTTGAGGTGGTCATCCAGCAGCAGTTCCAGGGCGAATTTCTGCTCCTTATTCAAGCCCTTGATACCATAAACCGTCTTGCTTTCATAAACCAGCTTGCTGAGTTTTTGATCGGCGTACCTGGCCAGGGCCGAAACGGAGGGCTTTTCCTGGAGCTTTAAGATGCAGAATTGGTTGGGATAGAGATTGTCTCCGCTGAAGTCGAGGGCCCCTTCCTGGTAAAACCGGTCGATTTCTTCCCGGGAGATATAGAGTTCCCGGACACCTTTATACAATTTATGGTAGTCAACTTTATCGCTGTAGAAATCTTCGGTGGCGATGCCCAAGACGTCGGCCTTAATTCTCAGGTTCAAATCCTTGGTAACCAGGACCACCGGGGTATTGGCGCTTTTCATCAAATGATAAGCCTGGGCCAAGATCCTGTTATCCACGCTAGTCAGATCGACCCCATTCGGCAGGTCATGGTTCTGATGCCCGTTCAGTTCGATTTTCAGGGAGCCGCCGTTCGGTAGCGGCACGCCTTCGGACAGGTGCCCCACCAGCCTCAGATCGTCCAGCTTTCTGGAGGCATCCCGGGCGTTGCGGCCCACGTCGTCCCCTCTTCTCTTGATCCGGTCCAATTCCTCAATAACTGACAACGGCAGGACAATATTATTATCTTCAAAAGAAAACAGGGATTCCGGATCGTGTAACAGAACGTTGGTATCCAGGATATAGATTTTTTTCATAGCACCCCTTCCTTGGTAGTCTGTTCGGGGTCGCCGGCGTTCAGGTAAGAGAATCAACTGTCTCTGGTGCAACGTAAATGAACAGCAAGGCTAGCCAGTTGTAGTTTGGCATATAGTGACTATTTTGGAAAGAGCTTTCGCCAAAGGATAGAGACTTGGATAACTTAGAAAATATTCCTTAAATTTTGATTGGTTGGACAACGATCCGAAGATCGTAGGCTGTAGGGGCAGAGCGTGAGGCGCCCTTTCAAAGTGGTGCCCTGCGAAGAGCGGAGCGTCCTCGGACTCAGGCTGGCTGCCAAAATCTCTTTGTTTTTCATCACGTGGACTCCTTAATTTCGTGCAGGATGACAATAAAACACGGTTTGAAATAGCTTGAATGCTGTACGGCAAACCTAGCCTGGCCTGGGGAATTGCAAAAAATTCGATTGAAATTGGCGGCGATTTTGGCTATTCTCCATGAAGGATAACGTCATGAAAGGCAAAAGACCCAATCACGGCCGGGGCACCGCCCTGGCGGCAAGCCCCGAATTCCAGGGGGTGCAGATCAAAGGGCGCCTCTGGTTGGAGAAGCAGGGCGAAACCTTCC
>JAMCQY010000158.1:0-391 GCA_023381945.1 Deltaproteobacteria bacterium
GCCACGGAACAGCACTTGAAATCTTTGGAAGAGACCCTACGGCGGGAAAGCAAAATTATCGGCGAGGCCTTGGACCAGAGGCGCTTGGAATTGGTGGTGGCCAAATACCAGCTGGGCTCCGGCAGGGTAGAGATGCTGAACGCCACCTTCTAAGTCTCGAAATTAATTCTGTACAGTGAGAAAAAGGGAGGATTCAGTAGTGTCCGGCAGAGATTTTGCAAGAAAACTATCAAATTGGAGCTGAAAGATACGTTCATAGGATTTAGCCAGAACTGGTGCAGTTTAGTAACCGGGGCTGAAAACCCCCTCTCCCCTGAGAGGGGAGAGGGCCGGGGTGAGGGGTGGCTTCGTAATAATGACCACTTCCCCCTCACCCTACCCTCTCCCCCAT
>JAMCQY010000158.1:401-3800 GCA_023381945.1 Deltaproteobacteria bacterium
GAGGGAAAAAGGAAAAAATTAGGTATGTTATTTGAGTCTCCCAAATTTGGCCAAATTTATTATCTTTTTGATAGCAAGAAGCTTGCCGGACACTCCTGGGGAGGATTAATCAACCTCCCTTTTTCGTTTCCGGCAGCATCGGGGATGATGGTGTCTATTTATTTTCAGCGACCTTCGCGGTGGACGCGGTCTTGGCAGGCTCAGGCGCTGGAGTAGTGATATTGCGGGCCAGTTTCCATTCGGCATAGGTCATGACCGGCTGAGTCTTCAGACCAGCCTTCTCCCTCTCCAGGTTCAGCTTTTCGGCGTCGGCCTTATAGGCGTCATATGTCTGAATATTTTTGGTTTCAGCCTCTTTCCCACTCTTTGAGGAACCGTATTTATAAGCACCATAGCCGATGCCGGCGGCGCCGACGGCGGCGGCGGCGACGCAGCCCTGAGTGGCCAAGAGTGCAGGGACAAAGAGAAGAAGGAAGAAGTAGGAAAAAGTTCGTTTTGAGGCCATCGATGGATCCTCCTGAAATGAATTTCACTGGCCTGCTCCTCGGCTTCACAGATGGAATAGGGATAGATTTCACTCTTGCCTGGAATTATATGCTGTACCAGAGATACCCCACTCCTCGACCGAGAAATCAGGCCACAATTAATTTGTTCGCATCGCTTTAATTGTTATGAATGTGTCCGCTGTGATCCCCGCTCGCCTGTCCTGAGGAGGCCGGAACCCCTGTCCCTGCCGGTTGGCCGGCAGCCGCGGCATTGGGATCGGCGTAGCTATAACTGCTCGGATAACCTGAGCTCGTTTGGCTGCCCATATGCCCTGACCCCGTGTTGCCCGACATCATATGGCCGGTTCCCGCGTTGTTACAGTTACTATGGTCCATTTGGCCGCAGTTCTGCGCCGCGGCCGGCATCGAAGCCGCCGCCAGGATCACGGCCATAGCCATTAAACCCATCATCCATCCACATCTTTTCATAGTTATTCTCCTTGATTAAATTTGCCCTTTCGCAGGCATCATTTCGGAATGGTTTCTTCTCAGAACCAGGCCGAAAAAATTGTTAACAATGGTTTCTCGCCCAGGCATCCCCAGGTTTCCGGAATTCATGTCGCCGACGTTGCCGTTATTCACGCGATTATTCACACCATACCACCATCGTCCCGCCTGCCAGGCCACCCACATCACTAACACCGCCTTCCATAACCATGTTCAAGGCGGCTAAAGCCATGGGCTGCGATCCCTGGCCCGGTTGAACCCAGCCGGGCCAGCAAATATCGCTGCCTATGTTCCCGAATCCCAAGGCGATCGGGGTAAGTTGCCGGGGTATACCGCCCGGTCAATCTAAGTTAAAAGCAAATAGCAGTGCTAATTCGATTAGTGGGTCAGGCCTGCGGGGGACGGAAGATATCGGCAGTAACGATTTGCGGTATCACCGTGAAGGAAGCAACGTAGTTGGAAATACTCCGTTGCAAAGGCTCTACGGCACAGGAAGAAGGGAGGCAAACCAAACTGACGGAGTGGCAGCCGAACAGGGCTCTTGGACTGCCATGATGCTGGCAGCAAGGGAGAGAGCAGTCAGGAATATGGCATTGCTGATTAGAAAGCTGGCAACCGCTTACCGGGACCGTAAAAGACGCCGCGTTAACTGACGCCTGAGCAGCCATGGGCAAGACCAGGGCGCAGACCAGAGCGGTCCAAAGCAGGAGGCTACGCGGCATTTGCATATTTTATTTTTTATCCAATTTTTTATCCAGAAGCAAGTCTGATCTTCTGGAGCTTGCCGCTTTCTTTTGTAAGTTTTAGACATAAAAATATCCAAGAGGTTAATTATCTTTCCCAGCTATCCTTAATTCGCCAGATAAAATAGGGCCTTAGGTTGCCGCGGCTGAGGCTTATGGCCGTCTGCAAGACAGGTCCCGGGGAATCCTGAAAGACCGGCATCTAACCGTCACTTTTGGCAAACCTTACATCACCCTGGGGATGGGGGTCTTGGAGGGCTCGGGAGATTCGGGCTCAGCGGGCGTGGGAGCTAGCTGCCTGGGCGCCGGTTTCTCACGTCTGGGAACGGCGCGGGGCCGGTAAGCCGGATTCGGCTGGAGGTAGCGTAACGCGGCCCAGCCGCTGATATTCCGGCGGATATCCAACACCCGGCCCCAACCGTCATCGGTTCCCAACAACTGCACCCGGTCGTTGAACTCCAAGGTTGAAATCTGGGTGGCGTTGGTAGTGGGGCCCGTCCGCAGGGCCAGGCCGGAGATATTCACGTAGTAAATGGGGGGAGGAGGCGGCGCCACTGCCGCCGGGGGAGGCGATGGCGGTCCAGGTTCCGCACAAGCCATGAGCATGGCAAGGGCTAACGCCATTAGGGCGAGAACGATCAGGGTGCGTCTGGGGGTCATGAACATCTCCTTGACTGGATTATGCAGCAACCTTGGTCAACGCCGTAAAAAATGGTTTTGGGGACCTCACCCTGGGTTTAAGGTCGCGGGAGGCTATGATCTTCAAATAATCACTTTTTATCCAATTTCCAGGCATAACAGGCTTGGAAAATACCCTTGTAAGGTCACTTCCATGGCTTAATGCTGATTTCGCGGCGCCTTTCCGTCATAAATCCATTCGCTTCCCGCTTGCCGGGCACCCGTTACCAGTCACGACCAGGAAAGAATCGAGAAGCTTCAGCTTTCCTCTGGTCCTTCCCTTGCTTTACCCCGAAGCCTTAATTCAGGAATTGACTTGAGGTGCAAGTCTCGCTGCGGGAAGGGTATCTCAATCCCCCGGTCCTTGAACCGCTTCCAGATATCCCAGAGGAGGTCATTCTTCACGGAGCCGATGCCGTTTTGGGGGTCGTTAATCCACACCCGCAGTTCCAGATTGACGGCGTTATCACCGAAGCCTGTCAAGTAACAGGTGGATGCTGGATTCTTGAGAACCCTAGGGTTTTCCACGGCAGCTTCCAGCATCAGGTCCCTGGCTTTCTCCAAATCCGAGCCGTAGGCGATGCCGATGGGCAGCTTGATTCGAACGAGGTCTTGACTGTAAGACCAGTTGATTACCTCACTGGTAATCAGTTGTTCATTGGGGATGAGATGTTCGGTGCCGTTGCGCGTAATGACGGAGACATAACGGCTCCCCAGGAAATTGATCCAGCCATACTTGTCCCCCAGTTGGATGACGTCGCCAGGCTTGATGGATTTATCCGCTAAGATAATGAAGCCACTGACCAGGTTGGCAAATACTTTTTGGAGGCCGAAGCCCAGGCCTAATCCCAGGGCCCCGCTGAACAGGGCGAAGACGGTGAGCTCGATCCCCAGATAGCTTAAGACTATGACCACTGACACGAAAAAGAGAAAAATGCCGCCGAGCTTGCTGAGCAAGAGCTGAAGGGCGGGGGGGCAGGCCTGAG
>JAMCQY010000158.1:3810-8494 GCA_023381945.1 Deltaproteobacteria bacterium
ACAGCCAGTAGAGCAGCAGCAACAAGATGAACGCCCTGAAGATGATGAACATGGTGAGGTGCACTTGGCCGAGTTCAAAATGGATATGCCGCAGGAGATTCTGCCAGGGCTCGACGAGGTGGAAAAGATGCATGGTTGCCCAGAACCAGATGACTATTTCCAGAATCCTGGCCCAGAAGCGGCTTTCCATCCGGGCGGTAAATAACCGGTCCACAAACAGGGCGAAGAAGATGACCACAGCGGTGGTTATTCCATCACGGGGCCAGTGAAAATGTCCCGCAATGCCAGCGGCGATTTGCAGGAAAAATACCGCAATCAATGGGCCAATAACTTTAATAAAAGGGGTTACCGTAGTCAGGTCGGCGCAATATTTTTGGTCTTCAGAGCATTGTTCCTGCTGGCTGGCGAACCAGGCGTTAATGGCCCTGGTGGCCTTATAGGCCAAAAGGCAGGCCAAGGCGACCACCACAATCTGGGCCGCCATGGCACTGGAGAGCACATGCTGAAAGAAATAGTCCTGGGCCTGTGACTTTATTTTGTCAAAGGAGGCGAAATCTAAAGGAGAACCCATTGCGACATCCTGGGATAAGGATTTTTGGAATCGAGACAGAAATTTTATTCCAAAATTAATTATGGGGCGGGCTAAAGGCAAGGTGGAAGCGCCGAGGAGGCCACCGGCTTGCATCTTGCCGGAAGCGAAGGAACAAAACCTATATTAGAGGTGGTCTGGGGCGGAAAGCGCCGCGTATTAGCGGTCTGGCTGGATGTCGAGGTGAAGGGTGATCGCCTCGGTCATCCTCCTGCCGACGGCCAGCCAGATTCAAAACTCCCAGCGCACGCCGGCATTGATCATGTGGGCGGTATATTTGGCCCGGCCCACTTCGGCGTTGTAATTGAGCTGCACTGAGAAATTTTTCTTGGGCATGATGGTGACGAAAGCACCCACTACTGCGAAGTCCTGCCCCAACTGTTCGGTCCGGAAGACAAAGGGGCTGCTGCCCTGACCGAGGCGGGCATCCAGACCCCGGCTGTTGTCAGAAAACTCGTGCTGATAGGTAGCATAGACCTGCGGCACCACCACGGTAGAGTTTCGCTTTAAGGGAACCGCGATCTTGGCGCCCACCCCGCTTTGCAGCGAATCCGCGTGCTGGGACTCGACCTTCAGATTCAAGGAGCCGGCGCCGCCCTCGGTGAAGCCGTCCACCCAGAGGCCGGAGTAAGCCAGGCTTACCACCGGCGTCACCACCAGCGATCCAGCCTTCAAGTCATAGCCCGCTTCCCCGTAAGCATTGATCTGGTTGCCGGTGGTGGAGCTGGTGGCCTGGCGGTTCAGGCCGCCGAAGGTAAGATTCCGCTCCAGGCTAAAGAGGTTCAGGGCATAGCCCACGGAGCCGTAAGCGTAAAAAGACTCAGGCAGGTAGGCGGCTCCCGGCGTAGGCGGTGAGAGGCCAGGTATGGCTTTCCACTCCGCCCCCGGAGCCGTGCAGGGCGGAGCCGGTGTGGCCGTACCCGGTGGCCAGGCCCACCAGGAGGTCATCCCGCAGCCGGTAATCGGCCCCGGCCGTGAAGCCGGCGATGGTGAAATTGAAGCCCGTTTGATTAATCGAGGATTTCTGGCCCCCCAGGATCAGGCCCGGATCGAGGTACAGGCCTAAAGAGGTCCCGGCCGGAGCCTTTTTCTTGGCGGTGAGCAGCCCAGCCAGGCTGGAAGAGTTATAGGCCAGCATCAGCCCGTCGAGCCGGGAGCCGCTGAGGCTAAAGCCGCCAGGACCGCCTGAACCTCCGGCTCCCGCCATCGAGCCGTACCGAAGGTTGGTGATCCGGTTGGCCAGGCCTTGCCGGAAGAGGTTGGCACCGGCAAAACCGAGGGTAGTGAGGGACGCGGCCTTATCCGCGGAAATTTGCTGAAAAGCCCCGGCTACCTGGCTGGCGGTGCTGAGACTGTCGATGGTATCCATTACGTAGTTCAAGTCGCCGGTGGCGTTATCCGCCAGGCCGTTGAGCATGTTGCCCACCGCCTGCTGGTTGGGGGTCAGGTGCAGGCCGGGGTTGGCGTAGTCCCTGGCCACCCGCAGGTCCACCGCGTAGGGCGAATACCTGGCTTGCCAGGCGAGGGTGGGGCTGATGAATCTGTCGGCTATGGTGGCGAAGGTCCCGCTTACGCCGCCGCTGACGCTGACCACGGTAAAGGTCTGATTGCCGCGGGGGACGTAGCCGCCCAGGAGAACGGGCTTCACCGTGCCGTCCAGGTTGGCGGTGCCGGTGACGTTGATCCTGTCGTAGTTCGTGGGAGAGGCAATTTCCGCCACCAGGGTGCCGCTGGCGGTCTGGGTGTAGCTGCCCACCACGTTCAGAGTTCCGGGGGAGTTACCCGGACTTACTGTGCCGCGGTTGGTGAAGTTTCCCCGGATCGTGCCGGAGCCGCTGAGAATGCCGCCAGTATTATTGAGCAAGGGACCGCCGCCGGCCAGGGTGCCATTCACCATCAGGCTTCCCTGGTTGTCCAGCCCCGACCCGTTCAAAGTGACAGTGCGGCCGGGGTCGATACTGAAGGAGGTATAATTGGCCAGACCGTTGCCGGCGGTGAAATCGGCACCGAGGTTGATTGAGCCATAATTGAGCAGGCGGCCGCTGAATAGACCGCTGGTATAATTAAAGGTCCCTTCGTTCTCCAGGCTGCCCTGGACTTCGCCCCCCAGTTGGTTGAAGGACTGAGCATTCAGGCTGCCGCCGGTCTGGTTGAAAGTGCCACCGGGAAAAAGCATAATGGTCCCAGCCGTCAGGCTGCCGCCCTGGAGGTAGTAGGTCCCGGTTCCGGCCAGGGTAATCGCCGTGGTCGTATTGCTGCCGCCGTTCTGGGTAAAAGTCCCGGTGCCGCCCAAGCCGATGAATTCCAGGTCGGCATTGAGGCTGCCACCGCTCAGGGTGTAGCTGCCGGTGCCGGCCACGCCCAGGCCGAGTCCGCCAGTTCCTAACCCATCGTGCATCGTGTTGTTACCGCCGCTCTGAGTGAAGGCGCCGGTGCCTAAGATACCGGCGATTTCGAAGGCGGCCGAGAGGCTGCCGCCGTTTAGATTGTAAGTCCCGGTGGAGCCAGACAGCAGGCCCAGATCCAGTTCACCAGTTCCCAGGCCATCGTCTATCGTGTGAGTGCCGGCGCTTTGGGTGAAGGCGCCGCTGCCGGCAAAGCCGATCGCTTCGGCGTAGGTTGAGAGGCTGCCGCCGCTCAAGTCGTAAGAACCGCTCGAGCCGGCATCCACGCCCATGATAAAGCCGAAAGCCGTATGAGTGCCGCCGCTCTGGGTGAAGATGCCCGTGCCGGAATCGCCTATAAGTTCGACGGCAGAGGCGAGGGTGCCGTTCTGCAGGTCATAGGTCCCCCTGCTGCCGGCCTCTTCCGCCAGAGATAGCTGACCGACGGCGTGGCTGCCGCCGCTTTGGCTAAAGGCGCCGCTGCCGGCATAGCCGATATATTCGTTATCAGCCAGGAGGCTACCATTGCTGAGATTGTAGCTGCCGCTGGCCCCGAGGTACCTGCCCAAATCCAATTCGCCATTCCCGGAGCCGTCAGCCACTGTATTGATGCCGCCGCTCTGGTTGAATATGCCGGTGCCATTGTAGCCGACGGCTTCATAAGTGGCTACAAGGTTGCCGCCGCTCAGGTTGTAGGTGCTGGTGTCGCCGGGACCCCGCCCCAGATAGAGAGAACTGAAAGCCGCGTCACCCCCTGTCTGGTTGAAGGTGGAAAAATTAAAGCTGCCGCCGGTCTGGAGGAAGGTGCCATTGGCGTTCAGGTTGACGGTCCCGGCCGTCAGGCGGCCATTACTCAGGTTATAAGCCCCGCTGGCGCCGCTGTTGCTGGCCAGGGTCAGTGTACCCACCGTATGGCTGCCGTTGCTCTGGATGAAGGAGCCGTTGCCATCATAGCCTACGTACTCATTGGTGGCCCTGAGATTGCCGCCGCTCAAACTGTAAATGCTGCTGTCGCCGGGGTTTCTGCCTAAGACGAGATCGGTAAAGGCGCCCGTCCCCCCGGTTTGATTGAAAGTGCCGAAATCCAGGGTGCCGCCGGTTTGGTTGAACTTGCCCCCGGTGTTAAGATTAATGGCCCCGGCTGCCAGGTTGCCACCTTTAAGGCTGTAAGTCCCGCTGCTGCCAGGAAGCGAGGCGATATTCAGGGTGCCGGCCACCGTATTGGCACCGTCAGTTTGGGTAAAGGCGCCGCTGCCGGCTAAGCCCACGTATTCATTGGCCGCAATTAGGCTGCCGCCGCTTAAGAGATAGACGTTGCTGTCGATTGGGGTTCTCCCGAGAACGAGATCGCTTAAAGAGGCGGTTCCGCCGGTTTGATTGAAAGTGCCGAAATCCAGGGTTCCGCCGGTTTGGTTGAACAAACCCCCGTCCTTCAACTTAATGGTCCCGGCTGAAAGGTTGCCGCCATTTAAAATATATGTCCCGCTGCTGCCGGAATTGTTCGCCAGGGTTAGGGTGTTGCTCACTGTGTGGCTGCCGCTGCTCTGAATGAAGTCGCCACTGCCTGATCCGCCAACATTCTCATTGCCGGAAACCGTCAGGCTGCCGTTACTGAGATTGTAAGTGCCGCTGCCAGTGCTGTTGAAACCTATCTGCAGGTTGCCCGTTACCGTGTTGGCGCCCCCGGTTTGCGTAAAGGTGCCGAGACCCT
>JAMCQY010000101.1 GCA_023381945.1 Deltaproteobacteria bacterium
CTCTTTTATCGTCTGGTACAACAGGCCGTCAGTGTCCCTCCTGTTATGGGAGATAATTTCCGGGGAGGATATCCCCAAAAATGAAACACAAGATATAGTGGGTACGGGAGTCAACCGGATACCCCTATTATTTTTTTCTAAGGGGCGGGTTTGAAACCCGCCCCTACTTTTCAGGTCTGGTAGGCGTGCAGGCTGGGGAGATAATTGACCCCGAGATAGGTGAAGATTACCGCCAGAAATCCCAGAACCGCCAGCCAGGCGATGCGCCGGCCATGCCAGCCCTTCAGCAGGCGGGCGTGGAGCAGGGCGGCGTAAATCAGCCAGGTGATCAGGGACCAGGTCTCCTTGGGGTCCCAGCTCCAGTAGCGGCCCCAGGCGGTTTCGGCCCACACCGCCCCCGTCAGGATGCCGAAGGTAAGCAGCAGAAAGCCCAGCATGGTGGCCCGGTAGAGGAGGCCATCCAGGAGCTTGGGTGCCGGCAGGCTCGGCCGGGGCCACTTCTCCTGCACCAGGTAGAGGAGAGCGGCGCCAAAGGCCACCGCAAAGGAGGCGTAGCCCAGGAAAGCGGTCACCACATGGATGAGCAGCCAGTTGCTTTTCAGGGCGGGCATCAACGGCCTGATGTTGGCGTCCGCGCCCCCGAAAGATGCGTAGGCCAGCAGCAGGCAGGCCAGCATGGCGACCACGGAGCCCAGCCACCCCTGCAGGTTCTTGCGAAAGGCGATCAGCCCCACGGCTGGCAGACTCCAGGCAAAAAAGACCAGGGACTCGTAGTGGTTGGACAAGGGCGCCTGTATGATGATGAGGCTCAATTTGTTCAGGAAGCCCGCGGGCGGTGTGGGCCCGGAGGCCATCTCGTAGGAAGAGACCCAGCGGCCGAGGAGGGCACCACTCTGCAAAGCCAGGCCAAACCACAGCAGGCCCCGGCCGCCTTGCTGCAAGCGGGGTGCGGCCCAGAGCTCGGCCATGACAAAGAGGATCGCCACTCCTAAATAGAGCAACATCGCCACGCCAAAGATTTGACTCATGATGACAGATCCTTCTTAAATTCTTCCAGAAGTTGGGCCTGCCTGAGTTCGAAATCCTCCCGGCCCCGGGGACTTGCTCCCAGCAGACTGCCGGTCCAGCCGCCTTTGGGGGATAATCTCAAAACCAGGGCCCAGCGCTGGTGGGGCCGGAAAAAGGCCAGGTAAAATCCGGGGAAAAATAAAAGGAAACCGGCATAGACCCACCAGACCCCGGGGTCGTGTTTCACCTGAAATTCGGAGTAGTATTGCACGGGCGCCGATTCCAATGCCAGGCGATAGGGACCCATCGGACCCGCCGGCTGATTCATCTCGGGATGGTCCTTGAAAATCATGAACATTTCATGCCCCCCCATGCCGCGGCCGGTGATGAAGGCGCCTTGAATGGCTGGACCATAACCCTGGAGGTCGCCATCTATCTTGCTGATCATGATCCTGCCCTCGCCGCCGGGCAGTTCCACCAGTTGACGCCATGGGGCCTGAATAGTTTCCTGGCGTTCATTATAAACCACCTTCAGGGTGGCCGGACCTTCGGGCTCGGTTCCGTAAGAGGACTGATAAAAGGTAAGGCCGCCGAAGGTTACGGGTTCGTTCACCCGGCAGATGGCCTTCGTCTCTCTGCCATCTTTAAAGAAAGTGAGGTCGGAGCGGAATTCCTTGGGCATGGCGCTACCCTCGTAATACAGCACCTGGAAGCGGTCGAGACGGACCTTGAAGTCCATCGGCTTCAAGGAGCGGCCAACTTGGAAGGCCTGAGCTTCCTGTCCTTGCAGAATGGGCAGGCTGCCTTCTATCCCCCAAAACTTGCCGATAAGGCCTCCGGCCAGGATGAACAACAGGGCCAGATGCACCAGGTAGGGTCCCAAAGGCCGGAAGCGGCCTTTTTCATGGAAAAAGATTTCCTGGTCCGCTAGAACCTGATGCTGGGTGCGGCCCAATTCCCGGCGCATGGCGCCGGCCACCAGGGGCCTGGGATCGGCGTTCTTCGGCCAGCTAAGCCGGGCCCGCTCCGGCAAAGTAAGGGCAACCTCAGCGGTAAGGGGCATGAATGAGCGCCGCCAGGCCTGGGGCAGGCCACGGATGAGACAGGCAGAGATATTTAAGGTCAGGAGGGTGACGGGCGCCAGGAACCAGGGGCTGTAGTAAATGGTGGAAAGGCGGCCCAGAAAGATGATGGCGCCCCAAAATTCGCCATAATGGGCCAGATAAAACATCGCAGGCTGGTCTTGCTTGATAAAGGTGCCGATGACCGCCACCCCGGCCAGGATCAGGAGAAGAAAGACGGTGAGGCGGATCGAGGTCAACCACCCCCACAATGTGGACTTGGGCTTAGGGTGTATTTTTGATTTGGACATGGGTTCGATGCAGCCTCAGATTACCCGACCCGCCAGCCGGGGCATCTCAGACTCGATGGAAAATTCTGAAGGGGAGAGCAAGAGGTATGACTACACTTCAGTCTTCTTCCAGATCTTCTTCTTCGCTCAAGAAGTCTTCGTATTCCTCGTCGGTTAAGAGTTCATCAAATTCGTGGCTGGAGGTCAGTTCAACCTTGAGCAGCCACCCTTCGGATAAGGGGTCCTCGTTAATGATCTCCGGCACTTCCACGGCTTCGTAATTGACTTCGATTACCTCCCCAGAGACCGGGGCCTTTAACTCGCGGCGACCGTTTTTCGCCTCGATGACAGAAAAGGACTCGTCCTTGAGAAAATCCTCGCCTTCTTCGGGGAGCCGGATGCTGTAAATCTCACCTAGCTTCTCCTGGAGGTAATCGGTTAGACCGATGGTGGCCTGAATATCGTCATCCATCCGGACCCAGATATGACCACGACCGAAACGCATCTCGCCGATGGCACTCACCCCAACTCCTGATGAAATCAGCCTGCCCCGATGGGTAGACGCTGGGGAAATATAATAACCTGAACGCTGTTTGGCAAGGGTTTTTTGCAGGGATTTTTCATCTGGCCGCGATTGGCTGGAATTTTGTCCCTCGCCTGGCCCCACGATCTTCCGAACTTGGTTTTGGTCTTGACAATACCAGGCTCACTAATTAGTTTACACTATAAATTGCTGTCCCAAAACGGAAAATGAGCATAGGGGGCTAACTCATGAAGCAAGTAAAGAAAATCCTGTTTCCCATTGACTTCGCCGAGAGCTACGACAGCCTGCTGCCTTGGGTTTCCACCTTCGTGGAAAAGTTCGACGCCACCCTATACGTCGTCTTTGTTGCCCAGGATCTTTCCAGCTACTCCACCTTTTATGTGCCCCACGGCAACATCCAGAGTTTCCAGGAAGAGGCCCAACAAGCCGCCGAAAAACGGATGGCCCAGGCCGCCAATGACCAGTTCAAGAATTTCTCCAAGCTGGAAACCGTGGTCCTGATGGGCTCACCGGCGGAAAAAATCCTGGAGCTGGCTAAAAAGGAGAACATCGATCTCATCATCATGGGCGCCCACGGCCGTAAAGGCCTGGAACGGGTCTTCTTCGGCAGCGTGGCCGATAAGGTGGTGACCGGGGCCCTTTGTCCGGTAATAACCATCCATCCTTAATTTCGAGTTTCGGATTTGGAGTTTTGAGCAAATGGAGGGGCGGGTTCTAAACCCGCCCTATTTTTTTAAGCGTTCCCTGCTAATGACCAATGAAGCGAACGGTTGAAAGCTAAAAACTAAAAACTCGGAACTCGGAACTCGAAACTGAGTCAAAACATTATGACCACCCTCTCCCTGGAAAAACTTAGTCAACAGATTGTGGCGGACAGCCGGGACGCCATCATTTTTGCCGATCAAGAAGGGATTATCCGCCTTTGGAATACAGGCGCGGTCGAGGCCTTCGCTTATCCGCCGGCTGAGGCCTTGGGCCAGCCCCTGGACTTGATCATTCCCGAGAACTTGCGAGCCCGGCACAACGAGGGCTATGGCCGGGTGATGGCGTCGGGCGTCAGCAAATACGCCAAAGATCTCCTGGCGGTGCCGGGCCTGACCAAAGACGGCCGCCGGATTTCTTTGGAATTCACCATCACCCTGGTGCGGGACGAGACCGGCCGAACGCTGGGCGCCGCGGCCATCATCCGGGATGTCACGCTCCGCTGGCAGCGGGACGTCGAGATTAAAAAACGGCTAGCGGAGTTGGAAGCGCGGTTTAAGGAATTAGAGAAATAATGCTATAGTGCCTATCATTTTTAAACCACACTGCTTCGGGTTCGGGCCAGCAGATGGAAATCAATACTCAGAAAGGTTCGTCCATGCCCAAGTCGATGAAGAAAAGATCCCAAAAGGCCGGCTTGCCGCCCGGGTCCCTCGTTTATACCGGAGATAGAACCGAGGTCAAGACTCGCATAACTATCGTAGAATACGATGAAGGGGAGGTGCACAGCCGGGAAATCGCCTCTTTGTCAGAATGCCCGATAATGATTGAGCGGCCCGGGGTCACCTGGATCGACGTCAGCGGCATTTCTCATGTCGGCCATCTGGAGCACTTGGGAGAGTGCTTCAAACTGCACCCCCTGGTCCTGGAAGACATTCTGAATGTGGATCAGCGCCCCAAAGTCGAGGACTACGAAGACTACCTGTTTATTGTTATTAAGGCGATCAGCACCGGATCGGAGATCAACGAGATTGCGGCGGAGCAAATCAGTCTGATTTTAGGATGCAATTATGTCCTGTCTTTCCATGAGAACAGCGAGGATCTTTTCGAAGTTATCCGTGAACGTCTCGTGGCGGCCAAAGGGCGCATCCGCAAGGCAGGAGCCGATTACCTGGCCTATAGTCTAATGGACCTCATCGTCGATAATTATTTTGTCACCCTGGAGCAATTCGGCGAACAGGTGGAATTCATGGAAGACGAGGTGGTGAGCAGGGCGGTCCCGGCTACCTTGCAGACTATTCATCATTTGAAAAACGATATGATCATCCTGCGCCGGTCCCTGTGGCCTCTGCGGGAGGTGATCGCCCGCCTGGAGCGCCGGGAGTCGCCTCTGATCAATGAGCCCACCTCGGTATATTTCAAAGATGTTTATGACCATACCATCATTGCCATCGATACGGTGGAGACTTATCGTGATATATTATCGGGCCTGCTGGACATTTATCTCTCCAGCGTCAGCAACCGGTTAAACGAGATCATGAAGGTTCTCACCATCTTCGCCAGCATATTCATGCCACTTACCTTTCTGGCGGGGATCTACGGCATGAACTTCACGTATATGCCTGAGCTAAAGTGGCACTACGCTTACTTTGGCCTGTGGGCCATCATGATTTTGTTGGCCGGTTCGATGGTCCGCTATTTCAAAAAGAAAAAGTGGATCTGAAGCCACAAAGGAGGATTTCCAGATGACCGCGCGGATTGGCAAAGCGGCCCCTGAATTTCAGACCAAGGGCTATGTCAACGGGGAGATCAAGTCCGTCAGTCTGGACGATTATCGCGGCAAGTGGGTCATGCTCTACTTTTATCCCGGAGACTTCACCTTCGTCTGACCCACGGAATTGACGGCAGTTGCCGCCAAATACGACGAGATCCAGGAATTGGGGGCCGAGGTGCTGGCTATCAGTGTGGACAGCCCCTTTACCCACAAGGTCTGGCAGGAAGGCGAGCTATCCAAGATTATTCCGGGGGGCCTGCCCTATCCCATGCTGTCGGACCCCGGCGGACGCATCGGCGAGGCTTACGGGGTGTATGACGAGGAAAATGGCGTTGATATCCGGGGCCGCTACCTCATTGACCCGGAAGGCAACCTCCAGGCCATGGAGGTGCTGGCCCCGGCGGTGGGCCGCAATGTCGGCGAGATGATTCGCCAGCTCCGGGCCTGTCAATACGTCAAGGAGCATGAAGGCGAAGCGACCCCGGCGGGTTGGGAGCCGGGCAAGAAGACCTTGAAGCCCGGGGAGGAACTGGTGGGCAAGGTCTGCGAGATCTGGGCCCCGGACATGGCTTTTTAGGACGGGAGACCGAAGACCGGAGACGGGTGATTTAGCTGCCGCTGCTGGGAAAAGATTAACTCACGCAAAGACGCAAAGGCCCAAAGACGCTAAAATCTAGTAGGGTGCGTCCTACGCACCATTTTTGATGCGCGAGACGCGCCCTACGGAGTATATCAATTTTGAAATAAGCCAAAAGAACAATAAGGAAATACCATGCCCGAAAAAAGCCGTGATGATACGGAACTCGTCATCGAGCGCATCTTTGAGGCCCCGCGAGAGCGCGTCTGGCAATCCTGGACGACTCCTGAGTTGGTGAAGCGCTGGTGGGGGCCGAAAGATTTCACCGGGCCTTACGCTGACATTGATCTGCGCGTCGGCGGAAAATATCTCTTCTGTATGCGGTCGCCCGATGGTAAGGATTTTTGGAGTGGCGGCGTCTATCGCGCCATAGCGCCGCTGGAAAAAATTGTCGTGACCGACCATTTTACCGATGAGAAAGGAAATATCGTTCCGGCGGCGCAATATGGCCTGGCCGGAGACTGGCCACTGGAGCTCATGGTGACGGTAACCTTCGAGGAGCAAGATGGCAAGACAAAAATGACTTTGCATCACCTCGGCATACCGGCGGGCGAAAACCTGGCAGCAGCTCGCGAGGGCTGGAGCCAGTCGTTCGACAAGCTCGCAGAAATCTTGAAATAATTTAGCCGACAAAAATTACCAACGTTTCTCCTTGCCCTTGCCTCAAGCAAAGACCGTGCCTATATTGAATTTTACTAAGTAAAAGATCAGGTTTTATGCAACACTCTGGAAGCGCTCGTGAATGCTGCCTTAAGGGGCAGCCAGGCAACGGTCGTCACGGATGAGGACCTCCGCTGGGTTCCGAAAGAGTTCTAACAACAACGCCTGGTCCTCAACTTCACCGACGCCAGCCAGATCGCTCCCGTTAATCACCCTAGGCCCAGTATCTCGCGCCTGAACCGCCAGGCCGGAGTCCCTTTACCATCTTTTATCGGTAAAGATTGAAACCGGAATCGGCCTTTCGAGAGGCTGCTAAGTGAAGAAGCTCTATGACCAGCGGGAAATCTCCCGCCTTTTGGGCATCTCCGAGAGCCAGGTACGTTACTGGGACCGCAAAGGCCTGATTCCTCACCTGGAAAAGAGCAAGGGCAGTTTATGGTTCGATTTTCAGGCCCTGGCGGCCTTCCGTACGGTGCGGGAGCTGCGGCGGCAGGGGGTCTCGCTGGCGAAGATCAGGAAATGCGTGGAGAAGCTGCGGCAGATGATGCCGGGCCTCAAACAGCCTTTGGCCGAGGTGCGCATCACCCTCCAGCGAAACCGGCTCATCCTGGGTAAGGACCGGCAGCGGTTCACTCCCGAGGGACAGAGGTGTATCGATTTTGATCTGCGGGATGAGGCCCCCATCCCCCTGCCGACCGATACGTTTGAGGATCTGTTTTTCCAGGCCTTGGAAGATGAGGACGAGGGGCGGCTGCAGGAGGCCCGGCAGAAATATGAGACCATCCTGGCCGCCATGCCGGAGCACGTGGACGCCTTGGTGAACCTGGGGAACCTCCTGTACCTC
The DNA here is from genome assembly GCA_023381945.1 of Deltaproteobacteria bacterium. The sequence goes on from JAMCQY010000101.1 coordinate 7,521, forward strand.
TCTGGTTCCGAGACGTCGGCCGCGGCTCGCTATCTCCAGGCCCTGGGTATCAACCCCGACCACGTGGAGGGCAATTACAACCTGGCTAACCTTTTGGAAGGCCGGGGGGAGCTGGCCAGCGCTGCCATCTTCTACCAGAAGGCCATTCAGGTGGACGGCGAGTACGCCGACGCCCATTTCAACCTGGCCATGGTATTGGAGGGCGTTGGGGATCTGCGCGGGGCCAAGGTTCACTGGAGGCGGTACCTGGAACTGAATCCAGCCAGCCAGTGGGCCGACTATGTCAGAAGGCGGTTGGAGGAAAGCTGATGAACGCCAGGAGGGGTGACGCATTTTATTGAGGTAAATATGATCAACGCAAAAAGAGCCTATCAACCCCCGACAGAAGATGACGGCTTCCGGGTGCTGGTGGAGCGCCTCTGGCCCCGTGGCCTGAGCAAGGAGGAGGTGGCCATCGACCTCTGGCTTAAGGAGATAGCCCCCAGTCCGGAGCTGCGCAAGTGGTTCGGCCATGATCCCCAGAAATGGGAGAAGTTTTGCCAAAAATACTGGGCCGAACTGGAAAGAAAAGGGAAGGAAGTTGGAATTCTCCGGGACAAGGTTCAGGAGGGTGATGTCACCCTGGTCTTCGGTTCCAAAGACGAGGCGCATAACGCCGCGGTGGCCTTGAAACTCTATTTGGAAAGGCAAAAATCCGGTTGACGGCGGTCATGGAGCGAGATGTCTTCATAAATCTTCGCATTTCCAGAAAATAAGCCTGACCATCGTGGGGCTGCTAATGAAAAAAATCTTTTGGGGTGGAATCTTTTCGGTTTTTCTTATCCTTATCGTCCAGATCTCGGGAGGTCAAGCCATGCAGCTTACATCCAGCGCTTTTAGTGACGGCGGTAAGATACCACAGAAATATGTCATGCCGGGGGCCGGCGGCCAGAACCTGTCGCTGCCCCTGGCCTGGTCCGGTGCGCCTTCCGGCACTAAATCCTTTGCCCTGACCATCATCGATCCCCACCCGGTGGCCCGCAACTGGGTGCACTGGCTGGTAGCCGACCTTCCCGGCGACTCCACAACCCTAGCGGAGGGCGCCTCGGGCAAGCAGATGCCGAAAGGCGCGGTGGAGTTGCAGACCTCCTGGGGCAAGCCCGGCTATGGCGGCCCCCAGCCGCCGCCAGGCACCGGCGACCATCCGTACGTGGTCACCCTCTACGCCTTGAGCGTGCCCAAGCTGGACCTGAAGCAAACCTCCGGCTGGGCGGACTTGAAGAAGGCGATGGAAGGGAAAATCCTGGGAACCGCGGCCATCACCGGCTATTACGGCAGATGAATTAGAGCTATCAGCGCTCAGCTTTCAGCTTTCAGCCAAAGTCAGGGATGGCGGGCAAGAAGGACTGCCCACCAGGGAAGAGGGTGGGGCGGCCGTTCCCTGGCCGCCACTTTGGAACCGGCTGATGCCCGCCAATTCTGCCGCCTCAGTCTGCAGAGCCTCGAAAAACAAAGACATAATCTTCATCATTAATGCTGAGAACAATATTCCCGCCCCGGGATTCGGCATAGAGGAGCCACGTAGGTTTATCTTCCCCGCAGCAGGTGAGGTTGGGGGAGAAGACGCCCCGGTTCCGGTCTAACCAGGCCAGCAGCATGGGCTCCTCACAAACCTCCTTCGCCTTCTGGCGGGCCAGTTTTTCGGCCTGCGGAAAATCGAGATCCGGATCATCAACGCGCAGGTCGATGGGGTTATGCAGCATCTGGCGGGTTAAAGGCACGCATTCGGGCATGGTTCCTCCGTGGCGTAATGATGTAGAACAGCCGCCCCCGGCTGTCCCCGGACAGGCGAGGGCGCCTGTCCTTAATTTTTCGGCAGGCGAGACCCACTCGCCTCCCAAACCTGAATTATGTTAGCAAGTTGCTGCCGGAGGAGCAAGGCGCGAGTCAGCCATTTTCGATCAGCCTCGGAAGGACCATATCCTTTGCTTTTACCCACGGTTGCGGATAGAATGGGGCTGATGACCCGCAGGCGGAGGTGGAGAAGCAGATGACGGGAAGACGCAAGCTCATCATCGGGATTTTGGTTATCCTGGCGGTGGTGGCCGGGGTGGTTTATTCACTGTTCTGGTGGGAGGGCCGGCAACCCAAGGACCTCTTGCGCCTGCAAGGGCATATGGAAGCAACCGAGACTGATCTATCCTTCAAGGTTTCCGGGATCATCGAGTACGTCTTCTTTCAAGAAGGCGACTGGGTCAGCACAGGCCAAAAGGCGGCCGGGCTGGAGGCCAAGGATTTGCAGGATGAAGTTGATCGGGCCCGGGCCGAGATGCAGGCGGCCAAGGCCAATCTCACCAAGCTTACTACCGGCTACCGCTCTCAGGAGATCAAAGAGGCGGAGGCCCAGGTGGGCAAGGCCAAAGCGGACCTTGATAACAAGAAGATCGAATATGAGCGCTACGAAAACCTCTTGCAGCGGAAGGTGGTGGCGGCCCAGACCAGGGATAAGTTCCTGTCGGACTACCTCCAGGCCAAGGAAGCTTTCAAGAATGCCCAGGAGGAATTGAGCCTGCGAAAAGAAGGTTACCGGGTCGAGGACATCAACCAGGCCCGGGAACAGTATAAAGCCGCGGTGGCCGCCCTGGAATTGGCGCAGACCCGGCTGGGCTACGCCACCATTTCTTCCCCGGTGAACGGCGTGGTCCTGGTGCGCCCCATGGAGCCGGGCATGACCGCGGCGGTGGGTTCTCCGGTGCTCACCCTGGGGGATATGGATAACATTTACTTCGAAGGGTACATTCCGGAAACCGATCTGGCCCGGGTTAAGTTCGGCATGAAGGCGGAAATCACCACGGATGCCTACCCCGGCAAAAAATATCCAGCCTGGGTCTCTTTCATCAACTCCAAGGCCGAATTCACTCCCAAGACGGTGGAAACCTACAAGGAGCGGGTCACCCTGGTGTACCGCACCAAGATCAGGGCCCAAAATCTCAATTATGACCTGAAGCCGGGCATGCCGGCGGAAGCGGTTATCTTCCTTGACAGCCAGCCGGACCAGCAGCCCCCAAAAAAGTGACCTCGCCATCCTGGCCGAAGGGCTGACCCGGCGCTTCGGCGGCCTGGTGGCGGTGGATCACTTCAATCTTTCGGTGCCTTATGGCGAGGCCTTCGCCCTGGTGGGGCCGGACGCGGCGGGCAAGACCACCACCATGCGCCTGCTGGTGGGCATTATGGACCCGGACGAAGGCCGGGCCGAGGTCTTGGGATTCGACACCGTCAAAGAAGCCGAGCTGATCAAGGAGCAGATCGGTTACATGCCCCAGCGTTTCGGGCTCTATGACGACCTGACGGTGGCGGAAAACATCGCCTTCTATGCCGACATTTACCGGGTGAAGCGGGCCGAGCGCGATAAGCGAATGCCGGAATTGCTGGGTTTTTCCAATCTCACCCCCTTCACTGACCGGCTGGCCCGCAATCTTTCCGGAGGCATGCGCCAAAAACTGGGGCTGGTCTGCGCCCTGATCCACACCCCCCGGGTCCTGTTCCTGGATGAGCCCACCTTCGGGGTGGACCCGATCTCCCGCCGGGAGTTTTGGGAGATCCTCTACCGCCTCCTGGGGGGCGGCCTCACTATCTTTTTGTCCACCGCCTATATGGATGAGGCCGAGCGGGCGCACCGGGTGGGGCTGATTCATCACGGCAAGCTTTTAGTGGTCGATACCCCCAAGGCTATCAAGGCCTCCTTCAGCGGCGAGCTGCTGGAGGCCCGTGCCTCGGATATGCGTGAGGCCCGGAAGCTCTTGAGCGGCCATCCTCTGGTGCAACAGACCCTGGCCATGGGCGACCGGCTGATGCTGACGGTGGAGAGCGCCGAGAAGGCCGCCGGCCCGGTGCAGGAAGCCCTGGAAAAGGCCGGACTTACGGAGGTCAACATCGCCCCGGCGGAACCCAACCTGGAGGATTTATTCGTACAGATTGTGCGGAAGCAGGAGGAATAAAAGGCGAAAGGCAAAGGGCGAAAGGGAAAAATATAGCGCCGGCGCCCTCGCCGGCGCACGAACCGCCGAGGGCGGCGGTTCTACATGTTCAACTTCATGGTAGCACGAAGGGTGCGTTCTACGCACCAAAAAGAAATATAGGGCGGCCTGTGGCCGCCGAAAATCAGCACGCATGGCAGTTCTTACATTGAATTCTTAAGATAATGCTAACCAAACCAGCCATAGGTTTTGAGAGATGTAATTTTCTGACCCTACTGCGACTTTGGGAAACGTTATTTCATTCGGCCTCTCTTTATCTCCCAGGTGACTGATGGAACCGGAAATTATCATAAATATTGTCTTGATCCTGCTGGTTGCCTGGCTGTTTGGAGATCTTTTCAGGCGGCTCGGCATGCCCCGATTATTGGGCGAGTTGCTGGCCGGCTTGATCTTGGGACCACCCCTCTTGGGCTGGATTCAATCCCGGGAGGGCATGACCATCTTGGCGGATTTAGGGGTTTTCTTCCTCATGTTTTATTCCGGCATGGAGATGGACCCCCATAAACTCCTGGAACATTTTTGGCTGGCCCTGGCAGCAGCCGTGGCCGGCTTTATTTTTCCCTTTGCGGCAGGATACGGAGTGGCCCGCCTGTTTGGGGCCACCGTGTTCCAATCTCTATTTATCGCCACAGGTCTGTCGGTAACTTCTCTGGCCGTCGGGGCCCGGGTCCTTCAGGATATGGAGATTCACCGCTCCAAAGTCGGTCACATAATTATCGGAGCAGCGATTATTGATGACGTTTTGGCGCTGGTGGCATTCTCAATGCTTACCGGCCTGGCCAAAACCGGCCAGATAGACCCGGCCGGGATCGTCCTGCTGTTCCTCAAAGTGATTGCCTTTATTGGGGGCGGCATTCTCGTGGGTCTTTTCCTGATGCCCAGGCTTACCCGCCGCTTAAAAGACGAAGAAGCCAAGGGATATACTTTTGCCCTGATAGTTGCCTTGATCATGGGTTTTCTGGCGGAAAAAGCAGGACTTCATATCATCGTCGGGGCCTTTTTAGCGGGGCAGTTTGTCCGGGAGGGAGTTGTGGAGCCGGCGCTGCACCAAAAATTGCGTAACCAGTTCTATAATGCCATCCACGGGTTTTTGGGGCCAATTTTTTTCGCCAGCCTCTCATTTCATATTTCCCTGAATTTAACGGCTAAGGATTGGGAGTTTCTCGGAGCCATAGTGTTGGTGGCCATGTTGGGAAAAGTGGCAGGCTGCGGCCTGCCCCTCCTGATCCTACGGAATTGGCGGGAATCGCTGGTCATTGGCGTGGGCATGAACGGCCGGGGTGAAGTATTACTGGTCGTGGCTAATGCCGTCCTTTCCCTAAGCTTTATCATGAGCCAAGCGGGGGTAATCCAGGCGCCTTTATTGACCCAATCGCAGTTCACCATCCTTATCCTCCTGGCTTTCATCACCACCCTAATGACTCCGATCTTATTAAGATTAATTATGCCACCATTATGCGCCCACTATGAAAAGGATTTTTGTAAAATATGGCGCCATTCCGACGAATAAAAGCCGGCGTGTATGGCGCCCTGGCAATGAACTCTGAAACCATGCCAAACGAACCCGCCATAGTCGTGAAAAATCTTTCCCGCCATTTCAATGGCTTCAAGGCGGTGGACAAGATCAGCTTCGAAGTGAAGCAGGGGGAGATCTTCGGCTTTCTGGGACCCAACGGCGCCGGTAAATCCACCACCATTCGGATGCTCAACGGTTTGCTGCTGCCCACCAGCGGCGAGGGCCGGGTGGGCGGCTTCGACATCATCCGGGAGTCCGACCGCATCAAACAACATATCGGCTATATGTCCCAGCGTTTTTCCCTCTATGAAGACTTGACCGCCGAAGAGAATCTTGATTTCTTCGGCGGGGTTTATGGATTGCCTCGTGAGCGGCTGAGAGAGCGGATCACCGAGGTTCTCGAACTGGTGGGCCTGGAGGAGCGCCGTCACGCCCTGACCCGCACCTTGCCATTGGGCCTGAAGCAGCGCCTGGCCCTGGCCTCAGCCATTATCCACGAGCCCTCCATCCTCTTCCTGGACGAAGCCACCAGCGGGGTGGACCCCATTTCGCGGCGCAATTTCTGGGATCTGATCTACGCCATGGCCGCCCAGGGGGTGACCATCCTGGTGACCACCCATTACATGGAGGAGGCCGAGTTCTGCGACCGGCTGGTGCTCATCTTCAAGGGCCGGATCGTAGCCCAGGGCACGCCGCGGGAACTGAAAGCCGAAGTGAAGGAGACCATTTTGGCGGTGCATCCGGACGATCTCGACGCCGCCCTGGAGCTCATCAAGAAATTGCCCGGCACAGTCGAGGCCGCGGTCTTCGGCGACGGGCTGCATGTGGCCGTAACCGACTCCGTGGCAGGAGAGCGGGACATCGAAGCAACCCTGAAGGACCATAATCTCGCTTTACGGCGGCCTATTGAGGCGGTCCGCCCCAGCCTGGAGGACGCCTTTATTGCCGTGGTCCAGAGGGCGGGAGAAAACAGTTAGCAGGGCGGGCCGCGCCCGCCGAATTTTGGCGGCCACAGGCCGCCCTATATCTCTAAAAACTCGAAACTAAAAGCCATGAACCAGCACCGCACCTGGGCCATTTTCCGCAAAGAATTTATCCACATCCGCCGGGATCCCATCAGCCTGGCCCAGGTCATTCTCTTACCGGTAATCCTCATGTTGCTTTATGGCTATGCCCTGACCTTCGACATCAAGCACGTCACCCTGGCGGTTTACGACCAGGAACAGAGTCAGTTGAGCCGGGACCTGATCAAACGGTTCCGGAGCAACGAGTATTTTCAATTTGTGGGGCATGCTAACAGCTATGAGGAATTACGGGGCCTGATCTCAACCCGCAAGGTTCAGGTCGGACTTGTCATCCCCTATGATTTCTCCTGGAACTATCAAACCGGGAAGACCGCGAAGGTTCAGGCCCTGGCGGACGGCACCGATTCCAACACCGCCAACATCGTCCTGGGCTACGTTCAGGGAGTGACCGCCCCCTATGCGGAAAAGCTTCTGGTGCAGCGCCTGCAAACCAAAGGGCCGGCGAAACAGCAATCGCCCGTGGACACCCAGGTGCGCTTCTGGTTCAACGAGGCCCTGGAGTCCCGCAATTACATTGTCCCGGGCCTCATTGCGGTAATTATGACAGTGGTGGGGGCGTTGTTAACCTCTTTGACTATCGTGCGCGAACTGGAGCGCGGCAGCATGGAAGGCCTGATGGCCACCCCCCTGAAGAAGACCGAGTTGCTGTTGGGCAAACTGGGACCATACTTTATCATCGGCATGTTCGATATGCTCATCGTCATGGGCCTGGGAAAATTCCTGTTCGACGTGCCTTTGCGGGGCAGCGGCTTGCTGCTCCTCGGCCTCTCGGCCCTGTTCCTGATCGCCATCCTGGGCCAAGGTCTGCTCATTTCGGTGAGCGCCGAAAATCAGTTGCAGGCCTTCCAGATGGCCATGCTCAGCACCTTTTTGCCATCCTTCCTGCTCTCCGGATTTGTCTTTTCCATCTACCTGATGCCCTGGCCGCTGCAAATCGTCTCTTACATCGTGCCGGCCCGGTACGTGGTGACCATTTCCAAGGGCATCTACCTCAAGGGGGTCGGTATTAAAGTGCTCTGGCCCAGCGCCTTGATGTTGGCCGGCTCGGCGATTTTATTTGTGCTATTGGCGATCAGGAAGTTTGAGAAGAAAATTCGTTAGAAGCTTTCAGCTATCAGCTTTCAGCGGTCAGCTAAAGGCAAAGTCGAAGGCAAAAAGCAAAAGCTAAAGCATATGAAAGACTTTAGAAAACAAAAAGTTTGGCAAAAGAGTCATCAGTTGACTCTGGATATTTATAAAGTTACTGGAAATTTCCCACGTGAAGAAGTGTATGGCTTGACGAACCAGATTCGCCGCTCTTGTGCCTCTATCCCTGCTAACATTGCTGAAGGATGTGGAAGGAATAGTGACGCTGATTTTTCTCGATTTCTGCAAATCGCCATGGGTTCGGCAGCAGAATTAGAGTATCATTTGCTGCTTTCCCATGATTTGTTCATTTTAGGTGATTCTGATTATAAGGACCTTTCTAACAGAACTGTTGAGATCAAACAAATGTTAACGTTTTATCAAAAAGCTGTAAGCTGACCGCTGAAAGCTGACAGCTATTCCCAGAACTGATCGCTGAAAGCTAGAAAGTACCTATGCTTCGCCGAATTCGCCACATCATGTTTAAAGAATTCATCCAGGTCTGGCGCGACAAAAAGCTGCGCTTTTTTCTCATCGTGCCGCCCCTGGTGCAGCTTCTCGCTTACGGCTATGTGGTCAACTTCGACATCAAACATGTAGCCGCCGCGGTTTTGGATGAAAGCCGCACCATGGAAAGCCGCGATCTCCTCAAGCGCTTCCGTTCCACCGACTGGTTTGACGTAAAATATTATCTCCATAATCAGAAAGAGCTGCTGGACCTCATTGATCACGGTGAAATCACCATGGCCGTCTGGGTGCAATGGGACTTCGCCAAACAACTCAGGCAGGGGAAATCGGGCAAAGTCCAGGTTATCGTGGACGCCACCGACTCAAACGCCGCCCTTATCGTCAGCCGCTACGCCAGCACCGTCATTGGAGACTATTCCCAGGAACAGCTCCAGGCTCGCTTCCAGCAAAAGGGGACGGCCTGGACCGGCAACCTGAGCACCCCGCTGCGGGTGGAACAGCGGGCCTGGTTTAATCCCAACCTGATTTCCCGTTATTCCATGGTGCCCGGGGTCATCGCCATGGTGGTGCTGCTGCTGTCCCTGATGCTCACGGCCCTGGCGGTGGTGCGGGAAAAGGAGATCGGCACCATGGAGCAGATCCTGGTGACCCCCATCCGGCCCATCGAACTGATGCTGGGCAAGACTATTCCCTTTGTCCTGATTTCCCTGGGAGAAGTCATATTGGTGACCATGGTGGGAATATTTTGGTTCGAAGTGCCCTTTAAGGGCCACATCGTGGTGCTGCTCCTGGGAACTGTGGCCTTTCTGTTTAATTCTGTAGGCCTTGGCCTGCTTATATCTACCATCTCTTCTACTCAACAACAGGCCATGATGGCCGGGAATCTCTTCCTGACCCCGGCCATCCTGTTGTCTGGCCTGATCTTTCCCATCGCCAACATGCCGGCGTTTTTCCAATACCTCACCCTGCTCAATCCCCTGAGATATTTCGTCGTCGTGACCCAGGGCATCTTTCTCAAGGGCGCGGGAGTAGCCCTGCTTTGGAAGGAAATGGTCGCCATGACCGTCCTGGGCCTGATCATGCTGACCCTGGCGGTGCTGCGCTTCAAGAAGCATGTGGCATAAGAAAAAATAAAATTGATCTAGATTTTGACATTGAAATTACGATGCTTCCTTAGTAATCGCTTTTATATCATATGGTTATTAGATACAATCATTAAGATTTCCCGCCATTCCTTTCGATTTTCTCTAACAAATCCGCGGCAACAGGTCGCCGGCAGGGGGATCGAGGATGCGGCTGGTGCCGATGCTGGTGCGCACGGAAACCCGGCCGGCCGGTTTATCCTTTACTTCACCGATAATCCGGGCCTCGCTGCCGTAGCGGCTTTCTTGAATGAGGCTCAGGGCTCGGGAGGCATCCTCCGGCGCCACGATGATCAGCATCTTGCCTTCGTTGGCCACCTTGAAGACGTCCAGTCCCAGGGCTTCGCAGGCCGCGGCCACCGCCGGCTTGACCGGAATCAGGATCTCGGAGATTTCCATGGAGACCTGCGATTGCCGGGCGATTTCGTTGAGGGACCCGGCAATGCCCCCGCGGGTGGGGTCCCGCATCGCATGTATGGCGCAGCCGGCCTCCAGTAGTTTCAGGACGATGCCGCTCAAAGGCGCGGCGTCGCTGGCAATGGCCTCGCCGCCTTCCAAAAGCTTCTCCCGGGCCAGCATCACGGCGGTGCCATGGTCACCCACTGAGCCGGTGAGGATGATCTGATCGCCCGGAACCGCGGCGCGGCCTGAAACCCCGGGGCGCAGGACCAGCCCCACACCGGCGGTGGTGATGAAGACCTTGTCCGCTGAGCCCCGCGGCACCACCTTGGTGTCGCCGGTGGCGATATCGACGCCGCATTCGCTGGCAGTCCGTTGCATGGACGCGGCGATTTTCTGCAAGGTGTCGATTTCCAAGCCCTCTTCCAGGATGAAGGAGGCGGACAGGGCCAGGGGGCGGGCCGCGGCGGTGAGCAGGTCGTTCACCGTGCCCGCCACCGCCAGGCGGCCGATGTCGCCGCCGGGGAAAAAGAGCGGGTCCACCACAAAGGAATCGGTGGTGAAGGCCAGCCGGTGTGACCCGAGGTTTAGTGTGGCGCTGTCGTCACCGGTGAAGCTTTCTGAGCCGTAGCGGGATAGGAAGACCTGCTCGATGAGCGTGGTCATTTCTTTGCCGCCGGCGCCGTGGCTTAAAAGAATGTGTTTCATGGCAATATCCTTATCAGGATAGGGAAGTGCAGGCCAGATTATTATTCAAATGGTTGTTCTGGTTGACCCTCTGACTGAGGCGCCATCATTAAGCTCCTAACCAGGAAAGGACTGTGGTATAGTAGCCTGAGAACTCTCCCTTGATCTCACAGGCGAAGCCGCATGAGTTGGCACGAAGGTGAACGAGCGACGGTGATCAGCGGCATCATTTGCGCCGCGCTGTCGCTGTTGTTTTTCTGGGCGGCGGGGTTGGCAGTCATGGATTTTTCCACCCCGAGATCAGCTACCGGCCTGCCGCTGGCCCCGGACTTTTCCAATTATTGGGCCGCGTCCAAGCTGGCTCTTTCCGGCAAAGCGGCACTGGCTTATAATATCAATGAGCTGCACGAAGTGGAACAGCAGTTTTTTGGAACCCATCATTATTATGGCTGCGGCTGGTATTATCCGCCCTTTGCGTTGTTTTGGGCTCTGCCTCTGGGGCTCATGCCTTATGTTACTTCCCTGCTTGTCTGGACAATCGTGCCGCTGATCATTTTTGCGCTGGTATTCCGGCGCATTAGCCATCATCCTATCTCATTTATACTATTCTTGTCTTTTCCGGGAACTCTTATTAATATTCTATTCGGTCAAAACGGCTTTCTTTCCGGATTGCTGTTAGGAGGAGGATTGTTGCTCCTGGACCAGTCGCCGGTTTTGGCTGGATGTCTCTTTGGGCTGTTGTGCTATAAGCCGCCGTTAGCAGCCTTGATTATGGTTGCTTTAATTTTTGGACGTTATTGGAAAACCTTAATTTCAGCACTTGTCACTTTATTATTACTGTCCACGGCAAGTTTAATAGTGTTTGGCTATCGGGTGTGGATTGAATATTTCCATGTACAATCCGTCCCTATGCGGCTTTTGGAATTGGGAGGGGCTGATTGGAGCATCATGACCTCTGTTTTTGCCGCCGTGCGTTCCGCCGGCTTGGGCATCCAGGCCGCTTATCTGATCCAGGGATTGGTAATGCTGGCGGTCCTGGCCGCGGTGGCCTGGGTCTGGCGCAGGCGGCTTTCCCTGCCCAACCGGGGAGCAGTCCTGGTCTTGGGAACTTTCCTTTTTACTCCTTATGCCTTTGTTTATGACCTCGCCTTGTTAATCCTGCCTTTGGGCTGGCTCTGGGAAGAAGGCCGCCGGTGCGGCAGACTGCCTGGAGAACTGCTGCTTCTCTGGTTCGGCTGGCTTATGCCTTACGCCGCGATGATTTTGTGGAATAGGATAAATATCTTTGACGGAAAATTCCAGCTTGCCCCGATCATTCTGTTGATGCTTTTTCTGCTCTCTCTGGCTAGGGCGCGAATTGCCCTGAAGCAAGAGCCGAGTGATCCTCAAAAGCTCACCTCCTTGGCTTGGCCGTCCTGAAAATTACCATTCAACCATCATACCGGTAAGCTGCGGCGCAGGCGCCCTCAGAAGAGACCATGCAGGGACCGATGGGCTGCATTGGCGTACAGGCTTTATGAAACAGGGGGCACTGCCTGGGGCGCAGCACGCCGCGCAGCACTTCGCCGCAACGGCAGGGGGAGGGTGCGGCCGGGGTTAATTGTTCCCAAACCTGGGGAAATCTGCTGCGGGCGTCATAACGGGCGAAACGGTTACTAATTTTGACGCCGCTGCCGGGGATGACTCCCAGGCCGCGCCACTCGGCGTCGCAGGCCTCAAAAACCTCGGCCAGGAGGGCCTGGGCCCGGGGGTTGGGCTGCACCTTAACCGCCCGGGTATAGACGTTATCCACCCGGGCCTGGCCCTCGAGCATCTGGCGCAGGATCGATTCAATACCCAACAGCATATCCAGCGGCTCAAAGCCGGTGACGGCGCAGGGTATGCGGAATTCCCGGGGGATGAAATCGTAAGCCGCGGCGCCGATGATGGTGGTGACATGTCCGGGACAAAGCAGGCCCGAGACCCGGACCTCGCCGCTGGCCAGCAAGGCCCGCAAGGCGGCGGGCATGGTCTTGTGGACGCAGAGAACCGAAAAATTCTCCACCTGCTGCTCGGATGCCAGGCGGATGGCCATGGCGATGGCGGGCATGGTGGTTTCAAAACCCACCCCGAAGAAGACTACCTGACTGCCAGGCTCCTGGCGGGCTAATTCCACCGCATCCAGGGGAGAATAGACCACCCGGACCGCGGCGCCCTCGGCCCGCCGGCGCTCCAGGGAAGTATTACTGCCCGGGACGCGGAGCATATCGCCGAAAGAGGTGAGAATCACTCCGGGCTCGCTGCCCAGGGCCAGAAAGGCATCGATATCGGTTTGGGCGGTGACGCACACCGGACAGCCGGGGCCGGAAATGAGCTCGACCTGCTCCGGCAGCAGGGACTTTAAACCGAAGCGGGCGGCCGCCATGGTGTGGGTGCCGCAGACCTCCATGATGGTGGCCGGCCGGGCCAATCTCGCCATGCGGCGGACGATCTCCTGCACCAGGTCCTGGTCGCGAAATTCGTCAATATACTTCATCGGCCAATTCCCGGAGCAGAGTCAGAGTCTCCTGGGCGTAGTCCGGATCCACCCGGGCGATGGCCAGACCGGCGTGAATCAAGATGTAGTCGCCCAGAACGACTTCAGGCAGCAGGTCCAGACGGACTTGCCGCTTGACGCCGTCCACTTCGGCGACGCCGGCGGCGCCGTCGATCTCGATGAGGCGCATAGGTATGGCGAGACACATGGAGATTTCCTAAGGTTTAGTTTATCCGAGGATAGCTGTTAAAGGTTTCCGATCTGCTGCCTTAATCTTAACGCTTACCATCTTTTTCTGCAATTAGCCGCGCCGCGGCCACGGCCACCTGGCCCAGGGCGATGCAGCCGTCGTTGGGCGGGGTCAGCCTGTGGGTCAGCACTTGAAAATCCCGTTTTTTTAGCGAGTCGATCAAACGGCTCAGGAGCAGGACATTCTGGAAGACGCCGCCGGATAGGGCCACCAGGTCGAGGCCGGTTTGCTCCCGCACCGATTCGCAGGCATTGGTGAGCAGGCGTACCATGGAATTATGGAAGCGGCCGGCAATCTTGCCGGGCGCGACACCATGGCGATACTCCTCAACCACCTGGCGGAAGATAGACAAGGTGTCCAGACTGAGCGCGTCGCCTTCCCGTCGAATATGGGCGGGATAAAAACCCGTTTCCTCCGGGTCGGCCGCCATTTCCAGTTCAATGGCCGGCTGGCCCTCGTAGGTGCGCTGGCGGCAGATGTTCAGCACTGCGGCCACAGCATCAAAAAGGCGGCCAGCGCTGGTGGTTTGAGGCGAATTGATCTTTGATTCCAATTGCCGGTGAAGAATGCGGCCTTCCAGGGGCAGAAAGCCCAGACCCAATTCCTGGGCCAGTGTGGCGAAATTTTCTCCAAAAACCTGATAAAGATAGGTCACCGCCATGCGGCGGGGGTCCCGCACCGCGGCTTCGCCCCCGGGAAGCGGGACCGGGGCCAGGCGCCCGGCCCGTTCAAAGCTCGCCAGATCGGCCACCAGGATTTCCCCGCCCCAAATGGCGCCGTCCAGGCCGTAGCCGGTGCCGTCCAAGGCCAATCCGATGCATTTATCCAGGCAGCGGTTCTCGGCCAGACAGGCGGCTATATGGGCATGATGGTGCTGGATGCCCAGCAGACGGACCTCCTTCAGCCCCTGGGCATAATGGCTGCTCATATAGAGAGGGTGCAAATCGTGGGCCGCCACCTCCGGCTCCTTGCGGCACAGGGCCTTGAAATGGCTGATGGCCCGGCTGTAAAAGTCGAAGGTCTCCACTGTATCCAGGTCGCCGATGTGTTGACTGAGGATGGCGGTGTGGTCCCAGGCCAGGCAAAAGGTGTTTTTCTGCTCGCCGCCCACTCCCAGGATGGGTAAAGTCGTTTTTAAGGGCAGGTAAATGGGGCCGGGCACGAAGCCCCGGGCCCGGCGCAGAGGAATGGTGGGGCAGGCGTCCCTGCCTGCCGATTTACCCGGCGGCATCGGCCGCACCACCGAATCATCACAGGGGACTTGGATGTCCCGGTTGTGGAGCAGAAAGGCGTCCGCCAGGGCGGACAATTTGGTCCGGGCTGCTTCATTGGTATAGGCCAGGGGTTCTTCACTGAGATTGCCGCTGGTCATCACCAGGGCCGAAGGGCTTAGCTTTAGGAGCAGCAGGTGCAAGGGCGTATAGGGCAGCAGCAGGCCCACGTACCGGTGACCCGGAGCGACCTGAGGTGAAAGCGGACAATCCCGCCGTTTTTTGGCCAGGACGATGGGCCGTTCCCGGGACAGCAGGAGCCGGCGCTCCGCCTCCCCAAGGCGGCAGAGCTTTGCGGCTTCGGCCAGGTCCCGGACCATGACCGCGAAAGGTTTGGCCACCCGCCCCTTGCGTCGGCGCAAGGCCGCCACCGCCCCATCCTGGCGGGCGTCCGCGGCCAGATGAAAGCCCCCCAATCCTTTGACGGCCACGATCCTGCCGTCTTTGAGCAGTCTGGCCGCAGCCTCCAGGGCGCCTTCAGTTACTGGTTCCCGTCCCGGTTCCTCCAGCCAGACGCGGGGGCCGCAGACCGGACAGGCAGTGGGTTCGGCATGAAAGCGCCGGTCTTCCGGGTTCTCATATTCAGCCCGGCAGGCGTCGCACATGGAAAAGACCGACATGGTGGTGTGGCTGCGGTCGTAAGGAACCGTCTGGATAATCGTGAAGCGGGGCCCGCAATCGGTGCAATTGGTAAAGGGGTAGAGATAGCGGCGGTCGGCTTCTTCCAGGACCTCGGCAAAGCAGGCCTCGCAAGTGGAAACGTCGGCGGGAATCAGGGCTTCGGTGGCCGCCTGCCGCCGGCTCTCCAAAATGACAAAGCCCGAGTGCCCGTAAGGTTCGGCTTCCTGAGCCACCACGGCATCCACCCGGGCCAGGTCCGGGGCCTGGCTGGCCAGCTCCTGGACAAATTCCTCCAGGGAGCGGCGCGGCCCTTCCACCTCGATTTCCACACAGGTGGAGGTGTTGCAGACCCAGCCGGCCAGGTGGTGGACCTTGGCCAGCCGATAGATGAAAGGCCGGAAGCCGACGCCTTGCACCACGCCGGTGACCTGCAGTCTTTTTCGGGAGACGGCTTCCGGGCCAGACAGCGCTTGGTCAATAGTCAAGGGAACTCGCTTACCATTCCTTTTAACCTGAGCTTGTTCTCGAAGTTATAAATTATAACATATTCAAGGCTAACCTCACGGGAAGAATTCACGGCAAGTTCGGATCCGGAGAAATAGGCTATCGCGAAGTTTTCAGGAAATCTTTCTCAAGTTAACTGGAAGATCGGCCGATGTTTAGGAAAATTGCAGCGGCAGTTGAAGGGGTGAGTTTGACAAGGGTTGCGGGATGGCGGAGGTCTCTTCTTATTTTTTCCTTAAGATGACCGGTTCGCCCGGACACCAGACGTTCCTGCGGCGATGACCAATCAGGAGGTCCTCTAATGTTGCGGCTAATTTCTGACCGGCGGGAGTCTCCTCTGGCCGAGATTATCGAGAAAATTTCCCAACTTCGTTTGCAAAGGCGGCTGAGTCGGATATTAGCGAACTTTCCCCTGCCGGAGGAACAAGCAAGCAGGAAGCGGTTGAAGAATCAAGAGTCTAACTGAAAACAGTACCTGAATCTGATGGATGGCGGCCTTTATCCCTCAGTCCTGCCGGGATTAGCCGTTAAGGTATCTTTTTCCCCCGCTTTTCTTCCTTTCCCGCGATGCCGAAAAACTAAGTAAGATTTGAATACCATTGCAATTTCGCCACGCCATTGTTAATATTGCAACAATTGATTAAATCCTCGGTTGCCCCAGCCTTATGGGCTCTCAGAGGTCCGGTTATTCTGGGCAATTTCTGAAAACGGCCGGTCAATGACCAAAGACAGGTTTTGGTCTGAAGCCCGATCGCTGAAAAAGACACATTGAAGTGAGAAAATCGTGTATTATGTTTATGAGGCGTTGTCCCAGTTCAAGAGAGGGACAACCCGAGCGCGGTCTGCTTTCGCTATTAGTCTGCCCAGAAAGCTATTGCCGGATAACTTTAAGAAACCTTGATCAGGCCCCAGAGGGTACCGGCACAGGCGGAGGAGAAGGTTTTTGGAGAATCTGGTAGAGATTGAGCTTATCCTGATCGAGGATAATCCCTTTGACGCGGAGCTGACCCTCCGGGCTTTGCAGAGCAAGGGATTGGCCGACAAAGTAAAGGTTTTCCCTGATGGGGTGGAGGCTCTGGAATATCTCTTCAACATCGCCGACCATAGGCAGGCCGGGACAAATGACTATGCGGGCCTACCCAAGGTGATTTTTCTGGATTTGAAACTTCCCAAGATGAGCGGTCTCGAGGTCCTCAACCAGATCAAACGGGATGAGCGGACCCGGCTGATTCCAGTGGTGATGCTGACCTCTTCCCAGGAAGAGTCGGACATCCTGGAAAGCTACGAGCTGGGGGTCAACAGCTATATGGTCAAACCGGTGGACTACGACGATTTTTCGCTGGCAGTGGGAGATTTGGGCCTCTATTGGCTGCGGCGGAATAAAACGGTGCACTGAATCAAAAAACGGACTGAATATCTAAGAGCAAAACGGCGGTTGTCCTTACCGGGCGGAATTGGGTTCATGAATCAAGGATTGCGCATCCTGATAGTGGAAGACTTGGCCAGCGACTCCGAGTTGATGGCCTATGAACTCCGCCAAGGAAATCTGCCCTTCAGCTCCAGGAGAGTAGAAAACGATAAGGATTTTCTCCGGGAACTGGAGGAATTCCGTCCCGATTTGATCCTGTCGGATTATCACCTGCCCCACTTCAATGGCTTGGCGGCCTTGGCCCTGGCCCAGGAACATTGCCCCGATATACCGTTTATCTTCGTTTCCGGGGCCATTGGCGAAGAGGTGGCCATCGACACCTTAAAGCGCGGGGCCACGGACTATGTGTTGAAAGACCGGCTGTCGCGCCTGGTTCCCGCGGTAAAAAGGGCTTTGCGGGAATCTGCGAACCGCCGGGAGCGCCGCCAGGCCGAAGAAGCACTGCGGGAGAGTGAACAGCGATACCGGCTTCTGGTAAAGAATCTCCCCGCGGTGGTCTACCGTGGATATTTCGATTCTTCGGCGGATTTTTTTGATAAGAAGGTTGAAGACCTTACCGGATACAGCAAGGAAGACTTTGATTCCCGGCGGCTGAAGTGGGATGATCTGGTGGTCCCGGAAGATTTGCCTCAATTCCGGGAAGCATTTCGCCAAGGATTAAAGGACGCCAAATCGTATGTGCGAGAATACCGGATCAGGAGAAAGGACGATGAAATCCTGTGGATTCAGGAAAGGGGTCAGATAATCTGCAATGCCGAAGGCTGGGTGGATTACGTCAGTGGCGTCGTTTTCGACGTTTCCGAGAGCCAGCGAGCCAAGATGGCCTTGCTGGAATCGGAGCAGCGTCTGCGCTTTCTGACCAGCCAGCTCTTGACCGCCCAGGAACAGGAACGGAAAAGGATTTCCATGGAGTTGCACGATGAACTGGGGCAGAGTCTGACAGTAATGAAGCTGCAGGTCCGGGCCATCGAGAGCGCCCTGCGGGACGATCAGCCTGATCTGAAGCAGGCCTGTCTGGAATTGCGCCAATACGTGGACGCGGTCATCGAAAATGTCAGGCGGTTGTCCCGGGACCTGAGTCCGTCCATCCTGGAGGACCTCGGCCTGCTGTCGGCCTTGAAATATCTCTTGGAGGGGTTGGGAAAACATCTCACCGTCAAGCCCTCCCTCGAAGTCGAGGATTTGAACAGCCTCTTTCCGGCGGACGCCCAAATCATTATCTACCGGATATTTCAGGAATGCTTGCATAACATCGCCAAACACGCCGGGGCCTGTCAGGTTGCCGTGAAAGTGCAGCGCGACGGTCAGGCTGTCACTTTTTCCCTGGAAGATGACGGGACCGGATTTGAGATGGATAAGGTCATGAATCGGTCTGCCTCCGAACGGGGTCTGGGTCTGGCGGCCCTGAATGAGCGGACCCGGATTTTGGGCGGTTCATGCACGGTTTCCAGCCGGCGCGGCAAGGGCACCAAGGTGGTCTGCACTATTCCTGTGGGCAACAAACTAAACAATAGTTAGCACTTGAAATCCCACAATATAGTTATTATTAGTTATATGAGCCTCTTGCAAAATTCATTTAGAGAACGAATAATCTTCTTAATTGCCGGATAATTCCCTGGTGGCACAGGCTGAAGCCTGCGGCTGCATTTTGCAAGAGGCTCATATGATTCAAAGATTAGAAAACAGTTATATATAACTGTATTTACCCCGGCTTTGACGGAGGCATTTGACATGGCTGCACCTTTTAGTATCCTTTTGGCTGATGATCATACCATGTTTCGCCGGGGAGTTAGAAGAATCATTCAGAGCATCAACGATACTGAAGTGGTGGGGGAAGCCAGCGACGGCTTCGAACTTTTGGAACTTCTGAAAAAAACCTCTCCCCACTTGGTCATTATGGATATCTCCATGCCCAATCTCCGCGGGCTGGAAGCCACCCGGGAGATCAAGATCATCAGCCCTGCGGTTAAGGTGCTGATTCTGACCATGCACAAAGATAAGGAATATCTCTACCACGCTTTCTCGGCCGGGGCGGAAGGTTATCTCCTCAAAGAAGACGCCGATAGCGAATTGATCTCCGCCATCGACACTCTGCGCCGCGGCGGCACCTATATTTCGCCGCTGCTTTCCACCCAATTGGCCGACCTGTTCATGCAGAAGTCCAGGCCAAATACCGAACCAATGACCAGCCCCGGCGAGCGGCTCACCACCCGGGAACGCGAGATTATCAAGCTCATTGCCGAAGGCAAATCCAGCAAAGAAATGGCCGACTTACTCTTTATCAGCAGCCGGACTGTCCAGCACCACCGCGCCAATATCATGCGGAAGCTGAATATCAAGAAGACCGCGGACCTGGTGAAGTACGCCATTCAGAAGGGTTATACCACGTCGTCGGAGTGAGCCTGCCTGCCGCGGTCTTCGCCAACTCATCTTAAGTACCACCCTTTATCCCAATCCCCCCATTCCTCTTCTCAAGCTTACGGAAATTTTTAGCTAAATCTGCAGCTAGCCGATAAGTAGGTCAAAATCATTCGTAAATTCAGGTTCCCCTGCCGGAAAAGTTTAAATGAATTATCTTAATAATATTCTGAAAAGCAAGGTCTTCGGGTTTTAGCCATTCATAAGATTTGCTTTTTGTGAAATAGATATAGGTATTTTTACCTAGGCTCAAATAGGTATTTTTGCCAATTTATTAGAGTCTTCCAATCCATTAATCTCTACGCCAGATTTATAGGGGATAAATTTAACGAAACGGAAGCCGTAATCGATTGGTTCCGGAAACTGCCTGGAGCAGGCAGGGATAGGAGAAGGGAGTTTGAAACCTGCTTATGAAGTATTTTTGGCCGAAGATCACGTGCGGTTCCGTGGCGAGATTAAAAAAATCATCAATGGCATCCCTGGCGTAGAAGTAAGGGGAGAAGCAGGTGATGGAATCGAGTTGTTTGATTTATTGGAAAAATCCCAGCCGGATTTGGTCATCATGGATATTTCCATGCCCAACCTGCGCGCCATGAAAGCAACCCGCGAGATTAAATCGAAATATCCCGAAATCAAAGTGATTATCATGGCGATGGATAATGAAAATGAATACTGTTCCCATGCTATTGCCGCAGGAGCAGAAGGGATAGTACTTAAACAAGAAAGTGCGGTCAATTTGGAACTGGCCGTTCAACAGATTCGCCAGGGAAAAAGTTATTTTCCCAAAGTTCCGAAAGACAAAAAAACTGGCAGCGATACGTTAGTGACAAATCTATTTGATCGTCTCACTTCCCTGTCTTTTTGCTAGGCATTTTTACCTACACGGGAATGGGTATTTGTGCCGATTGACCGGTTTTCGAAATTCGGTTTAGATGAAGCTGGATTCCAAAACTCAACCTTTTTAGCTAATCAAGTCTCAAGGCGGATACGAGAAGAGGAGATCCAAGATGGCTAAGTACGAAATACTTCTATTAGGCGATGGTTCGCACCTGTTTCGGACGATGGCTTGGGTCTTGGAATATAAAGGTTACGCAGTGAGGGCGGCCATCAACCCAGAGACGGCCCTGGAAGCCCTGGTAAAAAAGAATTACGATTTGGTGATCGCCAAACTCGCCATGGCTGAGGCTGATGGCGTTGATGTTCTAAAACGCGCCAGGCGGTTGAACCCGCAGGTCAAGATCATGGTGGTCAGCGGCAACCACGAGGTGACCTTCCCCAAAGAAGCTTACGAGATCGAGGTGGATGATTACGTCTTGATGCCCGTGAGCCCTACCGAATTATGGCGGCGAGTCAGTCAGTGCCTGGAGAGCCTGGAGATCGTGGACCTGACCCATGCCCAGGTTAACCCGTTGCAAGCCGCCGCGAAAGTCAACGAACGGGTGCTGGACCGCCTGATGATGATGTTTCATGATTTACGGGGTTCAATGGTTTCCACCTCCGCCTCTTTGAAGCTATTGGTCCGGGGCCGCTACGGCGAAATGGGAGAAAAGGCCCTGGGTAAACTCCGCGAAGTTTCGGAAAATGTCGATAAATTGATCCTGCTCACCGAAGAATTCATGGGTAAGGCCTTCTCCAGCGTCGGCGACGGCGATATGGAAAAAGAGATGCTGGACCTGCGTCATGACGTAGTCGGCCCGGTCCTGGAGGAATTGGCGGATGAACTGCGCAACCACCGGATAATCGTGGATAACCGCCTTAATCGCCAGCCCGCAGAAACACTGGCAGTGAAGGGCAGCAAGATATGGCTCAAGAGCGTCTTCCGCAATCTGGTCAATAACGGCATCCGGCATGGGGGCGATGGCTGTACCATCCTGATCGATTGGCAGAGGCAAGGGAAAAACTGCCGCCTGAATGTCTATAATACGGGCAAACCGGTGCCCGAAGACCGCCGGGCCATGCTGTTTTCGAATTTCCGAAAAATGCGCCGGGCCAAAGGGACCGGCAGCGGCATGGGCCTCGGCCTGTATCTCAGCCGGGATATCATCACTAAACACGGGGGCGACATCCTTTACGAACCCATGCAAAACGGCTCCAATTTCGTGGTGACCTTGCCGCAGGCGTAAAGCAGGCAAGTCCAGACGCTGGGCGGGGCGGAAGCGGGAAGCGAGAGGAGCCGGGGTGAACGTGGTTTGGATTGAGCAAGGGCCGGCGGAGCAGTTAAAATGCCATATCAGCTTGACCGCAACCCGGTCAATTCCTGATAAAATTTGGTCCAGGATGTCACTTTGGAGAACGGTTGGTGAGACGGTGCGGGAAGAACCGCGCCGTTTTTATTGGAAAGACGGCTATACGGCCGCGCCGCAGTTTGCAGCGTGAAATATCATAAAGGGGTAACAGCATGCGAGTAACCGGGAAGGTAAAGTGGTTTAATGACACCAAGGGGTACGGATTTATCTCCCAAGAAGACGGCACCGACGTCTTTGTTCACCATACCGCTATCCAGAGTGAAGGGTTCCGGACGCTCCAGGAGGAGCAATTGGTGGAGTTTGAGGTGGTCCGGGGCACCAAGGGGCTCCAGGCCCAGAATGTGGTGAAGCTGGGCCGCTAAGCCGGCCGGACACGCGGCTCCGGGGGTCTCCGGCCTCCGGAGTCCTGGCATCCAAAGACAAAATTCCCATTACTTCTCGGCAGATCTGCTTTTCCAAGCTCTCAGAACCTATATTTCACCAGGCAAGGGACTTAACGGCGTCAATCGCGGGTCAGGACTTTTCCCGTCCAGAAAAGGTTGACCTAGGAGGCTTTCGTTGTTATCTTGTTATGAATCTATGAACAGGTTCAGAGGACAATAGTATGTCCAAGATTGCCAGCTATTTCACTAAAGCAGACCGCAAGAAACTCTTCTTCGACTACCTGAAGCTCATCGGGATCCTGGAGATCGTTATTTTTATCGTGGTGGTCCTGTGGGCTTCGGATGATAAATACCACCGGGTGCAGACGGCCTTCCCCTGGCGGGAATATGTCTTCGTGGCCTTTGCCTTCCCTATTGTGGTCACCTTTCTCATGGGGGTCATCATTACCGGCTTCAACTACTTCCTGGGAGATCAAGGGGAGCAGAGTGAAGAAGCGGGCCCCGCTCCCGAGAACCAGATGGAAGCGGTGCTCGGCCAGCTGAAACGGCTCCCTTTCCTGAGCCTGCTGTTCCTGCTGCTGGTCACGGTCCTGGCCCTCTATAACATGAATCATATCATGGCCTGGCTTAGTTCTCTGGGCTATAACACCTTTCTGTTTCTGAGTTACGTCTTGGCCGGGTTTGGGACTATCGTGGTCATTTACCTGTTGTTCTTTTTGTTTTTTAAATACCGCCTCAACCAGAGGCATATGAAATATCAGTATTACAACGATATTTCTGAACGGCACGGGCTGATCATTCTGGATGACCGCACCGTGCTGCACAAAAACGGCAGTCTCCTGGTGCAGGGGCGCCGCTGGCGGCGTCCCAAGCAGGTGGCCACGGTGAGCCCCCAGGCGGAATTGGTGCCCCCGGAGCCCCCGGGACAGAGCCACCTGCCGGTGCCCAAGCCCTGATGACGGAGGTCCGCGCGGATCAGGACGCCCCACAGGGCGGCTCGGGGTCTGCCAAGATATTATTGCTGGCTGCACTTCCCTTGGAAGTGCAGCATTTTTTACGGCTCAGTCGAGCTCGGCGACGGCGGGGCTTGCGCTGGCCGGCTTGGGAATTCCTTCTAGGCGGGGAAAGGGGCGTCCTCGCCCTGTCCGGCATGGGGGCCAGAGCGGCCCGGGAGGCCGCCGCTTGCCTGGTAGGGCAATTTCAGCCGCACCTCCTGGTTTCCCTCGGTTTCGGCGGGGCGGTGACGCCTGAATTGCCGACCGGCTCTCTCGTCTTGGGGGAGTTTTTTTATAGCTTTGACCCAACCACCCAGGTTCTCGACTCCATACCGCGCTTGGCGGGGCCGCGGCCTCTGGCGGACCTGCTCCGGTCGCTGGCCGCGGCCGGGCTTGAGGCCTTCCCAGGCAGTCTCATTACCACGCCCTATATTATTAACAAGGCCGAACAGGCCGGGCCGCTAAGGTCGCTAACTTGCCCGGTGCTGGACCTGGAAAGCGCGGCAGTGGCCGCCGTGGCCCGGGCTGAAGGACTCCCCTGCCTGGGCCTCAGGGCCATCACCGATACCGCGGCCGAGGAGATACCGGACTTTTTGCCGCCTGGCGGGGAAGAACCGGGCGCCGTCGGTCTGTGGAATGTTCTTGGCTGGCTGGCCGCCAACCCCCGCCGCCTCAAGGACCTGGTGCACTTATGGCGCTGCAGCCGGCTGGCCGCCGCCCGGCTGGCCAAGGCCCTCACGGTTCTACTGCCGCTTCTCCTCTCTGAAAAGATCGCCACCTAGTATGGCGTCCCAGGAGTTCTTTTCAAAATTATCTGGCGATTCTGTAGGGGCGGACCCAGGTGTCCGCCCAGTTTGAGGGCGCACACGCGGGTGCACCCCTAGAAATCCTTTTGATAGTTATATCTGGGACACGATACTAGCCGCCAAGGACACAGAGAGACATGAAGCATTGAATAAGCAATTTTGGTCTTGGCCAGAGCCGAACCAGAATTGCTTTTCCCTAGGTTTTTTGTGGTGAATCACTTCCAGGGCAGGAGCTTGAGAAACAGCCAGGTGAGGAAAGGCAGGTAGATAAAAACCCCCACCCAACCCAGACAGGTCTCCCCGATGAGAAAGGTCATGGTCAGGTTGAATCCCAGGATACCCAGGTAGAGACCGGAACCCAGCAAGGCCGGGGGCAGGAAGGGGCGGCGGCCACAATCCCAGAATCGAGCCGGGGAGGGGCGCGAGATCAGATATTGCAGCAGCCGGATAAGGATCAGGGCTACCAGGAACCAGCCGGCAAAGTTGCTAATCGGAATGCCGAAATAAACGCCGCCTTCGGGATAACCATAAATCTGCCCCAGGAACCAGCGATAGCCCCGCAGGGCCACCGGGTCGATAATAATGTCCAGGGTGACCATGAGCACCGCCCCCAGAATCAGGGTCCGCGGGGATCGTTGCAGGCTGCGATCCTCCTGGATTTGACCGCCGCGTTCCGGATTCAGGGCCGTCAGCGCCAGGCAATAACTGGCATAGGCCAGGAAGACATAGGACAGAGAATCCATCAAAGGAACCCCTGCCACCCAAAGCTCCCGATCCAGGGTGGCGGGAATATAGAGGTATTCACCGAAAGGGAAGCCGAAATTGATGGCGCAGACTTCCGCAGCCCAGGAGATGAGATAGCCCAGCACCAGAAAGGCAAAGGCCCGGCCGGCCCCCAGGTGCAGGGTAGCCAGCAGCAGGTAGGAGCCCAGGAAAATGAAGACATAGGGCCGCAGCGCCACGGTGCCCGCCAGCAGCATCAGGAACTTCAACATGAACTGCCTCTAATACAGTATTCGGTTGAAAGAAGGCGTTATCGCCATTAGCATTTTTTCTCGGAAAACTAACACATCCAACCCCGAACGGTCAAACCGCAGCCTCTAGTTCCGGAAATTTTGCCACCCTTGAAATTATCTCTGGGAATTCATATATTTCCTAGAGATGATTCGAAAATATAGCCATTGCCAAAAATAATTTCTTGTAGGGGCGCACCCGCGTGTGCGCCCTCCTGCGGGCGGACACATGGGTCCGCCCCTACAATCCATCGGGTTATCGGAAAAAACTTTTGGCAAACGCTATAGCTTGAAAGAAAAGAAAAATTCACCTTGTTATTGAGGAAGTAAAAGCTTATTTTTTTCCAAAGTGACCATATCCGAGGAGCCGTAATGCCGCGAATTCTCCATAAAATATTCCTCATATGCAAATGGCTGATCATCGGCCTCGTTATGGTGGAAGCGGCCAGTTTTCTGGCCATCTCCTTGAGCAACTATTGGGTTTACGGACAGCTGCGAGATGGAGATCTGGTGCATTATGATCCGTATGCCCTGTTTTTAGAGGGAGTGAGGCCTACCCGAAATAATCCCCCTCCGGAAAAATCGGCTCTGACTGTCTGGATGTTCGGCGGTTCCACTATGAGGGGTGCCTGCGACCGTGATGACCGCACTATCCCCAGCTTTCTGGCTAAAATCTGGAACCAGGAGGAGCAGCAATTGCCGGCCACCTTCGTTAATTTGGGGGAGGACGGCTTCAACTCCATCATGGAAACCAAGTATCTGCAAAAACTTCTTATCGAAAAATCTCCTCCAAATCTTATCCTGTTTTATGATGGCGGCAACGACAGCGCTTATTTTGCCCAGCACCGCACTCCATATGCGCATCAGGGTTATGAACGGATACGCGGCATGATCGAGGATTATCACCGCAGTTTTTTCGGCCTGCTGAAACCCCTGAACGCCGCCATGTGGTCCTCCTTTACCCACGAAATCTATGATAAAATGCGGGAAGGCATCATCCGCATCGACCCCGAGTCGCCGGCGCTGCGCCAGTACGTGGATAGTTGTGAAAAGCGCTATGATTTTCTCAATAAATTGTCCGCCAGTTTCGGAGCGAAATTCCTGCTCATCTGGCAGCCGTGCTGGTGGGCGGAAACGGAACCCGTGTCCCCCCAGGTTCGGGCCTCTGAAAAAATTATCATGAGTAAAAAATCTGCCCTGCGAGATAATTTCGTGGCGGTTTACCATGCCCAGGTGAACCGGCTGAAAGATAAGCCTTATTTCATTAATTTCCGAAACATCGTATGTTCCCGTACTGAACCCGTATATCAGCCTGATGGTCTCCACATGCTGGATACGGGCCGCAAACTTATGGCGCAACATTTCGACGAGATTCTAAAAGACCGCCTGGTGGCCGGAAATACTCCGGGGAATCCTTTGGCGGGGTCTCATGCCGAAGAATCCGCAGCGTGCACTATGCTTCATTGATCTTTCGATTTGCGCACTAATAATTGCACCGCTTTTATTGACTACTGGTAAGTGATCCGCCTCGAATTTCCTTTTTTAAATCCGGAAAAATTGCGATAATTTAGTATTGACCTCGGACAGCAAATCCGGAAGCAGGAGCAATTAGATGAAAGTGGTGCTGGCCCGCACCGCCGGCTTTTGCATCGGCGTGAAAAGGGCCTTGGAGATGGTCCTGAAGGCCATCAACGAAAATCAGACCAAGATTTATACCTATGGTCCGCTGATTCACAATCCCCAGGTGCTGGAACTCCTGAAAGAACGGGGGATCTCGGTGCTGCAGCCGCGGCAACAGCCGGCGGAGGGTTTGGTGGTAATCCGGGCTCACGGCATCCCCCCCCAGGAGCGGCGCCAGTTGGAGGGCCAGGCGGCGATGATCATTGACGCCACCTGTCCCCGGGTGGCCAAAGTGCAGGCCATTATTCGACGTTGGGCTGCCATGGGCCACGCCACTCTGATTGTTGGCGACGCCGACCATCCGGAGGTGGAAGGTCTGCTGGGATATACTGAGAATCGGGGTTATGTAGTGGTGAGCGCGGCGGATGTGGCGGCCTTGCCGGAATTGGGAACTCCCATCGTCGTGGCCCAAACCACCCAGAGCGAATCCCTGTTCGAGGCCCGGGTGGCGGAAATTAAGGCCCGTTTCCCCGGCGCCCGCATCTTTAACACCATTTGCGACGCCACCGCCTCCCGCCAGGCAGAGGTGCAGGAACTGGCTCGCGTTGCCGAGGCCCTGGTGGTAGTGGGAGGCCGCAACAGCGGCAATACCCAACGGTTGGTGGAAATCTCCAGGGCTACCGGCATACCAACCTACCATGTGGAGACCGAACAGGAATTGGACTTGGAGGAAATGAGCCATTACCATACCGTAGGGGTGACTGCCGGCGCCTCCACCCCGCACTGGCTCATCAGCAACGTGGTCAGCACCTTAAAGCATGCCTGGGCCTTCCGCCCCGGCTCCTGGACCAACTATATCTATCGGGCCTGGCGTTTTTTCCTTAAGTCCAACCTGTACGTCGCCACCGGCGCCGGCTCGCTGAGTTACGTCTCATCGCTGCTGCAGCAGGTGGAGCCGCAGTTTACCTATTTCTTCGTGGCCTTTTTTTATGTCTATGCCATGCACCTGCTGAATCACTTCACCGATAAGGCCTCCAAGCTCAATGACCCGGTGCAATCCCTGTTTTACGGCAAACACCGCCAATTTCTATTGAGCACCGGGGCTATCTCGGCCGGCTTGGCCTTGGCCTTGGGGGCCTATCTCGGTTGGCTCCCCTTCATCTTTATCTTGGTAATGAGCGGCATCGGCCTGCTTTATAATTTCAAAATAATTCCGGATTCAGTGGCCCGGGTCACCCTCATCTCCACCCTCAAGGAGATTCCCGGCTCCAAATCAGTATTTACCGCGGTCGCCTGGGGGGTGCTGGCGGCCCTCATTCCGGTGGTTTGCTCCGATCAGGCCTTCTCTTG
>JAMCQY010000063.1 GCA_023381945.1 Deltaproteobacteria bacterium
CGGGCCGAGTCCCTCAGGACCACGGTGTCCAGCCAGCCGCAGCGGCGCCGGCGCCCGGTGGTGGAGCCGAACTCCACCCCGCATTCCACCAGGTGGTCGCCGATCTGATCCAGGCATTCGGTGGGGAAGGGGCCGCCGCCCACCCGGGTGGTGTAGGCCTTGACGATGCCCAGGACGTGGTGCAGCTGGGTAGGACCTACTCCGGCGCCGGTGCAGGCTCCGCCGGCAATCGGATTGGAGGAGGTGACAAAAGGATAGGTGCCGTGATCAATATCGAGGTGCGTGCCCTGGGCGCCTTCGAAGAGGATATTTTTCCCTTGCTTCACCGCCTGGTCGATGAGGACCGAGACGTTGGCCACCAAGGGTTTCAGCCGCGCCCCCATGGCAGAATATTTCGCCAAAATCTCTTCTAAAGAGAAGGGCTCGGCATCCAGGAATTTTTCCAGGTAAAAATTCTTTTCGGGCAGGATTTCCGTTAGTTTGGCCTTAAAAGCTTCAGGATCCACCAGGTCGGCCACCCGGATCCCGCGGCGGGCAATCTTGTCTTCATAACAGGGGCCGATGCCCCGGCCGGTGGTGCCGATCTTGCCGGCGCCCTTTTTTTCTTCCCGGGCGAGGTCGATCCGCTGATGATAGGGCATAATCACCTGAGTGCGTTCGCTGATGCGCAGATTATCCGGTCCCACCGCATGGCCGCGCTCTTTGAGGCGGTCGATTTCCATCAGCAGGACCTCGGGGTCCAGGACCACACCGTTGCCGATGCAGCATTGGGTGCCGGAGTGCAGAATTCCCGAGGGGACCAGGTGAAAAATAAATTTCTCGCCGTCCACCACCAGGGTATGGCCGGCGTTGTTGCCGCCCTGATAACGCACCACCATTTTTGCCTGCCGGGTCAGGAGATCGACGATCTTCCCTTTACCTTCGTCACCCCATTGGGTGCCCACCACCACTACGTTAGGCAATGCTTTGCCCTCCTTTTCACAAACCCGGTATATTAAATCATTACAGGCGGGCAAATGCAAAAAGAAAATGCCCGGCAAGAGCCGGGCATTGAGCAGAATAGCACTCCAGGGACGGTCGCCCGTCCCGGGAGAGGTTGCAAATTACTTCACCTTCGGGGCGAACTTGTTGGTCATTTCCGGATAGTTCTTCCGCAGGTCCTTTTTGATGATCTTGCCGGTGGGGGTCCGGGGGATGGCCGGCAGGAAGATCACTTCCCGGGGCAGCTTGTACATGGCCAGCAGGTCCATGGTGGACTTGATGATATCGTTGGCCAGATCCTGGGACGCAGTATGGCCGGGCTCCAATTCCACCATGGCCACTACTTTCTGCCCCATGATCTCGTCGGGGATGCCGACCACCGCGTCATCCCGCACCGCTTTGTGCCGGATGATGGCGTCTTCGATCTCGGTGGGGGCCAGGCGGAAGCCGGAGGACTTGATCATGTCGTCTTCCCGGGCCTGGAAGAAGATGAAGCCGTCTTTGTCCATCATGACGGCGTCACCCATCATGTTATAGCCGTCCTTGATGCCCTTTTTCATGGATTTCAGGAGCTTGTTTTCCTGGATGTAGGGCTTCCAATACAAAGTGGCGGTGGGGCCCTTGATCATCATGCTGCCCACTTCGCCGGGGCCGGCGGTGGTGCCGTCTTCCCGGACCACTTTGATTTCGAAGCCGGGGAGGGCCTTACCGATGGAGTCGGGCATGGGGACGTCGCTCATGGTGTTGGAGGTCACCAAGTGCATCATTTCGGTGCCTCCCAGGCCTTCCCAGATGGGTTTGCCGGTTTTCGCCTGCCACAGGGCCAGAGTCTTGCCGGTCAGGGCGTCGCCGCCGGTGGTGTACATCCGGACATGGGAGATGTCATAATCGTTGAAATTCGGCATTTCGAGCAGCTTACGGTAAGCGGTGGGCAGGCCGGTGATTACCGTCACCTTGTGCTTCACAATGGTGGACATCATGTCGTCCGGAGTGAATTTGGGCAGCAGCGAAATGGCGGCGCCGCCGGCGAAGGGGATGTTGCAGAAGGTGCCGTAGCCCGCCGCAAAGGTCACGGGGGCGGAGCCGCCCAGGACGTCGCCGGGTCCCAGTTTGTAGACGTACTTGTTGACCAGGTTTGATTCGATCAGCACTTCTCTAACGAAGTGCACGCAGCCTTTAGGCTGGCCGGTGGTGCCGGAGGTGAACAGGATCACGCCGATGTCGTTGGCGTCCAGCTTGACGTTCTCAAACTGGTCGGAGGCTGCTGCCATCTCTTTGCCAAAGGAGACAAAGCCCTTGGCTTCGACTTCTTCGGGTTTGCCGCCTACTACGACGATCTTGGTGTGGAACTCGAATTCGGGCTTGGCAGCTTCAACCGGCCCCATGAGCGGGAAGCTTACCACAAAGGCCTTAAATTCGGCGTTATTCACCACGAAGGCCACTTCTTCCTTGGCCCACAGCGGCGAGACGGGCACCGGAATAGCTCCGATCTTTTGGACGCCGAAGTTGGCGGCAACGGCTTCCGGCATGTTGGTCATGCGCAGGCCGACCCGGTCCTGAGCCTCGACGCCGATCTTTTTGAGGACATTGGCGAACTTGTTGGCCATGGCCTTCAGCTCTTTGTAGGTGATCTTCTGATCACCAAACAGGATGGCCACGTTGTCATCCTTCACATGCTTGTCCAGAAACTCTTCAGCAATATTCCATTTTCCCGAGGCATACTGTTTGAACTCTGCAGGCGCGGTATATTCAGCCCAGAGCTCTTTAGGTGGCAAATAATCAGCAGGAATCTTACCCATGTACTGCTTCCTCCTTAAGATAATTTGTTTCTAAATGCGCGATTTTTTCATCCCCAGGGCAAAACTATGTGAAGCATATTACAAAGTCTGGGGCAGGTGTCAAGAAATTTATGACCTGGAAGATTTGGGTGCAAAGTTTCAATCTTTCAGTCTGGCGGCCAGGCAAAAGGAGAACCTCTAAAAATCTCTCTCGGAGTGAAATTAGACGGGCTTTAATGAGAAGAATAGAATTTAATTTGCTATACTATTTATGATAATAAGGGCTGAAAGTCATCTAACCCCGATGCTTTGCCGTTTCATTCGAAATATTCAACACCGAAAACTCTAAACTCATATGCCTTCTGTAGCCCTCATCTCTCCCGAACTCTATCCCATTCCACCCATCCGCGGCGGCGCCGCAGAATTATTCATAGAAAAGACTGCGTCTCGCCTGCAGAATTGGCGCGCCATGATCATCGGCGTCTCGGACCCGGAATTGCCCGACCGCGAAATGCGCCAAGGGGTGGAATACTTTCGCATCTCCTTAACCGGCTGGCGCCGCTGGCTTTACCAGCGCTATCGCCGGCGTTTCCCGGTGTATGACCGGGAATCGGCCCAGATCGTTGAGAAAGTGCAGCCGGATTTGATCCATGTGCACAATCGCCCCTTGCTGGCTTCGTATCTAAAAAATCACTTCGGCTCCCAAATTCCCGTCGTTTTGCACATGCACAACCTCAATGAGTCCCTGGGCAAGCGGGAAAAGCCCGAATCCGGGAGGATTATTCCGCTAGAGGGCTTCATCGGCTGCAGCCGCTTCGTGGTGGAACGGGAAAGAGCCAGGCTGGGAGAAGGAGCCCGGCTCCACCGGGTCATCTACAACGGCGTCGACACGGCGGCCTTTGCCTCCCGGTGGGAAAATGACGCCCAAGTGAGCCGGGTGCGGGAACCCCATGATCTTGTCGAGGACCCCACGGTGCTGTTCGCCGGGAAATTGCGGCAGAGCAAGGGGGTGCATATCCTTTTGAGCGCCATGGAACGCGTCTGGCAGTCCCTGCCCCAGGCCGTACTGGTCCTGGTGGGGGGCACCGAATTTGGCCGCCGCCACATGCGGGAAACGCCGTTTCTCAAGGAACTGCGGGAGCAGATAGCCCGGGCCCGGGGCCGGGTAGTGCTCACAGGCTTTATCCCGCCCGTTGAGATGCCTGCGGCTTATCTCCTGGGGGACGTCTTTGTGGGGCCGTCCCAGATTGAGGAAGGACTGGGTCTGGTCTTTCTGGAGGCTGCCGCCGCGGGGCTCCCCGTCGTCGCCAGCCGCATGGGCGGCATCCCCGAGATAGTGCGGGACGGTGAAACCGGCCTGTTGCTGGAGCAAAAAGATGACTTTAAAGAACTATCCGAGAAGATTTTGGACCTGCTGCGGCACCAGGAGCGTCGCAAGCGGTTGGGGCAGCAAGGCCGGGAATGGGTGGTGAAAAACTTTTCCTGGGAGCAGATCGCCGGCGGCCTGGAAAAGGTCTATGATGAGGTCAGATCAATCTAGGGCGTGCCGGGCACGATCAATGGCGCCGCGGGCCGCCCCATAACTGACTCTAAAATCCTTCGTTTCCAATCCAGGAGTTGGGCAGCCAAATTGTTTGGAATCATTTTGAGGGAGCGGCCGGCTCCGCCACAGGCGGCTGGCTGCTTTGGATGGCACCGCCTGGCTGGAGCGAATCATCCAGGGTCAGGACATAGGTTCCTATGGCCGCCAACATCAGGCCGACAATCAGCCAGGTGCGCCAGTCTTTGTGGAGCCCCATCCAATCGATCTGGTGATGCGAGACTTTTTCGTGAGCATGTTTGTGGTGGTGAGTGGTCATGTGGTTTTCCTTTAGCCGCAGTATACCTCAATAATGGCTGAAATTTCTACCCGCGATTTGCTTCCCAGCCGGGGGGTGGGATAGGTTATGTGGCACAGGCTCTTGTTGTCACTTTCCCGGCAGTACCTGCGCCGGCAGACTCGGCGGCGGCCGCCCCGGCCCCTGTCCGAACTCGCCCCGGTCCGGGTCAAGCGGGTCCTGCTCATCAGCAACACCGCCCTGGGGGACACCATGTTCTCCACCCCGGCTATCCGGGCCTTGAAAGAGCGCTATCCGGATTGGGAACTCGAGGTCCTGGGCCATCGCGTTTTTGGGGCGCTGCTGGATCACAACCCGTACGTGGCGCGGGTCTGGGCCTATCCCGGCCGCAACCATCGGTTAATCAGGTTGATCCGGGAACTGCGCGGCCGCCATTATGACCTGGTCATCATCCTGCACGGCAATGACCCTGAAGCCAGTATGCTGGCGCATTTAACCGGCAGCCCCTTTACCATCGGTTCGGCCGGCAGTCCACTGGCTTTTTCCTATTCTGCCAGGGTTGAACCGCCCCTTGATTCCTCCGTCCATGCCATTGAGCGCCGCCTCGATTATGTCCGGCTCCTGGGCGCCGACACTAACGATAAACGGATGGACCTGTTCCTGACGCCGGAGGAACGGGAGGAGGCAGAGGCGATCCTGGCCCGGCATTTCGGGGCGCTGCCCTCGCTGCTCCTGGCTTTGCATCCTACGGGCTCTGATCCTTACAAATGGTGGCCGGCGGAGAATTTCGTCCAGTTCGGGAATTTTTTAACGAAAACTTACGATGCTCCCTTATTAATCATCAGCGGCACTAAGGACCGGGAGAATGCCGCGGCCATCGCCGCCCGCATCCCAGGCCCCAGCCTGGTAACCGGCGGGCGTTATTCCCTGCGGCTGGTGGCCGCCTTGCTGAGCCAATGCCGCCTTTTGGTGGCCAACGACAGCGGCCCCTTGCATATGGGCCTGGCCCTGAAAGTGCCCACCCTCGCCCTCATCGGCGCCGATCATCCCAGCCGTATCGGGCCTTATGAAGTTGACTGGGGCGTCTCTCTGCATAAGCGGGAAGCGGTGTGCTATCTTTCGCCCTGCCTGTTAAAAAAGTGCCCGGAGCCCCGTTGCCTCACGGCCATTGCGGCATCTGAAGTAATTCAACTGATCAAAGAATGGTGGGAGCCGAGGTTTTGGAGTTCCGAGTTTCGAGATTCGAGTTTCAAGAAAAAGGTCTAATTGGTGGGTGACGATTCCTGGCTGCTTAAAAGAGTACCAAATCTTATATTTGTTTAGATGCTTCTAATCCCAGTCATTTCAATTAACAGGTCTGAGAGAAAAAGATTAAGTTGAGCCGCTAAAGTTCCTATGTTAGCTTCTTCAACATCTACCCTCCCATTATGTACTAACTTGCTTCTCACATCATAACAATGCTTAATAAAATTTTTTGCACTCTTATCTCCGTATTTGCGATCAATTAAATAATTTTCAGCCATTTCTTGTAAACTATACGATATTGATTCTTTATATAACCATTTCAAGCTTCCTATAAATGAATTTTTTACTTGATCATCTAATTGTGAATCTTTTGCATATTTGATTAAACCATCTACGACTTCTTTCGCTGAATTTTTGCGTTTTTTTGGTTCAAGCAAAGCTTCTATCGCTAGAACTAATGTAATAAATCTTGCCCTATCTGATTTTTCAAAATGAGAAGCAGCATAAAGCTCTAAAGATAGCCTCACTTTATCTGATATCTCAGGCATTCTTTGATAAAGTACCGATAACATGGAGGTAAAATTCTCTGCATCTATAGGTGAAAATATGACAACTCCAGAGGCGCTGCCCGTTAATATTGGATATTCTTCGCTATAAACGCTTAATCCATGAATGTCATCGATAATTCTTACTCCATGTTCCTTAAGCATCATATCTTTAACAGAAATCCCAAGCCAACTGCGTGCTTTATCTCTCCCCGCGTCCAAGCCCATACGAAGCTTTATCCCACTAAGAAGTAAAGAGTCCTTTACTCGTTTTCCAGTGTTGAATGCATCTTCTTCGCTATCAAATCCACCACAAGATAAAACAAATTTATTGCCGGTGCTAATCGAGTTGCTATCTTTGCTGCTTAGCGTGGTATTAGTATTGCCTTCAGCCATCACGAAACTATAAGTCCCTTCTTCGTGGTTAATTACCCCGGGCATATGCACAAAAAAGCTAAGACGATATCGATAAGTAATCATTTTTTAAGACCTTTCGCAGGCTAAAGCCTGCGCCTACAGTTTCTTTTTTTCAATTAATTCTAGGTAGATCTCATTAATCTCCCGGCCCAGGCGGTCCAGGGAATAATTGGTTTCGACCTGGCGGCGGGCCTTTTCGCCCAAGTTTTTGGAGAAAGCGGGATCGACCAGGAGGCGTTCCAGGGCTTGGGCCAAGGCCTCCGGGGTTTTGGGAGGAATGAGCAGGCCGTTTTCACCATCCGTCACCACCTCCGGCAGGCCGCCCACTCGGCTTACGATTACCGGCAGACCTGCGGCCATAGCCTCCAGCAGGGCCAGCGACACCCCCTCGCTGTGGCTGGGGAGGACAAAGATATCCAGGGCGGCGAGCAGGCCGGGAATATCCTGCCGCTGGCCCAGGAAATGCACCCGCCCGGCCAGGCCCTTCCCGGCCGCCAACTGCTGCATTTCCGCTTCCCGCCGGCCGCCGCCGATGATCAGGGCCTCGAGGGGGAACCGGTCCTTCAGGGCGGCCAGGGCCTCAAAAAACTCCCGGTGCCCCTTGCCCCAATGATCCAGCCGAGCCACCAGCCCCACGACTTTGGTGTCTTCAGATAATCCTAATTCCTTGCGTACTTCAAGCCGCGGCCGGTGCTGCTGCAGCCGCGCCAAATCCACCCCGTTGTGCACCACCCTGACCTTCGCCGGGTTGAGTAAGCACTGCTCGATGAGATAGTCCTTTACTCCTTTGGACACGGCCAAACTGAGGTCGGTGATTCGCCCCAGCCAGCGGCAGATCAAGCGGCGTTTGCGGGTAAAATGGGTAAAGCCGTGCCAGTGGTCCATGATGGCCGGCACCCTGAGTATGGCCGCGGCCAGGCGGGCGTAATTGCCCGGTACGTAACTGTTGGTGTGGACGATTTGGATTTTTTGTCTGTACAGCACCCAACAAAGATGCAGGAAGAACCTGAGCCAGACCCAGCCGTTTAATCCGGGCAGGTTGAAATTGATGGCGGTAAGGTGGGGCGGGACCAGGTGTTCCCGGTCCGGGGTCAGCAATCCGGTGAAGACATTGAAACTTTCTCGATTGAGGCGCGCCGCGGCCTCCAGTAATACCATCTCGGCCCCGGCGGCGCGTTCGGGCTTGATAATGAAGAGGACGTTGATTTTGTCTGCCGGCATGGCCATGGAATGGAACCACAGATAAACGCAGACGGACCCAGATAAAATTCGCGTTTATCTGCGTTCATCCGCGGTTAATCATTTCTTTTCATTTCACTGCGGGCCGCAACTGTTCGCTAATGAGCCGGGCCGCCAGCTTCGAGCCGGCGGTGTTTAAATGGACCACGTCGTACATATATTGCGACTCCTGGGGAATCAGACGGGCCAGGTCGATGACCAGGACCCCATTTTGTTGCCCCACCTGGCGCACGGCTTCGTTAAACTGATCATAAATCGCTTTAAACTGTGGCTCCGAAATCCCGGAATCCTTCTCGAAGCCGGCCATGGCCGCCTTGATTTTCGGGTCCGGATCTTTCTTGTAGCGGTTGAACTGGGTCATCAAAACCGGGGTGATGTGACGGGCTTTACAAATATATATGAAGGTTTGGAGGTT
>JAMCQY010000084.1 GCA_023381945.1 Deltaproteobacteria bacterium
TGGCGTAACCTCCTAAAAATTATAGTTTTTTAGGTGGTTACCATAAAATCTAGTAAAAGTCTAGAATTATTTAACTATTCCAGACAGTTACTTTTATCAAGTCAATTCGTTATAATCCCGGCAATTCCGATCGGATCATATTCCATGCCAAATATACATGCGATTGCCCTGCCCTCAGTGCCCATTATGTTGTCATCGCAAGCACTTTTGGTTATAATAAATAACACTGCTTCAAAAATTTGGGGATCTATCCGAATCCCGACCCAGCAGACCCAGAAACCTTCCTGACCCCCGGCAAAAAAATTGTCTCCCAGTAGAACGGCGTCTGGAATATCGATCTGGGGGCTGTCCCGAATTCCGCTCCGGCCTTATTGAGACCTGTCAAGAATATCCTCCGGCCTGCGTCAACTGCGGAACCCCCCGGACAGTTACAGATTCTGGATCCCCAAGTTATAGAAACTAATAAAACTAACAGAAAGGAGAGAAGTATCTCCATGGCCACCATCACAACTTTAACGGAGAAAATTTTGGGATAATCCGGGCCTCCCTGGCCCTAACGGTTTTCTTACTACTGCTGCCAGGCACTGCCAGAACTGACACTAACTGGTGGCAGAAGGCCTCACCCCCCGTGGTGCACGGCAAGGTCATGCCGTCCCACTGGTGGGAAGAGGTCAAGCGCTCCAGCGAGCGTTATCATGTCAATCCCTTTCTGGCCGCCGCCGTGGCTTGGATCGAAGGCAACGGCTGGGAGGGCGACCGGATCGGGCACAGCCCCTACTGGGGCCCCATGGGCATAAATGAGCAATGCCCGGTTCCTTATCAGGTGCTGAGTGACCCGCTTAGAAATATTCGAGTGGGCGTGGCGGCCCTGCGGGGCCCTTCCCCCAAAACTGTCTTAAAGCGCTACAACGCCAAGTGGTTTAAAGACAACTACATCAGGGACGTTATGGCCCTAAAAAGGCAGTTGGAGCAAGAGGCGCGGCTGCAAGTCGGCCTCAATGCCGCAGTCAAAGGCAGAGGGCGTTCTCAAAGCGATGGCTAAGACTATCATTAGGTGAGGCGGAGCAGCGTCACTTCCGGCCGGGCGTTCAAACGTATCGGGGTGAAGGTGGTCCCGATGCCGCGGCTGACGTAGAGATGGGAGTCCTTAACCCGGTATAGCCCCTCAGGATAAGGGCTCACCAGGTGGGCTACGCTGATGCTCAGACCCGGCAGGCCGAGCTTGATTTGGCCTCCATGATAATGGCCTGACAGGGTGAGCGGGATTTTATGTGAAACTGCCAGGGGAAAAATCTCCGGCCGATGCGAGAGCAGAATGGTCGGCACCGTGGAATCAAGCCCGTGCAAGGCGCCGGCTAAATCCGGATACCCGGCCCGCAGGTCATCGATGCCGGCCACCGCCAAGGAACCCTGTTCGGTGTGAATCACCCGGTGTGCATTGAGCAGAAAGGTGATGCGGTGCTGCCGGAACATTGCCAGGATATCATGCTGCTTCCCAAACCAGCGGTCGTGATTGCCCATGATGGCAAAGGTACCGTACCTGGCGCGGACCTTGGCCATCTCCTCCACGCAGTCGGGTAGGAATTCTATCGAGTTCGAGATGTAATCTCCGGTGAGGACAAACAAATCAGGCTCGAGGGCCGCGACTTGCGCTGCATAGCGCCGGATCTCCGCCCGGGTCATGTAAAGCCCGGCATGGATATCGGTGAGTTGGACCACCCGCAAATCACGGCCGAAAGGCAGTACGATCT
This sequence comes from Deltaproteobacteria bacterium, assembly GCA_023381945.1. The sequence continues at coordinate 1,752 of JAMCQY010000084.1, forward strand.
CCTCGATCTCATAAGCCTTGCCGGCATAGGCAGCCCCGTATCCCGAGAGAAACAAAGGGGCCGCGGCCAGGCCGCCCACTCCGGCTTGCAGAAAATAGCGGCGCTGCAGGTTTACCGGCAGGGCGGCTTGTTCATGGTCCGGGCCGCGGCCGCATCGAGCCAGGACTCTTCCCAACCTCCCCAGGAGCCGTATCAGGGCAAGGACCAGGGCCGAGAAAATCGACCCGAAGGTCCAGACCGCCGGGGCATAAAAGAGGAGGATATCTTCCACCTCAGGCGGGTCCACCCAGGAGATCGGCCTGGATAAGATGAAGGCGTTCATGACAAAGAGTGAGGCAATCGTTAGTCCCACCGTGCCGACCAGGAAGAATTGGCACCGGTTGGAGCGTTGCGTGGCCTTGATGGCCTGCCTGATGCGGAGGAAGAGGTAAACTTGGGCAAAGACCGCAACGAAGGAGATAAGCAGACTCAACTGACCAAAATGTATTCCAGATTTCATAGGGTTTATTATATCAGGGTAATGGCTTTTTCAAGACAAATTTCCTGGCAGTAAACAGTACCCATTTCGGGAACTGATTATAACATGATTCAACCTGGCCAGCCATGCCTTCCTCTCATGGCTGAGCAAAGGAGAAACCAAAAGATGAACTGGAAAAACCCCGCCCTGCCTAGATATCTTAAGCTCATCAGCGCCATTATCCTGGTAGCCGGGTTGGGTAGCGCCGCCTTGATCTATCTGCAAGCCAAGAATGAATCGTACGGCGCTTTGGGTTACGTGGAAGAGGGTGGGGTTCTATACACGGTTAATCCTGAAGATTCCAAATCGTATTTGCGGGGTTTGGAACTCTATGGCGGTACGGCAAACGTCTTGGTAGATGAATTCAGGCGATGGTTTACGGGGTTATGGCACGGCAAATCACTGGCATTCATCGTAGGCGGCATTGCCATTCTGCTATCTTTCGGACTTTTCTATACGGCCAACTACTTGATCCCCCGCTTAACATCCGAGGTCCAAGAGGGAAATAACCAGGAAAAAATTTGACATTCTTGAGCCGTTGTGGAAGGGTTGAAATAATGATGCTCTGGCAAAATGGGGGGAGGTATGCGGCCGGGGTGTTCTTTGCAAGGCAACTGTTGGGTCTGCGCTCAGCTGCTGCTTCTACTGCTCTCGGCTCTCATCTCAAATCCCCACCGATTAACGAGTATTCCCGGATAACAGCCGGATCCTTTGCCGGATCGAGGTTTTCCTGATACTCCGGGAAGTTTATATTTCTCTCCTGATTGGCCGACAAGGAAGAGGCCGACTCTCTGCTGCAAGGAAGCAATAACTAACTGGGGCCGGATCCGAGGCGGATCGACGCCCAAGGGTGGTGGTCAGTTGCACCAACGGCTTGGGGTTCCCGGATTTCTCGGCTTTTCCGGGAGGGCGGGCTCATTCTGTTGACGGCTAGTGCCGCGCCTGGGGGTGGCGGCAGCGAAGCGGGAAGAAGGCTCAGGGCGGCAATTGACCGGTTAAGCAGGACCTGAAGGGGGAGAAGCAATATGAAAAGGATCAGATTTTGGCTAAGAGTTCTAGGGGTAGCGCTATTGCTTGCGGTGGTCATGACGCCGTCTTCTGCTCAGGCGCAACTTGTTATAGATGGCGGGGCTACGTTGACGGTCCCTCCCGATGTCACTAATGCCAATGAAACGATCGGCAATCTCAGCGCTGGCACCTTGAACCAAACGGGCGGCACTAATACGGTGACCAACGTCCTGATTCTGGGTAACACCGGTACGGGCAGCGGCTTCTACAACCTGAGCGGCGGCACCCTCTCGGTGAACTCGCCGACCGGTTCCGATATAATCGGCCTCGGCGGCCGCGGCGTCTTCACCCAGACGGGCGGGGCTCATTTGGTGACCAATTCTCTCATACTGGGCGGCACAGATGGAGTCACTAACGGCGTGGGCAGCTATTCGCTGAGTGGCGGCACCCTCTCGGTGGGCGTTTTCGAGGAACTCGGCAACGTCGGCAGCGGTATCTTTACCCAGACGGGCGGCAGCCATACGGTGGCCGGGGACCTCGATCTGGGGGTCGCCGGCGGCAGCGGCGCCTATACCTTGAGCGGCGGCAGCCTGACAGCCAATTACGAGGTTATCGGCCACTCCGGCAGCGGCGCCTTCACCCAGACGGGGGGCACCAATACGGTGACCGGCACCCTTTATGTGGGCTATAACCTTGGCAGCAACGGCATTTACACTTTAAGCGGCGGCAGCCTCTCGGCCGCCGCTGAGAACATCGGCAGCAACGGCACAGGGGCCTTCATCCAAACCGGCGGCACCAATTCGGCGGATACTATAATTGTAGGCAGCAACGGCACTTATTCCCTAAGCGGCGCCGGCGTGCTGATGGCCAACAATTTTACGGGCAACCTCACCAACGGCGGCACCGTCAACCCGGGCCGTTCCGTGGGCACCTTGACCGTGACCGGCAGCTACGCGCAAACCGCCAACGGGACTTTGGCGGTGGAAATCGCCTCGCCCACCAGCTACGATAAACTCAATGTCACCGGCGCTCCCGGCACCGCCACCCTGAATGGCACGCTGAGACCGGAGCTGCAGGCGGGCTACTTCCCCTCGATAAACCAAGTCTTCCCTGGCGTAATCACCGCCACCGGCGGGGTGACGGGCGCCTTCGCCCAGATTGCCAACTCGCAAATCAGTCCAACCCTGTTCTGGCAGGCGTTATACCGCCCCAATTCCGTTGACCTGCAAACCGTAGCCAACTTTACCGGGCCCAATCTCAACCTGTCCCCTAGTCAGGCAACCGTGGGGAATGTGCTCAATAGTTTAGCCGGCGCGACTTCGGGCGATATATTTACGGTTCTCAATGCGATCACCGCCTTGTCCACCACCCAACAGGTACAGTCGGCCTTTAATGAGATTCTGCCTTTGAAATACGCCTTCCTGCCTTCCCTGAATTTTCCCGTGACCCGCATGCAGTTTCAGTACCTGAGAAACAGAATGGCCAGACTACGCGGAGAAGCCGAATTCGGCAGCAGCGCCTTCAGCTTTGGCGGCGGCGGGTTCATGAAAGGATACGACACCAAAATGGTGTTAGCCGCGGGTAACTTCGCCTCCGACGCCGGTAATCCCTTAATTCGGCGGGGAAGGGAAAAGCCCTGGGGAGTCTATTTGGACCCCTTGGTTAACTGGGGCAACGTGGACAGTACCAGCGGCCAGGCAGGCTATCAATACACCAATGCGGGATTTACGCTGGGAGCGGATTACTGGCTCCTGGAGAACCTCTTGGTAGGCCTGAATACCGGATACAATAATACCGGCGCCGGTATAAAAGAAACAGGGGGCAGCATCAATGTGAACAGCATCCCTGTCAACGCCTATGCCAGCTTTTTCAACCGCGGCTACTACGTGAACGGCATCATAGGCTATACCTATGAAGACTTCTACAACATGGAGAGAAACGTCGTTTTTGGCACGCTCAACCGCACCGCCAGGGCCAGCACCACCGGCAACCAGTTCCAATTGGCGGCGGAGACCGGCTACGATCTAAAAGTGGGAAAGGCGATCATCAACCCTTTGGTGTCGCTGTATTATACCACCCTTTCCACCGGGGCCTTTACCGAGACTAACGCCGGGGCTTTGAATCTCCGCGTGCCCGGCCAGTCGGCGACCTCCGTGCAGACCGGGCTCGGGGCGCGGGCAGGCACCAGAGCCAAGAAAGGCGGCGTCACCTTCATTCCCCAAGTTTCAGCCGTTTGGCAGCACGAATATTCCGATAGGACTCGCGGCCTCGACGCCCGCTTAGCCCAGGGCAGCGGCACCATTGCCTTTCAGACCCGGGAACGCGGCCGGGATTTCGCGGTGTTGAGTGCTGATTTCTCCGCGGAATTCTCCAAAACCGTCACGGCCAACCTCGGCTACACCGCTGAAGTCGGACGCAGCCACAGCTACAATATGGGGGTAAACGCCGGCTTGCGCATTGCATTCTAAGCAATTGAAAATCAACCTTTGCCGCATTGCCCTGGTTCTAAGGTTAATGTAGAAGCCAGGGCAATTTATAGCGATTGCCAAAAATATAGCGTTTGCCAAAAGTTTTTTCCTATAGGGTATATCCTAAATCCCCCCTATCCCCCCTTTTTCAAAGGGGGGAACTTGGCAAAATTGCTTTGAAAGTCCCCCTTTGAAAAAGGGGGATTTAGGGGGATTTAAAAATCAACCAATCGGAAAGAATTTTTGGCAATCGCTATACGTTGGCGGTCAGGGCAAAGCCTACACTTCTTTAGAGAGAAGATTCCCGAATGGCTTGGCAGTCCCTCAGGCGTTTTTGACGAAGCTGGAAAAGCAACGAGGCCGATTCGGGGGAGATTATGGTCAACCTGAGGAAGGGAGGACTACAAAATTCCGGGCTGCGGCAAAATAAGTCCATGATTGCCCGGGCCAGCCGCAATCTGCCCGCCAAGTCGTCTTGACTGCGACAGATCTCTTCAATGTTGGCGACATGGAGCGACAATTCCGCGGCCAATATTGACGGCACCCGGCGGAAAAAACCCTTGCCCCGTAAGGCAAACATCCTTGTCAGGCGGTTTCTACCCTTAAGGATTAGGGGATCATGAGGCTGGTCCAGCCGGCCTCGAGCTGCGCGCAGGACCCCTTGATCGGTTTCGATTTCGAGCTGCTCCGCCTGCCGGTACGCCGCCTGGTATTCCAGGGCCAGCTGCTGCCGCACTTTGGTCAGCCGGCTTTCCTGGGTTTGCCATTCCTGGTGGGCGGCTCCCAAGGTGTTCCACGGCCAAAAGTGCCCGGCCAATTTGCGATAGCTGCTCATGGTGCCGGGTTACCCGCTTCTTGCTGCATGATGGCAGCCACGTCAATTTTTAGGACCAGATTGACGGTGCGATACTGCCGATAAATCTTATCAGGATTTTCTCCGGGGTTCAGAGGGTGCTGCTTGCCTTTGACCCCCAGGCCTGTCACCCGCAGGAAATGACCCAGCCCGGGAGCAGCCTTCTCCAGGACCCCGGCCACCGCCGCAGCCCTCAAGGCGGACAATTCGGTATTGTTTCTGGGAGGCGCGGCAGTGTTTAATTCCCGGGGGTCGGCAGTGCCATTGATCGTTATGAAGAATTTCTTTTTTTGCCGCAGTTCATACAAGATCGGGGCCAAAAGCTGCAAGCGGTGTCTATCTTCCGGGGACAATTCATATCTGGTAGTTTGAAAGGTCACCTGGGGCTTTCCTTTCAGGGTAATTTCTTTGTCATTGCGGTTGGGGATAATGGTCATGTGGGCTTTGCCAATCCTGGCCTGCAACAGCTTGAGGAGCTCCTCCCAATCCTTTAAACCAATTTCTCTGAGGGCGGCTTTTTCATCGGTCAATTGCTGAACCTTGCCACTGAGATTTAGGTTATCGGTTTGCAACAGGTTCAGTTGGGCGTCCAGATTTTTGTTATTTTCCGTCAACTGCTGGAGCTGATTAGTGAGGCTCTGGTTGCTCTGACCCTGCAGAAGCAATTTTTCCTCCAGGCTCCGGTTCAGGCCCTGCAATTGCCTCTTTTCGGCATTTATGGAGGCCATTCGGGCATCCAGGTCCTGGTTTTTTTGTTCCAGGTTCTTCACCTTCTCCGGCCAATTGGCGGCAAACCAGAGGAGCAGCAAAAAGGCCAGGGTAAATCCAAAAACGTCCACCAACCCCGGCCAGGCCGGGTTTTCAGCATCTTCCCGACGACGCCAAGCCATGGAATTTAGCCTCCCTGGCCGAAATGACGGCGAAAAAAGCCAGGCTTTTTCGGACCTCGGCTATCCCTTCCTATTCGGTCCAGCTCTGGCAAACCCGCATCAATGCCAACCCCAATTTTTTGATTCAGGTCCAGATAACCCTGTTCCAGCCGCCCCAACTTGGCATCCTGGGAGTGCAGGAGCGGCATGATGGATTGATCCTCTTCCTTGCGGCTAAGCACCGCCTCACTCACCACCTCCCGGATGGCCAGTCCCAGTTCCCGGACTTCCTGGAGCAGGTCTCTGAGCTTATTATGGTAATGCTCATGAATCTCTTCGCCCCATTCCCTGAAACTTTCTCCGACCTTTTCCAGGGCGGCCAGCAGATGAGGGTCGGCGCCCCCCGTCTGTTCGGCGCGCAAACGCCCCAATACCCTGGAGGCCAACAGGAGAAACTGGTCTCCCTGGTGCCGGTACCAGGAGTAGCTGAGGAAAATAGCCACCGCCAGCCCAATGGCAAAGGCATTGATGGGATAGATGTTCTTGAGGAGGTCGGCCTTGAACTGGCTGAGGCTGTCCATGTGATGAAGCGCCATGGCCAACATGGTTACCGTACCCAGCAACCCCACCAGCACTGCCAGATAGCTCAATGACCGCAAGGTCAGAATTGGACTTTCCACCTCGGCAGCCAGATAATCCAGGGCGGCAGGCACCGCCCCGGCCCGGGCCGTCCCCTTCGTGGAGGACAAAACCGCTTGCAGGACATATCTGGTGGGATGCGGATACAGGCGCACCTCTTCTTTGCCGACGTCCTGGATATTCTGCTCCAATTCCCGCCAGTGCTCGAATTGTCCCAGGATGGCCTGGATCCGCCGGCGCACCAGAACAAATGGCACACAGACAAAAATTAGTAATAGGAAAACGAAACCGGTTTGCCAGAGGTTCGTTTGAACCCACGCCAGGAGGCCGTCCATGGAATTTCTCCCTTAAGAGTTCAAGCTCTCATAATCTATTCACGTCACTTTGGGTTGGCCAAGAAGGGTCTCCGTTAATTATACAGAAATTTGGGGAAAGGGTTAAGTGACCTTTCTTAAGGTGCGTGGGAGCGGGATTATGGGCTGGTCCATAAGCTTTTGGTCGGCCCCGCTCTCCGCACTGGACAAAGCCCCGTCCGGGGGGAATTAAACCCGTTGACATCCCGCCTTGAGGTGCTTATTCAAGAGGCAAATTACCCAAGGCCTAAGTCTGGATAACCGAGAAGCATTAATCCAGGTCCCAAGGAGGAAACCATGGAACTATATGTCCCTAATTTCCAATTAAAGGAAGTTTCGGAGGTGCTGGCCGGGGAAGGGGTGACCTTTGAGGTAACCGGCAAAACTATGGTCACGGTGGTGGAAGGGAAAGAAAGGTATGAAGCAAGCGAAGTAAAAGCCAGCCTGCTGGAAACCGAGGTGCCGGCCATCTATGATGAAGACGAACTCAGAAATCTGCGCGCTTTCCGGCTGCCGTCAGGCAAAAAAATCCTCCTCACGGATATAGACGGAAATTTTGTCCGCCTGTTGGAACCGCCTCCCGGATGGGGAAGATGATGATGGAGATAAAGAAGAATCATGGCGGCAAGCAGGACAATCCCGCCCAGCCCGAACACGATCAGGGAAACCTGGTCTTTTCCTTGAGAAGTCAGGCATCATCATGCGTCATCCTCTCCAAAGAGAGAATGTCATGAGCGCTATTTGAGATTCGGCAAGTCGTTAAACCCACGGCCAGGCCAGCAGCACCGCCATATAGAATACCATGCAGACAGCAAAGCCGGCCCGCGCCGCCGCTGGGCGTTCAAGGGCCGCCTCGCACAGCCACTGCCGGTTGCGCCAGGCGATCGCCAGCAGCGCCGCCGCCATCACCCAGCCCAGCAGCGGCAGGCCGACCAGTGGCTCGGGTGCGGCCAGGGCCTTGCCGGCGATCCGCTCCAGCGTCCCCAACCCGGCGGGCTCCCGCAGCGCCAGCGGCAGGAAGCCGCCCCACGAAGAGACCTTGGCCAAGGCCTTGGCCAGGTGCGCCACGGCCACCACCGGTGCTGCACCCGTGGCCGCCGCCAGCAACAACTCGCGCACCGTGCCGCGCTGGCCCAGCAGGCGGGCCAGCGTCGCCGCCATCAGCCACAAAAGCACCGGCACGAGTACCAGGAACCAAAGCCCCTCGAACCAGCCAAAACCAATTGCTGGGGCCAACTTATTCAAAAGTGTGGGCACAAAATGAAAATAGTCCTCCAACGGCGCGGCTTCACCGATCGTGTCGTGCGCCACGAAGCCAGCGGCAAACATGACGAAAGCAGCCTCGAACGGGCGCAGTAGGCGATGCCGGCGTGATCCGGCCTCGCGAGCCGCCAGGCCCCAACCAACATTGTTCTGAGGACAGACCTTGGCGCATTGCAGGCAGAGCACGCATTCGTCGCCTTTTTGCCGCCCGTAAGGTCGCACGAGCGAGGGACAGGCGCGGGCATCAAATCGGTCGCGTTTTTTTGGATCGACGCAGTCCTTGGTTGTGCATGACTCGCAGACGGCGCGGTCGCAGACATCGAGCTGCAAAGGCGTGAAGCGGCCATAGACCGACAGCAGCGCCTTGGCCGGGCACAGCGCCTTGCAGAAGGCGCGCTCCTCACGGAAGAGCAGTCCGGCCAGCAGCGCCAGCCCCATCAGCGTCATCAGCATGAGCGCGGTGTAATGGGGCACACGGTGAATCGACATGCCGGCCACCAGCACCTGGAGGACGAGGTAGGCCAGAATTACCAGCCAGCCGGCGCGCAGCCAGGGGCCGAGCTTCAAGCGGCTGGGCCCCAGCGCGCGGCCCACGAAATGGCCGAGACGGCTGACCAGTTCCATCGGGCAGACGGTGCACCAGAGGCGTCCGGCCAGCAAGGCCACGGCGATCATCCCCGGCCACCACAGCCCCCAAACGAAAAGCGTGGTCAGATTGGTCTTGCGCAGGGTCATGAGCTGCGACTCGGTCTGGGTGAGCCCCAGCCCCCAGCCGTTCCAGCAGAAAAACAGCACCCCCGCCAGAGCGGCCACTTGCAGGGCCAGCGGCAAGGCGGGCTGGCGCAGCAGGGCGCGCACGGGCGGCGCGGCGAGAATATTGATACGGAACTGACAACGATCATTCATCGTTTCGAGTTATCCTTGTTTGAACAAACATTTTCTTTCACGACTTCACAATAGAGTTCGGTCACCTGTTCACGGATGGCGGCCAGGACCTCGCGCCCCTTCGTGGTCAGGTGGTAGTTGCGTCGGGCATGAGCCCCGCCATTGGCGTCTTCGCCGCTGGACTCCAACCAGCCATGGCGCTCCATCCGCGCGAGCAGGGGGTAGAGTGTTCCGGGGCTGAGGTCGTAGCCATGGCGACGCAGTTCGGTGATGATCCACTGCCCATAGACCGGCCCCTCGCCCGCATGGTGCAGGATATGGACCTTCCAGAAGCTGAGCAGGATTTCGCGGGTCAAGGCTTGCATGAGGTTTCAATGTATCGAACGTCGTAAACGAACATCGATATAATTATAGATTATGAGATCCATAAATGCAACATGAAAAAACCTCTCTTTGATGACAGCTGGTGAGCACGGGAAATCCGATATGCCATCATTTTCCTGCCAACCATCGCGGCTTGCGGTTAGAAAAATAAGTCCGGTTGCCCCGTCAGACAGAAACCATGTAGCGCGCTCCACAAACTGCGCCATCGGTTAAAACACCTATCTCATTGCCACCAGAGAACTTATGCTTCCGGATGCGCCTCAGACTTGATCCGAAAGAACAGAAAATCCGGGGCCAAACGGAGAAAGAAAGGGCAGAGTAGGGGAGAATCGGGCGGGACGGTGGGTTTAAAGCTGCCAGATGCGGGGCGGGGATAAGTTGGGACAAATAAAAAAGGCACTCGCCTAAGCCTAAGTGCCTGAATCAATGATGGCGGATTGGTGGAGGCGGGGGGAGTCGAACCCCCGTCCGCCAATAGTCCCTGAAAGCATCTACATGCTTAGCCGATGTTTTAGTTTCGCCCGAAAAGACTTCCAACGGCAGAATTCTCTGGAGCTAGCCCGCTAAGTTTTCGTCCACCGGCCCGCAGGCCTGACCGGCAGCTTTGCCGGAATATCGTCGTCTTGGGCCCTCTCCCGGCAAAAAACCCAAGACGTTAGCGTTAAGCCGCTAAAGCGTAGCCGTAGTTGTCGGCACTTGTGCGTTTCCTACCCGTTTTACGAGCGGACAGGACCTCGGCATGCAACTCACAGTTCCCTATTTACGTCGAAGCCGTTACGCCCCCATAATTTAATTATAAGTATTCTTTGGATTTTTGCAAGGGGGGTAGGGGTAGTTTACTGGCTCAGCACGGCATAAAGCAAAAGTCCCTGGCCACCCGGCCAAAGAGCGGGATGGTCAAGAGCTGGATAGCCACGGAAAAGGCCGCCGGGCAAACAGGAATTCCGCAACCAGATTTCAGCGCACGATGAGCACGCTGCACGGCGCGTGGCGGCTCACTTTTTCGGCGGTGGTGCCCAGAAAGGCGGCCCAGACGCCGGAAAGGCCGCTGTGGCCCACCAGGATCACGTCAAACTCGCCCTCTTTCGCCACTTCGACGATAGTCTGGGCCGGGTGGCCGGCGCGCAGAAGGGCTTTTAACTCGATCCCGGCTTTTTCGGCCCGGGCCCGCGCCTCCTCCATAAGCCCGCGGAATCTTTGGTTGGCCAGATCCTTGGCTTCTTGGAATTCGCCAACGGTGGCGCTTATATGCGGTACCCTTTCCTCCACCGCCAGCGCCCAAATCTTCCCCTCATGCAGCTTGGCCAGGTCTATGGCAGCCTCAAGGGCCTTATTTGCCCCTTCCGAGCCGTCATAGGCCAACAAGATTTTTTGAAACATCGTTCCCCCCATGATCATGCTTGTATTGATGTTTCATAATATAGTCATAAATTGCCGCTCATTCTTCGACGTAGTGCAAAAAGTGCTCCGTAGTGCCCAAATATACCGGCTCATAAGGGACCACAGTCTTAGGCTGGAACCAGGTCTGGGCAATGAAGGTCGGCACCACCGCGGAGCCGATGACCACCGTCACCAGGACGGAATATTGCGACTGGTTGATGAGGCCATGGGTCAGACCGAACAGAGATGAGATGCTGCCGAAGGTGAGGCCGGTGGCCATGAGCAAGGTGGTGTAATTACTTTCCCTAAGCGGCATCTGAAAAACCCGGCATAGCGGCCAGACCCCGATGATTTTGGCGGCGATCTTGACCCCCAGCAGGAGAAGGATTAGAGCGATTCCCGTGTACAAAGCCGGTAGGGAGATCAAGGCCCCTGCCTTAATAAAGAAAAACGGGGTTAACAGGGTGAACGTGATGGTCCGCATGCGCCGCATCAAGACCTTGTCCCGCACGAACACGCCGGCGACCACCAGCCCGAAGAGATAAGCCGGCAGGACCGCTTCGCTGTTGGCCGTGACCGCCAAGGCGCCCAGAAAGCAGAGCACCAAAAAGACGAATTTGACTTCCGGCTCGCTGACCCGGCCACCCCATTTAGCGAACATCCAACGGCTGAGCCGCGGCAGCAGCCACAGGGCAATGCCGGTGACCACGACAAACACCAGCATCCAACGGTTAAAATTGGCAAACAGCACCCCCAGGGCCAGCACTGTGCCCAGGTCGGTGACGAAGCAGGCAGCCAGGATGAGCTTGCCGATGTCGGTCTCATTCAGGCCGGTCTCCACCATGACGGCGTAGACCACGGCCACCGAGGTGGTGGACAGGGCGATGCCGGCGATTTCGGCGGCATGCAGGTCCCAGCCGGTGACATAATAGGTGAAGGCCATGGCTCCCAGGAAGGGGAAGAGGAAGGAAATGAAGCCAATCACCAGGCTGGGTTTGAGATGCTTTTTGAAGGAGGCTGGATCGATTTCGGCGCCGGCCAGAAAGGTCAGCATCATGGACCCGAAGGCCGCCAGGACGTCGATCCAGGGGGCTGAATGGAAACCCAAAAAATTTCCCGCCAGGGTTCCCAGGAAGATTTCTACCAGGGCTACCGAAATGCCGGTGCGGATGGAAATGAGGCTGGCCGCGAGCGCTACGCCCAGCCAACTGGCCGCAGTAAACCATACCTGTTCCACTTGAATCCTCCTGATAACAGGATGGAGGGCAATAAAAAAGCCCCTGTTTCACCAAAGGTGAACACAGGAGCCATCAGCGTCAGCGCGGTTCGGGCGGATTCTTTTCCTCCCAGGCGGACCCCATCGCCACTGGTTTGTCGTCTTCTTCTTTACAACTTCTGCCGGCTTAGGTCAAGCTGAATGTGTAAATCCGGTGCGCAACAGGGCATCGCGGCTGACCATGCCGCGATATTTTCCCTGGGCGTCAATTACCGGCAAACGTTTGATCGCCCTGTCGAGCATCAGCCGGATGGCTTCATTGATCGGGGCATCTTCCCGAACCGTCACGATGTCGGTGTTCATGACTTCGCCGGCGGTTTTCATGCTCAGGAGAAATTGCTGGAGTTGCCGGTGTTTTCGCCCCCGCTCGGTAAAAGGAATTTTGCTGACAAAATAGTCCCAGATACCCGGATGGCGCTCGGAAAAAGCGATCAGGAGGTCCCGGTCTGAAATCAATCCCAGAAAATCTCCTGCTTGATTCACCACGCAAACCCGCTGAATGTCGTTGCTGTCAATGAGGCGAATCACTTCCTCGACGGGAGTGTCCGGAGAAACCGTCGGGGTGTCCCGGCGCATGATGTCGGAAACGAACCGCAGGTTCTCCACGGCGATTTCATGTTCCTGAAAGGCCTTCCAGTCAGGGGACTCACGCATGATGCTGCGAAACACGTCCACCCGCGAGAGGATGCCCACCAGCTTTCCGGCTTCATCGACGACCGGCAGACGTTTCACCTGTTTTTTCAGCATGAGATTCACTGCCTCGGTGACCAACTGGTCCTGCGCAATCGTCACCGCCGGCTTGGTCATTGCTTCTTTGGCCTGCCTCGGAGCGAGGGCCGCCAGTATCGCGCTCATTTTTTCACGATCCGATTCAGCCAGCAAACCGAGCCGCATCGGCATTCCTGCCTTATAGATCAGATCCCCCTGAGCAATGACGCCCACCGGCCGGTCTTCCTGATCCACCACTGGCAGCCCGGTAAAAGTGGAAGAGAGCAGCAGGCGGGCCACTTCGGCCAAAGAAGTATCCGGGTTAACCTTTTGAGGAGCCGGAGTCATCAGGTCTCGAACCCTGGTGTGTCTCGGAATGAGAAGGCCACGGGTCTTGTGGGAAACGACGCGCAAATCCTGCACCGCCACAATACCGTCGGTAACCATCCCGGCAGCCTGCTGCAAGATCCGCTCGGACTCGGCCGCCGACACGATAATCGTAATCCGCACCGGCATGTTGTAGGACAGGACTTCGATTCTGCCGGTGGCAATTTCGCCGCTTTCGTAAACACCCTCTATCCCTTTGGTTACCAAACACCGCGCCGCGATTTTCAGATCGCGCACAAACTGGACGATGGCGTCATAAAGGGGCTGCCCCTGCCAGCGGGCTTCTTCACTGGTAAATATCTCAATCTTTTTGTACTGCTGCATAATTAGCCTCACCTTACCTTAGACGGCCCACCAGCATGCCCAAAAAAACCAAAGCTCCGCCAATAACGTTATTGGAAAGGAAATTGGCCGCCGTGACCAGATGCGTTCCCGCCCGCAGGGAATTCGCCGTCTCCAGGGCATAGGTGGAAAAAGTCGTCAAGCCCCCCAGAAATCCGGTCATAAAAAACAGGCGAATCGAGGGATTCATAATATTCAGACCGCGCTCGGCCAGGGCAAAGGCAAGACCGATAAGAAAGCAGCCTGAAAGGTTGACCATGAGGGTGCCCCAAGGGAATTTGACGCCAAAAAGCTGGACAGCCAGCAATGACAAGGCGTATCGGCAGACCGACCCGAAGCCTCCACCCAGCAATACCAAAATTATCTTCATTATCCAACCATCGTTCCTAATCAGGTTTGGCAGCCAATTCAGAGTCAAAAGTTAAAACTCCCGCGTCACTCTATCAATCTGGGAAATAAGGCGGTTTTGCCGGAATTCAACCTATTTTATTAGAAAAAACGGCTCAAATACTTTGATAAAAGGCATAACGTAGAAACTTGTAATGGTCAACCTTCCCAGCAATATTTTTGCTGCGGCTCGATCAAACCGTTTTTCCTCCCAGGTGGCCATTAAAATATTGACAGGTACCGGAAAAAGTCTTAAGTGGAGACCGAGTTTCACCGGCAGACCCAATTGGCCGGTGATTTGCGCCAGGAAATGGAGAAATATTTATTTGCCGCGCTGCGGGATGTCTTCACGGATTGGCGGCGGCAGGAAATTGACAAACTGGCGCTCTTATTGGCGGATACCCACCAGGAGTTCGCGCCGGGCCGGAGAGGTGGAGCAACGCCTGGCGGAAATACTGCAAGCCGAAGGTTCGTTAATCGGTTTGAAGGCTCGTATTGAACAATCCCTGCCCTAGGGAAAATCTTAACAAGAGCGGATAGAGGCAGATTAGCCCTTGAAACTCGATAAACTAATCTTATGTTCACCGTAAGCCCTAACCATTCTCCTCAGGAGGTGACATTATGGAAGAATATCAGAAAATCATGAGTGAAAAGAAGCTTCCCAGTGTGGGGCAGACCGTGCGCAGCAAGAAGTATGGCACCTTATGGCGCGTTATGGAGAAAAAAGAGGTCTGGCAGAACATCCAATTTCCCGACCCCAAGACCAATGAGCCCCGCATGGTCCCGGCTATCTATCTGATGTACTGGAAGATTCAGGAAGGGATCATGCCCGGAGTCGGCAAGATGATGGGCTTCCTGTACACTCTTTACGATAACACCTTTGAGCTCAACTGGGAAATCATCCCCTAAGCCGACCTGCTTGCCTCCCGGGCAACTCAAAGAGCGGGGCCGGGCCCGATCCGGCTCCGTTTTTTTCTGGGCAAGTAATAATCCATTTAAGGTATATCCCCGGGGCTAAAAATGCGATAAAGTCGCATAAACGGGCTGCTCTGGTCCCTCTACTGAACCAATGGGCAAGTTGAGCGGGCAGCTCTTTTCCTGGAAAACCGGGGAGGCGGCTAAATGTGTGAATTTTGTCATTCGCATGGGGACGGTAAGAAATGGTATCTGAAGGCGGAGAACTACTCCGAGGAACTGCTCAACGACCTGGAGCGCCGCCGTTACTTCGAGGAATTTTTACCGGGAGCTTTAAATTGGGGCGCCAAGGTCGAGCCAGGTTTCCAAAAGGCCATGCAGTCTCCGGCCTGGCTGCGAAAACTGCTCTATTGGTACCGGGAGCGGCGCCAGCAGCGGGATCACTTCGGGCAGGTGGTGCCCCTGGAAGACCTGGCCCAGATTTTCGACCTGGCCAATTCCATCGTCCGCATTCCCTGCATCTGCCGCAAGATGAACAAGGGCAAGAACGACGCCACCTATTGCTTCGGCCTGGGCCTGGACCCTGAAAAAATGGTTGGCATGAAAGAAGCCTTCATGCAAACCTTCCAGCTCGGTCCCGAAGACGCCCGCTTCGACCGCCTCACCAAGGCCGAGGCCCTGGATTTGCATCGCGGCTTCGAAAAACAGGGCTTAATCCACACCATCTGGACCTTCAAGACCCCATTCATCGGCGGCCTCTGCAATTGCGACCGGGCCGACTGCATGGCCATGCTGAGTTATCGCTATAATTTTCGCACCTTCTTTCGGGGCGAGTACGTGGCCGAAGTGAGCAATGATGATTGCACCGGCTGCCGGGCCTGTCACTCCATGTGCCAGTTTGGAGCCATAGGTTTCTCGGTGGTCGACCAGAAGACCTTCATTGATCCCATGCGCTGTTATGGCTGCGGCATCTGCCGCTCGGCCTGCGAAATGGCGGCCATCGACCTGAAATCCAGGAACGGCCACCCTATTGCCTCTAACCTGTGGTGATTTTTAGGAGAGGGAATATGACCAAAATCATTCTGGTAAGGCACGGCCAGACCCCTTGGAACAAAGACAAGATCTTTCGCGGCTCCCGGGATATCCCCTTGAACGACCAGGGCCGGGAAGAAGCCCGGTTGGCGGGAGAGTGGCTGAAGGGTGAGACCATGCACGCCGCCTACTGCTCGCCCCTGTCCCGGGCCAGGGACACCGGCGAGGCCATCGCCCGGCACCACGGCTTGACGGTTACGGACTTGCCGGGCCTAACCGACCTCTGCTACGGCGATTGGGAGGGGCTGCCGCTCGCCGAGGTCGAAGTTAAATACGCCGACCTTTACAGCCAATGGGAAACTTCCCCTCAGACGGTGCGGTTCCCCGGAGGCGAGACCCTGGAAGAAGTCAAGGCCCGGTCCCTGGCCGCGTTAAGCCTGGTGTTGCAACGCCATCCGGACCAAACCGTCTTGTTGGCGGCTCACCGGGCGGTGAACAAAGTGGTGATCGCGGCGCTCATCGGCCTGGACAACTCAGACTTCTGGCGGATCGGCCAGGAGACTACGGCCATCAACCGCTTCGACTGGACCGGCGGCGCCTGGCAGATCATGGGTCTTAACGACACCTGCCATCTAAGGGGGATGAAGCGAGGAGAGTACGTGGATTTCTAAGTAAGCAGTGAGTAGGAAAGGTCTTTGGTATTCGGGGCACCGTAAAATATAAAAAAATTGCTGGGGCGGGTGTTCTATCCCGCCATCTTCTTTATTCTCGTCTTTTCTTTACGCCTTGGCATCTTCACTTGAGATTCTTCTTATTGCTTGCATTTAACCGGCTGGGCCACCGTCGAACCCGGGCCGGGAGCCCTCCTTTGATCTGAATAAATCCACCGGACAAGTAGAAAATGAAAAATTAGGCATTAACTTGTTAGGTACACTGCGACCGGGCACCAGGTCTAGACAACTGCAAGATAATTCATTTGCGTCCCTGGACAAGGGGCGTCCAGAAGAGAGGCTAATTATATGGAAAAATACAAGGAGCAAAAGTGGAGCGGGGAAAAGGGCAAGAAATTCGGTCACGCCGGCCGGGTCAACGAGCCCTACGAACTGGCGGCAGGCCAGGAAGCCGCGGTGTGCCAAGAATGCCACGCTCTCTACCAGGATAAACGCTGGTTTTTCGATGAAAACCTCTATGCCAAATTAGCCGGCGCCAGTAAGGTGCGCCAGGTGGTTTGTCCAACCTGCCGCAAGATTCAGGACCATTATGTGGAGGGCTACCTCACCCTGAGCGGCGAGTTTCTGGTGGAACACAAGGACGAGATTGTTACGCTGCTGCAAAATGAAGCAGCCAAGGTGGGTAACCGCAGCTTCGATGACCGGATCATCCAAATGGCCTCGGAGGGCGATAAGATGGTGGTGGAAACCACCACAGAAAAGCTGGCCCAGCACCTGGGCCGGGCGGTTTACAAGGCTTACAAGGGGGACTTAAGCTTCCAGTGGAGCGAGCCCAATAAGTTCGTGCGGGTTTACTGGGTCAGATGAAAGAAGTGAGCAGTGAGCAGTAGGGGCGACCAGCTGGGCCGCCTCTTGCTTGGGTAGCGCAGGCTTTAGCCTGTGTTTTGTGGTGGGGCGGGCCTCCGTGCCCGCCTTTTGATTGGCAGCCCCCAACAATTGATAAAAACACTAGCCGACCAAATTAAGGCGGTCGCAAGCCGCCAGACGATTGCTTAAAGGCGGGCGAGAGGCCAGCCCCACATTATTTATCCTGTTTTGCCGCTTTTCCCTCTTCGCCCTTTTCTTCCCAGTCTTCTTTGGGGGTTGGCTCTTTCTGCGTCCGGTTCACCGCTCTCTGCTTCCGGCTCCCCTTCCTCTTCCGCCAGCACTAAATTGACGTGGCGGCGGCGGATGTCGACCTGGGCCACCTTGACCTGCACCTGGTCGCCCAGGGCGAAGCTGCCGCCGGTCCGGCGGCCGGTCAGGCGCATCCGCACTTCATCATAGCGGTAGTAGTCGTTGGGCAGGTCCACCAGGCGCACCAGTCCCTCGGCAAAGACCTCGTCCAGGGCGACGAAAAAGCCAAAGGCGTTGACCCCGGTGACACGGCCGGAGAAGGTCTCGCCCACCCGATGGGCCAGGAAGCGCACCTGCATGCGGGCCAGCATCTCCCGTTCGGCCTCAATGCCCAGGCGCTCCCGCCTGTTCAGGTGGTTGGCTTCCGCCTCCAGGTCGTCGGGCTCCAGGGAGACCGGCGGTTTCTTGGCGGCCAGCTTGGCCAGCAGCAGGCGGTGGACCAGCAGGTCCGGGTAGCGCCGTATGGGGGAGGTGAAGTGAGTGTACCATTCGGTGGCCAGGCCGTAGTGCCCCAGGGCTTCTCCGGCATAGCGCGCCTGCTTCAGGGAGCGCAGCAGCATCAAGAGCACCATGGGGGCCAGCGGAGTTTCCTGTACCTCTTCCAGGAAGCCCTTGAGCGCTCTGGGGTCCCGATGGGCCTCCTTGGGGAGCATGAAGCCCAGGCTCTTAAGAAAACCGCGGAAGGCCGCCATCTTGGCGGGATCGGGCGGCTCGTGCACCCGGAGCAGGGAAGGTTCTCCCAGGAAAATGGCCACCGCTTCGTTGGCCGCGATCATAAACTCTTCGATGATCTGGTGCGACAGCAACGAGTCTACCCGGCGGATGTCCACCGGCCAGCCCCGCTCATCCAGCACCACCTCCGCTTCCGGGATGCTCATGAGCAGGCTGCCCCGCTCGCCGCGCCGGTCCCGCAGCAGGGTGCGCAGCTCTGCCATCCAGCCGAGCATCTTGAGGAAGGGCCGGTATTGCTGCCGCAGGGTCCGGTCTTTTTCGGTCAGCAGCCGATGCACCAGCAGGTAGGTAAGGCGGGCGTGGTTGCGAATCACAGCCCGGGCGAACTGGAAGCGCTTGCGGCGGCCCTGGCGGTCAAAGTCCAGGATGACCACCACCGCCAGACGGTCGATGTCGGGCTTGAGGCTGCAAATATTGGTGGACAACTGTTCAGGCAGCATATGGACGGCCCGTTGCGGGAAATAGACGCTGTTGCCGCGCAGTTCGGCCTCCTGGTCCAGGGCCGAGCCCGGGGCCACGTAGTGGCTGACGTCGGCGATGGCGACGTAGAGGGTGAAGGCGCCGCCGGGCTTTTTCTCGACGCAGACGCCGTCGTCGAAGTCCCGGGCGCTCTCGCCGTCAATGGTGACCATGGGCAGCTCCCGCAGATCGAGGCGGTCCTTCAAGGCCTTAGGTGACAAATCGAGGGAGATCCCCTCGGCCTCGGCCAATACCTCCGGGGGAAACTCATCCGGCAGGCCATATTTCAGGATGACCAGCCGGGTCTGAACCGCGGCGTCCTCCACCGAGCCCAGGACCTCGACGATAGCCCCCTGGGGGTTCAGGTGGGCGGTGGGATAGTTGGTCACGGCGGCCCTTACCATGTCGCCAGGCGCGGCGCCCGCCAGCTGCTCCGGTGGAATGATCAGGTTGAAGATGAGGTGCTCGTCTTCGGGTTCCACGTAATAGGTGTTTTCCGCCCGGCAGAGGAGGCCCAGGACCTCTTGATGGCGGCGCTCCAGGACGCGGATTACCTTGCCTTCCTTGCGTCGGCCCCGGGTGCCTTCGATCCTGACCACCACCCGGTCGCCGTGCCAGGCCTCTTTCAGGTTCACCGCGGTCAGGTAGATATCCGGGCCCCCGGTCTCCGGGGTGACGAAGCCGAAGCCATCAGGGTGCACCGAGAGTTCCCCGTGCACCAGGTTCATCTTTTCGGGGATGCCGTAGCGGCCGCCCTTAATGGAGACCAGTTTGCCCTGTTTGACCAGCTGCTCCACCAAGGCGTTAACGGCGTCGGTTTGCTCCGGGGCCGCTTTCAGCAATTGATATAATTCGCCGGGAAGCAAGGGGCGGGCCGCCGCCTCGAACGCCTGCATTATTTGCCCTTCCAGGGAGGGCCGCCGCTTCCTGCGCCTGCGGTGATGATTCATCTTGCTCCTTGAATTTTGTAGCGCCGGGTTGAAACCCGCCCCTACGGGAGAGGCAGTCTTACCGCACCAGCCAGAGAAGGGCGATTAAACGCCCAGGGAATTTTCATTCAAAGCCAGTTTTGAGGTAATCTTGATGATCGCAAAAGTCATCAAACATTAGGTTAACTATAGAATAATTCGTCATCTTTTGCGATAATAATGACCGCTTGTCAAATTTTCTTGTCTTTTGCTAATCGCTGAAACTTGACTGCTGACAGTTCTTCATCGCACCAGCCAGGCCAGGGTGACCAGGAGCCAGGTGACTTCGTTGGCCAGTTCGCTTAGGGCCGCGCCCTGGCGGTTGCGGTCCCAGCCGGCCTCCCGGATGGCGAACCAGATCTGTCCCAACCGGGTGCAGATGCCGATATGGCCGGCCAGGAGCATGAGGCCGGCCATGCCCGCCCCGCCCTCCGTGAAGATTTTATAGGTGAGGGTCATTTGCGGCAGGCCGATAAAGCAGGCGGCAAAGCTGGCATGCACCAGGGGATCATAGAGGCCCAGACCCAGCCGATAAGCTGCCAGTACGGTAATGATCAGACCCAGCGCCACCGCGAGTGCGGTCAGGTTATCCTCGAGATCCCAGATCTGCGTGCCCTCCCAAAGCAACGCCCCCAGGCAGGCGGCAATCATCATGGTCCAGGCAGCGTAGGTCAGGACGGCCTGCAAGGTTATCCGGCTGGGGAGGGTAAGGTGAGCCCGGATGGTCAGGGCCAGGTTAATCAGCAGGAAGGCCAGCCAACTGGCCAGCCAGGAGATATTTACTCCTTGGGCGGTGGTGAGCAGACGCAGGAATTCGCTGCCGCCGGAGATCAGGGCGAGGAGGAGTTGCAGCACGAAGAACAGGTCGGCGGCGGATTTTTTGGTTAGGGGCATGGTCAGGTCGGGTTATGGCTAAAGCATATAGATTTCGGCGGCCACAGGCCGCCTTATAAGGCTACACTCCAAGAATAGTGCCTGCTTATGAATAAGCAACCCACTGATCACCGGCCCCTGGCCACTGAACACTGATTTAGATTTGTGCTTCGTTGAACAATTCTATATAATTTTTTTGGATAAAATTCTTTTTCGAAAGGCGGCGCCTGCGCATGGCAGGTTTGCAGATAGAATACCTGAAGAAACTGGACCCGGCCCGGCGGCAGGCGATTATGAGCCGCTCCAGGGAAGACGTCAGCGAAGTGCTGGCCGTGGTGGCGCCCATCCTGGCGGCCTTGCGCCGAGATGGCGACGCCGAATCCCTCCGGCAACACGCGCAATTCAAGGCCGATCTCAGGGTGGAGGACCTGGAGGCCACCCCGCAAGAGATCGAGGCGGCTTACCGGGCCGTGGACCCGCAAGTGTTGGCAGCCTTAAAAGTGGCGGCGGGCAATATCGAAAAATTCCATCAGGCCCAACGGGAACGGGAGATGTGGGCCATGGAAGTGCAGCCCGGCATCCTGGCCGGCCGCCTGACCCGTTCCCTCGACCGGGTGGGCTGTTACATTCCCGGAGGCCTGGCCTCGTATCCTTCCAGCGCCTTGATGAACATCATCCCGGCGAAGGTAGCCGGGGTGAAAGAGATCGTTGCCGCCACCCCGCCGGGGCCCGAGATGGCAGTAAATCCCGCCACCCTGGTGGCGGCTCACCTGGCCGGAGCTCAGCGGCTTTTTAAGATCGGCGGCCCCTGGGCCATCGGCTCAATGGCTTACGGCACCAAATTGGTCCCCCGGGTGGACAAGATCGTCGGGCCGGGCAATAAATACGTCACCGCGGCCAAGCTCCTGGTCTTCGGCCAGGTGGACATCGACTCTCCGGCCGGTCCCAGTGAGGCCCTGATCCTGGCGGATGAGACGGCGAAGCCCAGGCTTTTGGCCATTGACTTTCTCTCCCAAGTGGAGCACGACCCCGAAGCCGCGGCGGTGCTGGTGACGCCCTCCCCGGCATTGGCCCAAGAAGTGGTGGACTTGATTCTCTCAGAACTTCCCCGGTTGCCCCGCCGGGAGATCATCAGTGCGGCGCTGGGGAGATATTCCGCGGTGCTGGTGGTGGAGACCCTGGACGAAGCCGTGGAGTTCGCCAACCTCTACGCCGCGGAGCACTTGCAAATCGTCACCCGGGAACCCTTCGCGATTCTGCCGCACATCCGCCATGCCGGCTCCATCTTCCTGGGACCTTTCGCCCCGGTGCCGGTGGGCGACTATGCCTCCGGGACCAACCACGTGCTGCCCACCGGCGGCTGCGCCCGGATGTTTTCCGGCCTGTCGGTGGACGCTTTCATCAAGAAGCCCACCTTCCAGCACCTATCCCAGGAGGCCCTGGCGGCCCTCAAGGACACAGTGATCACCCTGGCGGAAAGCGAGGGGCTGCTGATTCATGCCCGGGCCATTGCCGAGCGCTTCCGGTTCCCTTGAGCGCCTTACTAACCATGCAGGATAGAAGTCATGTCAACCCATAAAAGACCCACGGCTGTCCTCCCGGTTACGGAACTCTCCGACGTCCAGAACCACGTCAGCCCCCACACCATCGACATCGACAAGGTAGGAGTGAAAAATATCTCCTATCCCATCGTGGTGCTGGACAAGTTCAAGGGCACCCAGCACACCGTGGCCCGCATCAACATGTACGTCAACCTGCCCCATCGCCACAAGGGCACCCATATGAGCCGGTTCATCGAAATCCTCAGCGAATACCGCCGGGACATCAGCCTGAAACAGATCGGCCCGATCCTGGAGGAGACCCGCCGGCGCCTCAACGCCCAATCGGCTCATATCGAGATGAGCTTCCCCTATTTCGTCGATAAGGAGGCTCCGGTCACCCGGGCCCGGGGGTTGATGGAGTACAT
Source organism: Deltaproteobacteria bacterium (assembly GCA_023381945.1). The sequence goes on from JAMCQY010000084.1 coordinate 24,263, forward strand.
CTGCACCTTCACCGGGGCGCTGGACAAGAACGGCAGATTGGACCTGGTGGTGGGGATTACGGTGCCCATCACGACGCTGTGCCCCTGCTCCAAGGAGATCAGCCAGGTGGGGGCGCATAACCAGCGGGGCGAGGTAAGGGTGCAGGTGCGCTACCGGAAGTTCTTCTGGATCGAGGACCTGATTCGCCTGGTGGAGGAGTCGGCCTCCTGCGAGGTGTACGCCCTGCTGAAGCGCCAGGACGAAAAATTCGTCACCGAGAAAGCCTACTTAAACCCCATGTTCGTGGAAGACGTGGTGCGGGAGATCGCCCACCGCCTTGACCAGATCGATAATTTCACCTGGTATTCGGTGGAATCGGAAAATTTCGAGTCCATCCACAACCATTCGGCTTACGCCTATATCGAATCCAAATGATGCCATCCGCGCTTCTCGCCGATTAAGCCGAGGCGAGGCAGGCTTTAGGCGTTATTTTTCCTCTTTCCTTCGATAAGAGGGCCCAAACAAGAACCCGGCTTTTTCCCTTCTCCCATGGCTGCTAAGTGCGGTGTCGCTCCTGAAGGCACTGCAAAATAACCAGGTTTAGCCCAACCAGCGGCGTCATGCCGGTGATTGAAACATACAGCCAGAGCCATGCCGTGTGGATTATCCCTAAGAGCTTGAGAGCCACCAGAACCAAGGCAGCCAGGGTGGAACAGAAGCTGTAAGTTAAGGCATACATCCTTGTATCCCTTCAGTGGACCACTTCTCAAACCCTCAAATCAATTAATTTCACAATCAATATTTCTTTTAAATAATAAACACCATCGTTCAATATTTAAAGATATCAATTACCTGATTTTATGATGAGGGAATCCCTGATAATTTCCTGGGAGGTCGTTGGTGATTTGGTGACCCAAGCTTTAGGGGAATGCTGCCCGAAAGAATTTTCCAGGCCATAATTGCCCTGCTCCGCTCTTCCGAAAATCTCTCTTAGGTAATTCTGCCTAGTTCAGAATGTGCATTTTTGCCTATTGGCTTTGCCTTGGGCGATTCTTACCTTTTAAATGTTAAATAGCAGTAATAATAGCAGGTTACACTTTCATTCCCTTCCGGGAGACTACCCCGGCGGTGGAGGTGTCGATTACTTGACTAAGGAGAACAATATGTCTTGCTTCGAAAAAGTGCATGGCGGCTATAAGGTGGAAGGCATGGAACTCCGGGCCGCCAACTGCGGCTGTGGCGGCTTAACCGGCCCCGGCGGTTCCGGGTCGGGCGACTGTTGTTTTACCTACTCCAAGGTAAAGCACGATAACAACACCATTTTTTTCTTTGGCAAGAATACCACCCCCAACACCACCAATAATTACGAATGGGGTTACCGGGTCCAGAAGGGCGATCATATTGTGGACGTACAGATGTTGGATACCCGCGGTCCCAAAAACTACAAGTTTGGCGGCGTCATGCCCCCGCCCCTGTCTGCCTGGACCAGCAAGGGCTGGGCGGTGGTCAACCAATTCGAGCGCCCCGTTGAATCCACCGGGGAACCTCTGCCCGAATGGTGCGACAGCGCTGCCTCGGCTTGTGAACGGCCGCTGGTGGAGAAGGAGACCGGCAAAGGAGATTATCACTAAATCTCCCAGAGCTGCATGAATCCGGGGGAGACGGTCTTTTTCTGAGGACAGACAGAGAAGGGCGGTTTGCCTCGCGCTCAGGAATCTGCCTGGGAGTACACCGGGGGGGATGGTACGGAAGCATGTTCCGGCCGTCCCCCGCTTTTTTTGGGGCAGTTGACCCGGCTAATCGCTGACCCGGACCCGGACCTGCATGAATTGCTTCGGGGCCGTAGCCTTCTCCCAGGGCCGGGCGATGTTGACCGTCACTTCGGTGTCCCCCGCCTGGCGGGCCTGCCAGACAAACTCAATCCGGCCAAAATCACCCGGCATAGACTTTTTTGGCGGCATATCCCGGCGTGACAGCAGAGTCAGGATTTTGTCATCATAAACCGGTGGCAGGACATTATAGCCACCGCTGCCGGGATTGCGCAGATCCAGAATCAACTTCTCACCCACCTTCAAGGTCAGCGTCTTGCCATTGTCCGCTTCGGTAAGGGTGCGCCCGGCCGAGCCCGCTTGAAGCGGCGCGGCCGGGAGAATCAGGGTCATTAATAAAAAACCGGCCATTAAAAGCTGCGAGAGCCAGGAATCGTTGAACATCTTCGACCTCCTTCAGACGCGCCTTATAGCGATTGCCGAAAGTTTTTTCCGAAAGCAGGTTTCCTAAAATCCCCCCTAACCCCCCTTTAGAAAAGGGGGGAACTATAAGGAATTGCTTATAAAGTCCCCCTTTTTTAAAGGGGGATTTAGGGGGATTTTAAGATCTATAATCGGCAAAAATTTTTGGCAAACGCTATAGCCTGCCTTGACAGGGGCAAAAGTCGGTCCGGCAGAGCTATTCTTCCGTCCTCTTACCCTTCCTGCCCGCTTTAGCCGGGGGTTTGCCGCTGCCAAGCAGCTTCTCCTGGCCCGGTAGGCCTCCCAGCATCTGGACCTTGCCGGTATCCAGCTCATAGACTGCCCCCAGCAATTTGACCTTGCCGGCCTTCACTTCGGCATTGATCACCGGACTCTTTTGCAGGATATCTTCCATGGCCTGATAGACATTGTTCTTGATGGCCGCGGCGATCAGGGCGTCGGTTGCGGCCCCGGAATTTTCTTCTTTGGCCTTGGTCACCGCGGGTTTAATGGGGGCCACCAGGGCGCCGATGCTGCCCGGCAGTTTGCCGCCTTCCACCACTGCGGTGACGGCGCCGCATTGAGTGTGACCCAGGACCAGCACCAGCGGCGTGCCCAGATGATCCACGGCATATTCCATGGAGCCAATCTCATCGGTGGCGGCAACGTTGCCGGCCACCCGCACTACGAAGAGATCTCCGAGGCCCTGATCAAAGATCGTTTCCACCGGGACTCGGGAATCGGAGCAGGCCAGCACCGTCGCGAAAGGGTGCTGCCCCTGGCCGGCGGTCAGGGCCCGGCGGGCCGCATCTTGGCGGGGATGGCTGGCTTTGCCGTCAATATAGCGGTCGTTGCCCTCTTTCAGCAGCTTTAGGGCCTCATCGGCGGACAGGCCCGATTTGGCCGTCCCCGAGGCCAGGGCCGGGACGGCCAGGACCGCCATGAGTAAGAAAATCAGCAGCGAACAGGCAATTTTCTTCATCTGATTCATTGCACAACTCCCGGGTTATTTAGGTAAATGAAGTGATTGAGGCGATAATAGCATAATTTGCCAATTTGGAAACAGGCGGCGGTTAGAAATCGCCTGTGGTGGACCAGCCGCCATTTTCCCAAGACCTTCCTTGACAAGTTCCGCCCAATTCTCATATGATGAATCATTTAATATTTCAGGAAGTTCGGCGGTCCGGCGACGCATTGAGGAGATTGACTTTTGATCTCCAAGGGGGATAAGAGCATGAGACAAGTACTGGCCTTCCGGCATCTGGCGGTGGTAATGTTGGTCCTATTTCTGGCGGGCTGTTCCGAGACATACGCCTACCTTCCTTCCATGGGTTCAAAGAGTGCCCCTCCCGCCCAGGGAACCGAGGCGCAAGCCGCGGCCCCGCAACCGGGTCCAGCGGCCGGAGACCCGGCGCCGGCGCCCAAGCCGGATTTGCCGCAACAGGTCCAGGCGCTGGAAGCCCGGGTGCAACAGTTGGAGACCCGGCTGACTGGACTGGAAAGCCGGCAGGCCGCTCCCGCCCCTGCCCCCGCTCCGGTCCCTCGGGTCAAGGAACGCCCGGCCACCCTGTCTCCCTCTAAGGCTGCCTATCCCGCGCCGGGGGCGTCTGATCAAAGCTATAACGAAGGTTACCGCCTCTTGCAGTCAAAAAAATATTCCCGGGCCCGGACCAAGTTCTCGCAATATCTGAAAGAGCAGCCCAAAGGCCCTAAGGCCCAGGAGGCCCGGTACCATTGGGCCGACAGCTATTACCAGGAGGGCAAATACCCGGAAGCCGCGGCGGAATTCAACAAAATGGCCAGCCAATATCCCAAAAGCGTCCTGACCCCGGCCGCCATGTTGCGGCAGGCCCTGGCTTACCAGAATATGCAGCAGACTGCGGCTTACAAGAATACTTTAAAGAAATTGGTCCAGGCCTATCCCAAAAGTGCAGAGGCCAAGGAGGCGGATAAGTGGCTGAAGGAGGGAAAGAAGGAGGCGCCCGCCAAGGCCCCGGCCAAACAGGCCAAACACGCCAAACCGGAATAAAGGAAAATTTCCGGCGATTTTCGAGCAGAGAATGATTTCCAGGAAGCCGCGACTTAAATTTACTTAATGAGTCGCCTTCCCCAGAAGGCCGGACTTGGCGATCAGAAGATCAAGCAAATTCCTGGGGGCGGGGTAAAAACCCGCCCCTAACTCACGGTTGGAAATTTTTTCAGAGCCCCAGGTCAAGAAGCAGAATATAATCTAAAAAAAAGGCTCTGCCTTCAGAGCCTCTTGCAAAATTCATTTAGAGAACGAAGAATCTTCTTAATTGCCGGATAATTCCCTGGTGGCACAGGCTTTCTAGCCTGTGCAAGCGCAGGCTGAAGCCTGCGGCTACATTTTGCAAGAGGCTCTTCAGTTAGAAAAATTTTACGGACGGCCAAAGGCCGATGGATTGACTTAAACATGCTAAATTTTTTGCGGAAATATTCGCGATCCTGGATGATCGCTCTGATTATCGGGGCCATTGGCATCGTCTTCATCTTCACTTTCGGCTACGGCGGTTTGAAGTCCGGGGCCTTGCGGGAAGTGGCCTCGGTCAACGGCGAGCCCATCCTGCTCAGTGCTTACCAGCGGCAATATAATGAGATGATCAGGCAATACCAGGAGCGGAGCCATGGCGAACTGACCGAGGATATGATCAAGGCGCTGCGGCTCAAGGAAATGGCCTTAAGAAGGCTGATCGAGGAAAGCCTGATATTGCAGACGGCTAAGCGTCAGGGGTCATTGGTGAGCGACGCCGAATTGCGCGAAGAAATCCGGCAGCTGCCCTATTTCCAGCGGGACGGCAAATTCGACGAGCAGATTTATTATGCGGTGCTGGCCCGGAATCATCTGAGCGCCGCGGATTTTGAGGAGCTGGAGCGCCGCCGTCTCGAAATGAGGAAAGTAATCGATGGACTGACCTCTCTGGCCAAAGTCTCCGATGCCGAGCTGCTGGAAATGTTTCATCTTGGCAAGGATGCGGTTAAGGTCAGCTATATCGTCATCAGCCCGGACAAGTTTATGGCCAAGCAGAAGGCCAGCGACGCGGATATCTCGCAATACTACCAAAACAATCAGGCCGCATTTCAGTTGCCTCCCCGAGCCAAGGTGAGCTATTTCCTCTTCCGCTTTAAGGATTTCCATGACCAGGCCAAGATTGCCCCCTCGCAGGTTGAGGCCTTTATCAAGGAACACCAGTCGGAATTTTCCCGGGCCAAGGTGATTAAGGCCCGGCAAATCATGCTGGCCCTGCCCTCTGGAGCCGATGCCGCCAAGAAAGAGAGTCTGAGTAAACAGGCCCAGGATTTGCTGCAGAAATTGCAGAAGGGTGAAGATTTCGCCCAGTTAGCCAAGAGCCATTCCCAGGATCCCGCCACCCGGGACAAGGGCGGGGAGTTGGGTTACTTTCAGCGGGGCCAGCATCCCGCTGAGTGGGACCAGGTCGCCTTCGCCGTGCCTGCCGGTCGGGTGGGCCGGGTCGACACGCCTCAGGCCATCTACCTGATCAAGGTCGAAGAGGTTAAAGAGACCGAGAAGCTCCCCGACGCTGAAGCCAAGGCAACCGGGATGCTCAAACAGCAGCAGGCCAGGAACCTGGCCCAGGAGGCCGCCCGGGAGGCCCGGACGGCTCTGTCTCAAGGGACCACGGCTGAGGTCGCTAAAAAATACCAGGTCAATTCCGTGGAAACCCCCTTGCTTGGCCTGAAAGACCGCGTCCCGGGATTGGGAGCGGTGCCCGCCTTCAATCAGACGGCCTTGCAACTCAAGGTCGGGGAAGTGAGCCGGGTGGTGAATTTGCCGGACGGACTGCTGGTCATGAAGTCCTTGGAATATCAGGCGGAGCATGTTCCGCCCCTGGAGAAGATCAAGGACCAGGTGTCCCAGCAGGTGAAAAAGCAAGCCGCCCTGAAAGAGGCCGATAAAGAGGCCGTCCAGTTGCTGGCTCGGTTAAAGAAGGGCGAAACCCTGTCCCAAGTGGCAGCCGCAGCCAATACTCCTGTCAAGGAAAGCAAACTTTTCACCCGATTTGAGGGCTTTGACGGCAAGCCCACGGCTGAGGCCTTGACCAGCGCCGCTTTTACCCTGTCGAAGGAGCATCCCTACTCCGACCAGCCCATCTTCTGGCAGGACAATTATTACCTCTTGGGCTTCAAAGAACGCCGACCCGCCAGCCAGGCGGAGTTTGAGAAAGATAAAGATAAGATGAAGGCTCAATTTCTGGAGCAGAAGAAGCAGATGATGTTGCAATCCTGGCTGACCGGCGAACAACAGCGGGCCAAGATCAAGGTTTACGAGTTGCCATGAGCTTAACCTCTATAAGCATCTGATAGAAAAGCCGGGGGCGCGATGCAACCTGACCATTTCAGCAGAACCGCGATTGGCACCGCTTTTATGCGCGCCTACCATGCCGCCCACGACCACCCCAAGATTTTCGACGATTTCCTGGCGCATCGCCTGATAAAGGCGGAAGAATATCAAATCATTGAAGCTCGCCACCTCGAGGTGTTCCGTCGAACTGATCCGGACCGGGCGGCGGTGTGCCCCGATAAGGCCAGCGCCCTGGCCGGCTGGATGCAGTCCGGCGCCCCCCAACCCATCACCCTCGGACGGGCGCGCTATGCCGAAGATATGCTGGAACAGGCCATCAGGCAAGAGGGGGTGAAACAGTACGTGATCCTGGGGGCCGGACTGGATACCTTTGCCTGGCGGCGCCCTGACTTGTTAGCGAGCCTGCAAGTCTTCGAGGTGGACCATCCCGCCACCCAGGCCTTTAAACGCCATCGCCTCCGGCAAATGGACGGGGAGCCTCCGGCCCGGCTCCACTTCGTGCCGGTGGATTTTGACCGGGAGAACCTGGCCGCGGCCCTCAGACGTTCGCCCTTTGATCCTCAGGCCCCGAGCTTTTTTGGCTGGCTGGGCGTCACCTATTATTTAAGCCGCGAGGCGGTCTTTGCCACACTGCAAGCCATCGCCGAGATGGCGCCGGCAGGCAGCGGGGTATGCTTCGATTACCTGGAGACCGAGGCCTTCATCCCCGGGAATGTGACCGTACGAGTGCAGATAATGATGGATTTGGTGCGGCGGATGGGCGAGCCCATGATCACAGGTTTCGACCCAATCACCCTGTCCGCGGACCTTGCTGGGCTGGGCTTGCGTCTGGAAGAGGACCTGGGGCCGGCCGACATCCAGGAGCGTTTCTTTGCCGGGCGCCGGGATGGCTATCATGCCTGCGAGCATGCCCATTTTGCCCGGGCGGTGGTTGCCTGAAATATCTGGCAGCATCCAGGCCCGATTATGCTAAGATTCGTAAGAATCCTTGGAGATGAACAAATTCCAGTCCCCAACCCGATAGCCTAGATGGCCCATCGGGGTTGGCGCAGACCCGAAGTTGTCCGAGAGGAGAAGACATGCTGCAGAGTCTGATCAGTTTTCTGATGAGTCCGTTCACCGAAATTGCGATTTTGGTCATCTTGCTGGTAGCCTTTTTCGTCCTCCGCAAAGACCCCCGTCTGGTAGTTTCAGGCTTTCGGATAGTTCGAACCCTCATCCTCGTGTTGATTTTCTTTTATCTGATGTTCGTTTGGGTCAGCGCCATCCGTCCCGTCCTGTCAACTATCAGTGTCTTCGGCATGTTTGTGATCAACCTTTTCATGTTTTACAATCTGCTACTATCCAGATTGGAACGGCCCTACCGGGATGCCTTGGCGGTAATGACCCGCGAGCCCTCACAGCATGAATTTATCCACAATGTTTGGCATCTGGGCAAAAGGTTCTATTATCTCCGCTATGCCTGGTCCTCGTTGTTCAGCGGCGTCAACCCCGTTCATTTCCTGCATGATCTGGCCACCGACCGGGTCCGGGATGACATCAAGATAACCCTGCGCCAGTATGGGGTGGAACAGAAAATGATCACCATCCCCGTCATGGCGGGCTATTTAAAGAGCCAGATCGCCTGCGATGAAAACATGCCGGTGGATTTTAAGGACGTGATCGAAAAGGCGATCGACAATTTTGCCGATCATCCCTGGATTCAGGAACAGGGCAATGAATTTCTGCTCCTGGCTGCGGAAAGGCCCGAGGATCTGCACTTTCCTGAATGGATGGCCAAATTCGAAGCTTGCGTCAGGACTTACAAATCGAAAAACCCCGACTGAAACCATTGAATCCTATCAAAATTGCCGCTACCAGCCCCACTGCCGGAACCCCCGTTTCGCTCTCGGCGGTAAGGGCCGCCTGCCACCGGGCTTTAACGGCCCGGGACCGCCGCCTCGAAGAATATCCTCATTGGGAGGCCTGGCGGCGCCAGGCCCGGGAGATCAAGGCCGCAGCCATCTCCCGGCTGGACGAGTTGCTGGGGCAGCTGGCCCGGGAGGTAGAGGCCTGGGGAGGACAGGTGCTTTGGGCCCGGGATGCGGCCGAGGCCAGGGGGTTGATCCTGCGGCTGGCCCGGGAGCATCAGGTCACCTTGGTGACCAAGTCCAAGTCCATGACCTCCGAAGAGATCGGCCTCAACCCGGCCCTGGCCGCCGCCGGCGTGCGGACTTGGGAGACCGATCTGGGGGAGTTCATCGTCCAGTTGGCGGGGCAGCCCCCGGCGCATCTGACCGCCCCGGCCCTGCACCTGGATCGCCGCCAGATTGCCGCAATCTTTGAGGACCACCTGGGCGGCCCCTGCTCTCCTGAGCCGGAGACCCTGGCCCGCCGAGCCACGGAATACCTCAGGTCCCGATTCTGGGAGGCCGGGATGGGCATTACCGGGGTCAATTTCGCGACCCCGGACGGGACCTTGGTCTTTCTCGAAAATGAAAGCAATCTAAGGCTCACCGCCACCTTGCCGAAGGTACAGGTGGCAGTCATGGGCCTGGAAAAGCTGATCCCATCCCTGGCGGACCTGGAGGTCCTGCTGCGGCTGCTGCCGGCCAGCGCCACCGGCCAGCGTCTCACGGCTCTGGTGCATTTTATTAAGGGCCGCAAGTTCCAGCCGGGCGGACCTCAGGCCTTTTACCTGATCATCCTGGATAATGGCCGGCGGCAATTGTCCCGGGACCCTGACCTCCGGGAAGCCCTCTATTGTCTGCGCTGCGGCGCCTGTCTCAACATCTGCCCGGTCTTCCAGCTCCGGGCCGCCCACCTGTACGGCCGGGTCTACCCCGGGGCCATTGGCATCCTGCTGGCCCCGCATCTGAACCCGCCGGGCGACCTCAGCGACCTTTGCACCCAGTGCGGCGCCTGCCAGGAGATCTGCCCGGTGCAGATCAATCTGGCGGAGAAAATCCTGTTGACGCGGTCCCGCAGTTCCCGCTACCGCGGCCTAAAGCTAATCTCCGGCATCGCCGGTCGTGTCCTGGCCCGGCCGCGGCTGTACCGGGGGCTGGAGCCGGCTCTGCGCTTGCTTCAAGCCGGGTCCTCCCGCCGTTTTCCAGGCCTGACGCTGGCCTCCGAAAGCTTTCATCGGGCCAGAAAGGCTCCCCAGGCGGGCAAACCAGCGGAACCCCCATCCCCCGTAGACCTTACCGGCCACGATTTTTCTGGACAGACAGCTGAGGCTGCCTTCAACCCGGGCGAAGTGGCTCCAGCCTCCAGACCAACCTTGGCCTTGGAGGCCAGTTTGGCGGAAGTGGACGCAGTTTTTCACCGGCTCCAAGGGCCGGTGGAGCTGGGCCATTGGTTAGCAAGGCTGGGAGAGCCCATCTGGCTCCAGGATCACCCCTGGCTGCGCCTGGCCGCTGGTGAACTGGCGAACCAAGGATTGAAGCCGCGTTTGGCCTCGACTGCCTGGGGGCCCGAGGGGGAAACCGCAGTTATCATCGGGCTGGGGGCGATCCCGGAGACGGGCAGCGTCCTCATCGAAGCCGCCGCCGGGCCTGTCGCGGCCCTCTCCTTCCGGATGCGGCGGCTGGCGGTCATTGTACCCGAAGGCCAGGCCGGTCTCAGCCTGGCTCAGGCGCTAAAGCTGACGGCGCGGCGGGCTCCCATGGTCACCTGGCTTACCGGTCCCAGCCGCACTGCGGATATTGAAAAGACCCTGGTCTTGGGAGCCCATGGGCCGGAGGAGCTCCACGTGGTAATTTACCGGGAAGATTAGGCTTTAGCCTGCGACAGCTCAGGCTGGAAAGCCTGTGCTACCAAATAACTTACGCTTCCTTAGCGGGGCGCCTATGAGAGAAAGGCATGATGGAACAGGTACCTGTCACAGAAATCACTTCCCGGGCCCAGGCCTTGCAAAAGGGCCTGGCCGCACAAAATTTAGATCTGGCCCTGGTGCGCCAGGCCGCCGACCTGTTCTATTATACGGGCACCCTGGTGGATGGCTTCCTGGCGGTAGCCCCTCAAGGCAGTCCTTTGCTGCTGGTGCGCCGGCCACGGGGGGTGGTTACACGGCCCCCCTGGCCCCAGGCCTTTTATAAAAATCTCAAAGAGATTCCGACTCTGTTGGAAAGCGCCGGGCTCAAGCCCAAAGGAGCGGTGGGCCTGGAGTTGGACGTCATGCCCACCGCCTTTTATCAACGGCTCCGGGAGCAGGTCTTCGCGCAGCAGCTGGTCCGGGACGTCTCAATGCTGATCCGGCAGCAGCGGATGATCAAAAGTTCCTATGAACTGGAAAAGGTGCGCCGGGCTGCGGCCATTATGGATCAGGTACACTTGCAGGTGCCGGAAATACTCAAGCCGGGCATTTCTGAACTGGAGCTGGCCGCTGCCCTGGAGTACCGCCTCCGGCTCCTGGGGCATCAGGGGATGGTCCGGGTGCGCAACTGGGACCTGGAGCTCCATTACGGGCATGTGCTCTCCG
>JAMCQY010000362.1 GCA_023381945.1 Deltaproteobacteria bacterium
ATACCTTCCAATGGTATAAAGCCCGGGTCTATGAGATTGAAAAAGAGCCGGACTATGACCCGGAAAACGAACTGTGGGCTTACCAAAAGGCGAAGGAATGGGGAGAGCGTATCCCCATCGGGATAATCTTTAAGCGCCCCAGGCCCTTGCTGGGAGAGGCCCATCGGGTCCTCCAGGCCGGCCCGTTGGTCAAACAAAAAGGTGAGCGTCCGATCAAAGACCTGCTGTCTGAATTTTTTTAAAGCTCCGGCGAGGGCGCCGGCGCTACATAGCAAGGAGAATATAATGGCAGCCGACAAAGAAGTCTCTTCATGGGATATCGTCCGGGAACCAAACCGCATCATCGAGATGGATGAATACGGTTCACGGATGGAGTTGTTGATCTACCTGCTAACCTGGGCAGTGGAAATCGGACTCTGTTTCGCCTTTGCGATTTCCTATCTGCGCGGGTAGGGGCGGGTTTAAAACCCGCCCCTACGAGGCGAACGGCGCCAGGAATCCTACTCCTTTTCAGCCTGGGGAGGTTACCCGGCGCTGACATAAATGCATATGTGAAAAATATCCTAATTTGTCATAAATTTTTTGGCAATATTGATTGAAATAATGTCTTAACAGGCTTAAAATATACTTCTATCAAGAGTAGTACGAGGATTCCCTGCCGGAACCGGGAAAAGATCGGGTTCCGACAGCAGGCGCGGGGCAGGAACCCACCATACCTGGGGGTTACCAAGGGCACTGGCGTTAGGAGTTCGCAGAGCCTAGGAACCTGATGGAGAGGCTCAGGGAGGTGTGGGACACATGATTAACGAATTGCTGGCTCCGGGCGGCAGCCTGGAAATGGTGGAGGCAGTCCTCAAAAACGGCGCCAATGCCGTCTACGTCGGCTCCAAGGGCTTCAGCCGCCGGAAATGTCAATGGGAGTTGGAAGACAGCGACATCGCTGAGGCGGTGCGCATCGCCGATAAATATCAGGGCAAGATACGGGTGGCCCTGAACGCTGAAATCCCGCCGGAAAAAATCCCCCTGGTATTGCAAAAGGTCGAGAAGTACGCCCACTTCGGCATCGAAGGGGTGATCGTCAAGACCCCAGCAGTGATGCAGGCCGTGCACCAGCGGTTTCCCGGGCTGGTTATCCATGCCAGCGTGGGCGCCAACATTCAGACCCAGGCCGAGATGGCCCGGTTCCAGGGTTATGGCTGCACCCAGATAGTGGCCTCCACCGAAATTGATACGGTGGAGAAGTTGGCCCGCTTTAAACGTGAGGCCGACGAATTGGGCTTGGGGACTGAGATTTTGATCCACGGCAACCGCTGCATCGGGGGCGTGGGCAACTGCATGTTTCACGAACTGATTGCCGACTCCTACGTCCGCAAGGTTTATAAGGACGAGGACGGCAATGAAATCATCGAATATGAGGGCTGGCCCGACCGCAGCGGCAGTTGCTTCAGGATCTGCATGCTCACCGACGAACAGCGGCGTAAGGTCCTCTCCCGGCGGGGGCAGCCCCCGGAAAAGATCGAGGCCATCAATGAACGGGTGCGGCTGCGCCCCAACGTGGCCTTTGCCATCCTGGGAGACGAACTGAAGCAGTATCTCGACCTGGGATTGGCCACTGTCAAGGTTCAGGGACGGGAGTATGCGGTCTCGATGATCGCCAAGATGATCTGTTGTTACCGGCAGCTCATCGACGCCCACGCCCGGGGCGAAGACATCAACAGCAACTTCTACAAACGCATCCAGGACCGTCTGGCAGCCATCGTGGCCGAGCGCGACGCGGCCAGGATGGAGAAGACGAAAGAACTGCACAAAAACATCGTCGGCCTATAGACATTTTTGTAGCCGGCGTATAGATTTTACTTTATTCCGTCTAAAAGCCTGCCCTATAATAGGGGAGGCTTTTTTTTATAATTTTGCTGGCCGCAGGCTTTGGCCCGCGTCGACCCGAGGCGGCAACTCATGGAGTTCGGTGACTTTGGTTCGCGACTTAGATTTCTGGGATTTTGTGGCGGAATGTTGCTCGCGGTCCTGATCCTGGTTGGCAGTTTTTACAATCTGGCCAATTACCCCACCATCTGGTGGGATGAAGCCATCTTCTCAGAAACCGCCGCCAATCTGGTGCAGCATGGCCGTTACGCTTTTACGGTGCAAACCCCCGATCAATTGAATGATCTGGACTACCGCATCAGCGTCGGGCCGGCCGTGATCCTGCCGGTCGCCCTGGCCTATAAGCTTTTGGGAGTATCCCTGGTCACGGGACGCCTGGTGGCCGGGCTTTATCTGGTGCTGGCTTTCCTGGGCCTGTTCCTGGCCGCCCGCCGCCTCTGGAGTCCGGGGGCCGCCCTGCTGGCGGTGGCCTTGGCCCTGCTGGGCACCGATGTCTTTTACTGGGGCCGCTCCGTCCTCGGAGATATCCCGGCTCTGGCGCTCTTTCTGTTGAGCGCCGGGTTTCTTATCCAGGGGCTGGAAAACCGTTCAAACTGGCCCCTGTTCCTGGGAGGGCTTTTCCTGGGACTGGCCTTCGATGCCAAGGAATTTTACGGACTGGCCTTCCTGCCGCCGCTGGCGCTGCTGATCTGGCAATCCTGGCGGGAGCGCGGCAGCCTGAGCCTTAAACTCCTGGCGTACGCGGCTGGTCTGGCCCTGCCATTATTGGCTTACCTGCTCCTGAAGGCGATCATCCTGGGCAGCCTGGCGGAGGCGGTCTTCCATTTCCTGCATCAGAAAAAACTCCTCTGCCATGAGTTTTTCACTCCTCTAACCATCGGCCGCATCTATCCGGAAAGTTTACTCTACCTCTTAGAGCATCCCCTCTTTTGGCTGGGGCTGGCCGGAACTGTCTGGACCTGGAAAAAGGAGGCTCCTGGCCCGGGCGCCAGGCTATGGATTTTGAATTTCTTGCTCTGGTGCCTGATTTACCTCACTGCGGTCTGGTGGCAGCGGTTTGCCCTGCCCGCTTTGTTTTTGGCCGCACCACTGGCGGCCCATTTTCTACTTCAGGGTATCGGCCGCCTCACTGCCCATTTGCCTCACAGGTCCGCCTGGGTGAGCGGGGGAGTGGTTCTGGCCTTTTTGATCGGCCTTTACCCCTGGTCTGGTCTGGACTATCTGAACCAGGTATTGACTCGCGGGAATAACCCTCCTGAAAAATTGGTAAAATTTCTCCGCGCCCACGTCCCTGACTCCTGGCTCATCGAGACGCCGGAGTATGAATTGGCTTTTCTGGATAATGAACACCGCATCCATTTGATGCCGTCTTTTTATTTTGTGGAGTCTACTCCTAAACAGATCGTGCTCTTCAACCCTCGGCCCTATCCCTATAATTTCGAAAGGATGGGCGCTAATGTGCTAATTTTGGGAAACTTCGGCAAGGGGGTTTTTCAGCAGATTTATCCGCCCCGTCTGGTGGCCCGCGATTGGCGGCGCATCGCCCAGGTGGACTATTATGATATCTATGTCCGCCAAGCCAAGGCTCCGGCTCTAATAACCAGGTCCGGAAAAACTCGGGCTATCAAGGCGACGGCTGCCACTCCGAAAGTCAGCTTCACTTCTCACTGAATTTCATGAACCATCAGCCTCGATTGGTCCGTCAAGTCACCGAATTCCGCCAATATTTTTCTGAGTTGGGCGCTGGCGACGCGGTGGTGGGGACCCTGCCCCTGCACCCTGGCGAGAGTTTTAAATTGCTGGACCTGGCTGACCGGGGCGTCTCCCTGTTTCCTCCAGCCCTGGCACAGGTCCTGAATAGCTCCAAGGTTGCCCAGGCCGAAATTCTGGGAGAATTCATGGTGCCCGGCACCTTTGTGTTTTATCGGCTGGCTGATCTGGCCGACCGCCTCGCCGAGTTTCACCAACACTTCTCAGGCGCGGTGGTCAGCAAACGGGACCGGCCCCATCTGGGTTTGGGAGTGGGATTCTGGCCTTCCCTGGAGGCGCTGTACAGCCTGGCCGTGGTGCAGTCCCTGCCTTACCCGTTGGTGGTGCAGCCGTTTGTCGACGGGGGCCGGGATTTCCGGGTGGTCGTAGCGGGCGATTACACGGAATCCTATGAGCGGGTCAACCCCCATAGTTTCCGCAAAAACCTTTATCAAGGCGGCTCCTCCAGATCCGAAACGGTAACAGAGTCCCAACTTGAATTTTGCCGCCGGGTCATGGCCCGGGGAAAATTCCCTTTCGCCATCCTTGACCTCCTTGTCAGCCCGGCCGGGGCAACTTATCTTTCTGAAATAAATCTTCAGGGCGGCCTTAGCGGCGCCCGCCTCAGCCAGGCGGAGTGGCGCCAAAGGGTCGCGGCCCTGGCCGAGGAATTTTGCCGCTCATGGGAAAACTCATTGAAGAACCCGCCTTAAAAGACCGGGTCCAGGTATTCATGGACCGCTCTCACGCCGGGCGCCTGCTGGCGGAGCGCCTCCAGGGGTACCGGGGCCAAAAAATTCACCTGTTCGCCATTCCCGCCGGCGGAGTGCCGGTGGCTGCCGAAATCGCCCGGGAGCTTGCCTGCCCCCTGGACCTGATCATTGTCCGGAAAATCCAGCTCCCCTACACCACCGAGGCCGGCTTTGGAGCCCTGAACCCGGCGGGGGAGGCCATTTATAATCAGGAACTGCTGCAGCGGATTCATCTTTCGGCCGAAGACATCGCTACCCAGCAAGAGAAAACCGCGGCCGTCATCCGGCGGCGGGAGAAAAAGCTGCGGGGCGGCCGCCCCTATCCCGAACTGGCCGGGAAGCCCGCCATCGTGGTCGATGACGGCCTGGCGTCAGGCTATACCATGCGGGCCGCGGTGCAGTTCCTGAAGCGCCAGAATGCCGGTAAGATCATCGCCGCGGTGCCCACCGGCTCCCGGCGCACTGTCCAGGAACTCCTACCGATCGTGGACGAACTTTTCTGCCTCAACGTCCGCTCCGGCTGGTCCTTCGCGGTGGCCGACGCCTACGAGAACTGGTATGATCTGGAAGAGGAGGAAGTGCTGGAGATTATGGCCTCGCTGGAACCGCCAGCTTCATAATATTTATGGTGGGGCGGGTCTCCGTGCCCGCCACTTCTCGTTCCTAAGCTCCAGCTTGGGATTCAAGCCGCACATTCCGCCGCCGATCGCACTGCTAAAGGCCTCACCGGCTAAATGGGGGCGGATTACAGGGCTTTTAAGGCCGCAGGTTTGCTCAAAGAATAGTCGCTTAGAACTTGCATCAATTTGGTTTCGAATACTTGAAAAAATAACCCAAGCGCTTTGGTTTATGATAAGATGGTAACAGTTGGCAGGTTCGGCCGGTGGCGTGTGGTGATTCACCCGAACGATCACAGACCGGCCCACGTGCATGTTATAGGCAATGATTGTGAGGCCGTCTTCAAGCTCCATTGCCCCGAAGGACCGCCGGAATTGCGGGAGAATTACGGTTGTCCGGAGAGTGAGCTTTCGAAGATCAAGATGGCATTGACGGAAAGAATAGCGGACTTATGCGCCGAATGGGGAAAGATTCATGGATTACCCTAAAGATGAAATAGAGAAAAACGAAATCGAAGCGGCAAACAAGCGGGCAGCGGCACGATTGGCCAAAACGCCGACCGCTGTAAGAGCGCGTTATTACCGCCGCATCGGTCTCTTGGTAATTGATCTGAGCGCAGGCTTTTCAATTGCGTTCAAGCCACATAAAGCTCAAGGACTCGAAAAAGCCAAACCGGAGCAGCTTACCAAAATCGAGATTTCACCCTCAGGCTTCAGCATTCACTTCCCAGACCTTGACGCCGATCTCTACTTGCCCGCCCTACTAGAAGGCGTTTTTGGCTCGCGGAGGTGGATGGCTTCGCAATTGGGCAAAACGGGAGGGCGCTCAACCTCGGCGGCTAAAACCGCCGCTTCACGGTCGAACGGCAAACGAGGAGGGAGACCGAAAAAGAAAGCGCACGTTCCCGACGCGGCCTAAAGATCAACTATCGACAAAATATATTTAAAAAAAATGAGGCGCGGCCTTGGGCCATTGATGCTGGGTCAAATGGGAGAATGCCAGATAATTAGAAAATCTCGATCCGGGTTTCCTTCCGGAGGGCGCGCCATGAAGAAAGACAAAAATATCAAGAACTATACAGCAGCAGAGCTTAAGGCCAAGCGGGCGCAAAGCCGTACCGATTTGGGCCGGGTTGACGCTCAAACTGACGAAGAACTGGAACGGCTGATTGCCGAAGACGAGAATGAGCGGGTTATTCAGGCCGACTATTCCAAAGCGAGATTGGTCTTGCCACACTCCGTCGCCAAGGCCGGCGGAAAAGAGGGCCGCTGGCGTTGACTATTCCATTAAATTCCCTGGCCTTCGACATCGACGGCGTGGTGGCCGACATCATGACCACCTTTCTGGACCTGGCCCGGACGCGCTACGACTGCGGCCACCATCTGCGCGTTGATGACCTCACCACCTTCCGCCTGGAAGACTGCCTGGACCTGGAGCCGGATATCATTCAGTTGCTCATCCGGGAACTCATCGACCGGCCGCATGAACTGACGGTGGAGCCGCTGCCCCATGCCGTGCCGGTGTTGACGCGTCTGGCCCGGCAAATTCCCCTGCTCTTCGTCACCGCCCGGGACCGGGCGACGCCGATTAAGACCTGGCTGCGCCAGACCCTGAGCCAGGTGCCGCCGGAGGCCATTCAGGTGGTGGCCACCGGCGACCCCGATACCAAGCTCCATTACCTGTTGGACCATCGCGTCCAATATTTCGTGGAAGACCGCCTGGAGACCTGCCAGCAATTGGCGGCCCACGGCATCACCCCCATCCTTTTCGCCCAGCCCTGGAACCGCCGGCCGCATTCCTTCCTGGAAGTGGCGGACTGGCCGGAGTTGGCCGGCCTACTCTTTAAGGAGTGAGCAGTAAGCAGTGAGCGGTGAGCAGTAGTAGGGCGGGAAAGCGAAGCGCATCCCGCCTTTGAAAATCTGTTAGCTGAAGCTGAATAGCTGACAGCTTCATAAGCCTTTTCCGCTCACTATTCACTGTTCCCTGCTCACCCACTTCCATTTTCCTCTTTGATAAGATACACTTCCCCCATGACACAGCGGGAAGCAGCCTTAGCGGGGCGGATTACGCCGGCAATGGAGCAGGCGGCCCAGGGGGAGGGCCTGGCCCCCGAGGTGATCCGGGAGGGTCTGGCCAAAGGGACTCTGGTGGTCCCGGCCAATCCGGGGCATCAAGGTTTGCAGCCCGCGGCCATCGGCAAAGGCGTTCGGGTCAAGATCAACGCCAATATCGGCACCTCGCCCCACGATATCAACCTGGAGAAAGAGCAGGCCAAGTTGGCCGCCGCCCTGGAGTATGGGGCGCACGCGGTCATGGACCTGTCCACCGGCGGCGACCTGGACGCCATCCGCCGCCTGCTGTTGGGCAGGTGTCCGGTGCCCTTCGGCACGGTGCCCATTTACCAGCTTATGACCGAGGTCCAGAGCCTGGAAGAAGTGAAGGCCGGCGACCTGCTGGAGATGGTGCGCCATCACGCCCGCCAGGGGGTGGATTTCGTCACGGTGCATTGCGGCATTACCAAAGCCGCCCTGCCGCTGTTAAAAAAGCGGGTCACCGGGGTGGTCTCCCGGGGCGGGGCCTTCCTGACGGCCTGGATGCGCCGTTTCGGCCGGGAAAATCCGCTGTATGAAAAATACGACCAACTCCTGGAAATCGCCCGGGAGTATGACGTTACCCTAAGCCTGGGCGACGGCCTGCGGCCCGGTTGCCTGGCCGACGCCACGGATAAAGCCCAATTGCATGAATTGAAGGTCCTCGGCGAACTCACTAAGCGGGCCTGGGCCAAAGGCGTCCAGGTCATGGTGGAGGGGCCGGGGCACCTGCCTCTGCAACACATCAAGAAGAATGTCCGGCTCCAGCAGAAATATTGCTTTGGCGCCCCTTTTTACGTCCTGGGTCCCCTGGTCACCGATGTGGCTTCGGGCTACGACCACATCGCCGGAGCTATAGGCGGCGCCTTGGCCGCCACCGTCGGCGCTTCCTTTTTATGTTACGTCACCCCCGCGGAGCACCTGAAACTGCCGGAGGTCGAGGACGTCATCGACGGAGTGGTGGCCTCCCGCATTGCAGCCCATGCCGCCGACCTCGCCCTGGGCTTCCCCGGCGCCGCCGATTGGGACTTGGCCATGTCCAAGGCCCGTCGGGCCCTGGATTGGGACGCGCAGCTGAAGCTCTCCATTAATCCCTCCAAAGCCATGCAGTACCGGGAAAAGAGTCTCGCCAAAGATGACCAGTGCACCATGTGCGGCCGCTTCTGCGCCATGAAGGTCTTCGACGATAGATTCGAAGGCTGACCCTTTTCTTTATAGTCAACTCTTTTTTAATTAGCTATAACCCTTCAACTATCTTACTTCCTTCCTTGTTTAAGAAAAGTACCTTTCCTATAGGGTATATCCTAAATCCCCCCTATCCCCCCTTTTTCAAAGGGGGGAACTTGGCGC